>DASXGT010000226.1:0-94215 GCA_036488895.1 Bryobacteraceae bacterium | reverse complement strand
GGTGAGCGATGGACTTCGCTGGTTGGATGAAGATGCCAGACGCATGGCAAATCGCCGGTTCGTGGCGTTGAGCGAACAACAGCAGCTTAGTATTCTGCAACCGCTCTGCGACGCCGCCGATGCTGGTAAGACTGAGGGCAGACTCACGCAGTTTTTTGTTTTCATCAAGGCATTGACGGCTGATGGCTACTACACGTCGCAAATAGGGCTCATCGAAGAACTGGGTTACAAAGGGAATACGGTCTTGGCCAGTTATCCGGAATGCGTACATGAGCATTGAAGACGGACTAGCGCTAAATGGCAATTTGAAGGCGCAAAAAACTCACTACGCTAGCGGGTTTAGAGTGGAATTATGAGAGCGACGCGAGTTATCGACGAGAAACAGCAGATCTTAGATGACGCGGGCTATCGCTATCATTTCGATCGTCAACTCTACTTCAATCGAAAAACCAAGAAAGCTTTCAGTGTTGAGTTTATCGAGGATCAAAGCGAAGAGGAGATCAAGCAGCGTATTCAAGACGATCCTTCGAACAAGGAATGGCATTTCTTTTTCAACGCAGGAGAGCCTTCAGCAGCAGTTCGGCGGGAACTTGTCAATGCGCTTGAGCAATGAATGTACGCACTGTCGAAGATCGACTCAGAGAAGAATACTTTGATCTCCTGCCGGAAATCCGTCGAGTGGCCGAGCACCTTGAAGCGGTAATTAAGTACCGTCTGCTTCCAATATCGCGTGGTCTGGATCGATTTGAGCAGATTACCGTAAAGTCGCGGATTAAAGACTGTGAAAGTGCGGTGGACGCTCTGAGACGCCGTCAAGAGGGCGCTACCTTCGACCCCGATTCTGTTCATGGTTACACGCTCAAAGGTCTGAGGGATTTGGCTGGGGTTCGCGTCCTTGCCTTTCCGCGTAGCCGGCTACAAGAGATCGACGTGGTACTTCAGGAGGAAGAAATGGGAGGAGGATCCAGTGCTGGGAGAAAAGCGGGAAAAGCTCGCGTTCAAGTACTCGGGGTATTCTCCGGCAAGTAAGAATATTGTTGGCGAATATCAGATCGTATCGATGTTGACAGGACTGTTTTGGGAAGTTGAGCATTCCGCGATCTACAAGCCATCTCCACAATTGCGAGGCGTAGTTCGTTCGCGCGAAATGAAAGAACCAATTCAAAATGTGCTGAGCGCATTGCGCAGCTTCGAAGAAAAATTCGAGGAGTTGGTTCAACAGTCCAGAGCTTAAGCGTTATTGAGCGATTGTGGGGTGGTTTGTCTACAATACAACTGTACGGACCGAGATGATGCCGCGCTAGGCAATGCCGAAGCCGACGGCTAAAACCGCATGAGCGACGAGTTTAATGAACAGTTTAATCAACCCCGTATAGCGCTCAACCGGATTTACACGCGCGCGGGCGACGGCGGCCTGACTCGGCTAGTAGGGGGACAGCGCGTCGCGAAAGACGATTTGCGCATCGAAGCCTATGGCACGGTGGACGAATTGAATGCGTTCGCCGGCTTGGCTAGAGTTACGGCGGAATCTTTTGGGGAGCCGCTTAGCAGCCTGGCAATTGCGCTGAAGCGGATCCAGCATGAGTTGTTTAATCTGGGCTCGATTCTGGCGACCTTGCCGGAAGACGTGCACGCTAAACAGCCGCGCGTTACCGAAAACGAGGTGGCGCAGTTGGAGCGGGAGATTGACCAGGCCAATGAAGCGCTGCCGCCGCTGCGTTCCTTTGTTTTGCCGGGTGGCAGCCGTCTGGATGCGGAGTTGCATGTATGCCGCACGATTTGCCGGCGGGCTGAGCGACTGCTCGTAGCGCTGTCAAAGACACAGAGCGTGCCTGAGGAAACCGTGCGCTATTTGAACCGTTTGAGCGACGCGCTATTCGTGTGGAGCCGTTGGGTGAACCATGTGTTGGGCGTACCTGAGACACTGTGGGAACCGAATGCCGCAGCCAGCTCAAACATTCCAACATAAAACTAGTCATTGGCCTGCCCTGACCGCCAGCTTCCTGGGTTGGACCCTGGATGCTTTCGATTTTTTCCTGGTGTCTTTTTGCCTCACGGCGATTGGCAAGGAGTTCCAGCAATCCGATGCGGCCGTGGCGTTTTCCATTGGGCTGACGCTGGCGTTTCGACCGGTGGGCGCGTTCCTCTTCGGCCTGCTAGCGGACCGGTATGGACGCCGGCTGCCGCTAATGATCGACCTGATTTTTTATTCGATCGTGGAAGTGGCTACGGGTTTTGCGCCTAATTTTACGACGTTCCTGGTGTTGCGGGCGTTGTTCGGCATCGGCATGGGCGGGGAATGGGGCGTGGGTGCGTCGCTGGCAATGGAAACGGTTCCGGCGAAGTGGCGCGGCGTGCTTTCCGGCCTGTTGCAACAAGGCTACGCGCTGGGCAATTTGCTGGCCGCGCTCTGCTACCTTTTCTTTTTCGATAAGTGGGGATGGCGGCCGATGTTTTTTCTGGGCGGATTGCCCGCGCTGTTGGCGTTTTTTGTCCGCTTCCGCGTGAAGGAATCCGAAGTTTGGCAGAAGTCGAAGAGAGAGAGCTGGGGCGAGTTGGCGGGCAATATAGGAAAACACTGGAAGCTGTTCCTTTATTTGGTCGTGCTGATGACCGGGATGAATCTGGCGTCGCATGGTACGCAAGACATGTATCCGACGTTTTTGCAGCGCTTCTGGAAACTGGGCACGGTGGACCGCTCCTTGGTTTCGGCGATTTCGATGGTGGGAGCGATTATTGGCGGGGTGCTGGTGGGGCTGTTGTCGGACCGGATTGGGCGGCGGCGGGCGATTGTGACCGCTCTACTCACGGCAATTCTTATGATTCCGCTATGGGCGTATGCGCCGAATTACGGATTGCTGGTGGTGGGCGCGTTCCTGTTGCAGTTCTGCGTGCAAGGCGCGTGGGGCGTGATTCCAGCGCATTTAAGCGAATTGGCTCCGACGTCTATTCGGGGATTTCTGCCGGGCTTTTCGTATCAATGTGGAGTCTTGATCGCGGGGCAGGTGGCGACGTTGTTGGCGATTTCGGCGAAGTATGTGAGTTATGCAGCGGCGATGGCGGTTACGGCTGCGAGCGTGTTTCTGATGACCGCGATTATTGCGGGTTTGGGCCGGGAGAAGAAGGGTGTGGAATTATAAAAGTGGCCGGATTAAAGGGGTGCGGCCCGGGTGTCCGCCCTACAGGTTAATGCCAATCTGCCATAAGGCGAAGCCGGCGGCCTGTTTTAAGTAGAGCCAGCGTAGCTGCCATTCGCTGAGCGAGCCGGCCGTTGGGCGCGGGGAACCGTAGACCTTGATATTTTGTGCTTCCAGCAGGCGCTTGGAGCGGTAGATGTGGTAGCCGTCGCTGACGACCACGCAGGAGTGGAGGTTCATGCGATGCATGGTTTCGGCGGCGCCGGTCAGGCTTTGGGCGGTGGTGGAACCCGTGGGCTCGGCGATGATGGCTTCCGAGCGGACGCCGTGCTGAATTAAGTAGGCCCGGCCTACCTCGCCTTCGGTGAATTTGGGGTCTCCGCCGGCGCCGCCGGTGGTCAAAATGTAGGGGGCCAGGCCTTTCTCGTAGAGCAGCAAGGCGTGGTTAAGGCGAGCCTGCAAGACGGGGGACGGCTTGCCATTATATTCGGCCGCGCCCAGCACGACGATGACGTCAGCGGACTGCGCCTGGTCAAGCGTGGATTGCGCCGCTATTTCTCCGGCGAGATGGAACAGGTAGGCTATAAGCAGAATCGGGAAGAGCAGGACTAGTCCCCCGATGGCTCGCTTCATGCGGCTCATTTTGGCGCTGGCATTGTGTTAATGGATAGTTTACTAAGATTAGCAATCCATGCAAATCACCAGTACCAAGAACCCGCTTTTACAGGAGATTCGCCAAGCGGCGGCGCACGGGCGACCCATGGCCGAAGGCTGGATCGTGATTGAAGGTCCGCATTTGCTGGGCGAAATGATGGGTAGCCGCTGGAAATTGGGAACCGTGGTGACGACTCCGGCGGGCCGCGAACGGCATGGCCCTCTACTTGCTCAAATAACAGCGCAGCCGTTGGAAGTTCCGGCGCGTGCGTTTGGGCAAATGGCTTCTACGGAGAGCACGCAAGAGATCTTAGCGTTAGTGCGGCCGCCGGCAGACCGTTGGACAGACATGATCAATGGTGAAATTACCGTCGTCCTGGATGGCATCCAGGATCCGGGAAACGCGGGGACTATTATCCGGTCAGCCGAAGCATTTGGCGCGACGGGGGTGATTCTGTTGGAGGGCAGCGTACGCATGGCCAATGGAAAATTCTTACGCGCCACAGCCGGTTCGCTATTCCGGCTTCCGGTCGCGGCGGGCGTGGAACGGAAAGAGTTTGCGGGGAGGATTGAAGATATCGGCATGAGGCTGTATGCATTAACCGCACTTGGCGAGGTATCGTTGGGCCAAGCCGATTTGCGCTCTCCGTTCGCCTTGATAGTGGGGAGCGAGGGTAGCGGGGTATCGCCTGAATTATTGGCTAGGGCCACAGGCGTCTCTATTCCCACGAGGCGGGTGGAATCCTTAAATGCGGCAGTCGCCTGTTCGCTGGCGCTTTTTGAGGCGGCGCGGCAGCGGGGAAGCACCGCATGAGCCTGTTTGACGCTTCTCCATTTCCGGAACGGGCGGAGGCGGATCTGGCCGGCCGGCCGTTGGCGGACCGCATGCGTCCACAGACGCTGGACGAATACATGGGGCAGGAACATATTTTGGGCCCCGGCAAGCCGCTGCGCTCGCAAATGGAGCGCGGGCATCTGACATCGTTAATTTTGTGGGGGCCGCCCGGCTCGGGCAAAACGACCCTCGCGGCGCTGATCGCCAAGGGCAGCGGTTCCGATTTTATCCCTTTTAGCGCTGTACTTAGCGGGATAAAGGAAATAAAAGCTGTCATGCAGGATGCCGAACGGGCTCGCCGCATGGGACATAAAACTGTAATATTTATCGATGAAATCCATCGATTTAATAAGGCCCAGCAAGATGCATTTCTCCCTTATGTCGAGCGTGGGGATGTAATTTTGATCGGAGCAACAACGGAAAATCCATCTTTTGAGGTGGTCTCAGCGCTGCTGTCCCGCACCAAAGTCTATTCGCTGCATGCGCTTGGGACGCCGGAGGTCATATTGTTGCTCAAGAGGGCTCTGCGCACTCCAGAGCGGGGCCTGGGGCATATGGAACTTGCTATTTCCGAGCCGTTATTAGAGGAAATCGCCGTAGGTTCGAGCGGAGATGCGCGGTCGGCGCTGAATACCCTTGAAATTGCCGCGACTTTGGCCCAAAACGGCGTGATTGACGCGCAAGCCGTGGCAGATGCATTGCAGCGAAAGGTTTTACTGTATGACAAAACCGGCGAAGAACATTACAATTTGATCTCGGCGCTGCATAAATCAGTACGCTCGAGCGAGCCGGATGCGGCACTATATTGGCTGGCGCGCATGATGAAAGCGGGAGAAGATCGCATGTACCTGGCCCGGCGGCTGGTGCGGATGGCGATTGAAGACATCGGCCTGGCGGACCCGCGCGCGGTAGAACAGGCTATCGCTTGCATGCAAACCGTTCATTTTTTGGGAATTCCGGAGGGCGACCAGGCACTCGCGCAACTGGCAATTTATTTGGCTTTAGCGCCTAAATCAGATGCCGCTTACCAGGCTTTAAATCAAGTTAATGCGATTATTGAGGAAACGGCGGCCGAACCGGTACCGATGCATTTGCGCAATGCACCGACGCGATTAATGAAAGAGATGGGTTACGCCAAAGGGTATAAGCATGCGCATAAAGAAAGCGATGCGGTGACCGATATGGATTGCATGCCCAGCTCTCTTTCGGGGAAGGTGTTCTATCAGCCAACCGGACGGGGATTCGAACAGCGGTTGGGCGAACGGCTGGAATGGCTAAAAAAGAAGCGAATTGAAGCTCATCCCGAGAATTAATTCTCCCAAATGCCTAACAATTGTGTAAGCTTTAAAGATCGGAGAGAGTAAAAAGTGTCTGAAACTTCATTGAGTCTCGGCAAACGTCTAGAGACTCCGGAGATCAGCAATACAGAGCGGCGCCGGTCAAGCCGCTTTCCTATTGAACGGGAGCTTCGCTATAAAACGCTAAATCAACGTGCTGAGATTCTTGCAGGCAACGGGAAAACGCTTAACATCAGTAGTTCCGGGGTGCTTTTTACTTCCGATCACGATCTGGCAGTGGGGACCCGGTTGGAGGTTTCTATTAGTTGGCCCGCGCAGTTGAACGAGAAATGCTTGCTCAACCTGGTGGCGCGCGGCCGGGTTACCCGCCATAACAAGGGGCAACTTGCCCTGCAAATTCAGCAATATGAATTCCGTACGCAAAGCCGTCCTGGCAAAGATAACATTCTTAACCTCAATAGTATTGGCAAATAAGCCCACTACGGGCGCAAATTCTTCCTGATTTAGACTGTTTCCGATTCAAGCCGGGCTACCATGACAGTATCGTGAGCCGCCGTCTTGCGTTTTTTGCCGCCGCACTGATCTTTCTAGCTTTGTTGGCACTCATGGTGTGGCAAGGCTCCTTCAGCTTTTCGTTCAGCCCATCCGATCCACGCGAGACCATTCTGCTGTGGGCGGTAGATACGGTCATTTTCCTGTTGGCCGTCACCCTAGCATTTATGCTCTTCCGGGTAGGCGTCAAGCTGTACCTGGACCGCCAGAGGAACCGTGAAGGCTCGCGTATCCGCTCAAAGCTGCTATTCGGCGCGCTGGCGCTTACGCTGGCGCCCGCGCTCTTTTCGGCGCTCTTCAACTATACGGTGTTGAACCGGACTCTAGATAAATGGTTCACCTTGCCCCAGCGCGGGATTGACATGAACCTGGACGATCTGGATAAGTCTTACCGCAAGGAAGCACAAGAGCGCGTGCAAGCGGAAGCAAACTGGATCGGGCTGCTTCCGGAGACTGTGGATGCCGCTCGAACCGGCCATATCAACGCGGGGTTTTTCAAGCTTTTTGGTGAAACCAGGGGCGCGCGACAATTGATTCTCACACCGCGCCGCGGCGTGCCCATGCTGCTTTTCCAGCGTTTTAAGGTTCCAAACGCAACCACGATCAACGCCGAAGCCAATGTGATGGACGGCAGAGAAACATTAGGCAAGGTCAGGTTGGTTTCCTCCATGGCCGACGACCCGAGGCAAAAAGAAACAGAAATACAACGGTACATGGATAGCTGGAAGCAGTTGAGCGGCCGCAAAAAGTTCTACCACGAAACCTATTTCCTGCTGATCATGCTGCTGACGCTGTTTGTGCTTTTCTTTGCGGCGTGGTCCGCCCAGATCCTGTCGCGGCTGATTAGTGTTCCCATCTCGGCGCTGCTTGAAGCGGCTAAAGAAGTACGGCGCGGCAACCTTTCGTATCGAATCCGGGTGGGCGCGATGGACGAACTGGCGACGCTGGTGCGAGGCTTCAATGAAATGACCAATGAACTGGAGGGGAACGCCAGCGAATTGGAAGCACGGCGGCGCTTTACCGAGGCCATTCTTGAGAGCATTCCTACTGGCGTCATTTCCGTTTCCGCAGATGAGCGCATTGAGCGCGTGAATCGGGCACTGGCGGGCATTTTCCCGCTGGAGGCGGTGACTTCGGCAAAGCGGCTGAAAGACCTGTTCGCGGCGGACGATTTGGCGGAAATTCGGTACCTGCTGAAACGCGCGCAACGGACCGGCTCGGCCGCGTGCCAATTGGAGTTGCAGCGGGTCTCGACCGTAATGCACTTGGCCGTGACGGCGGCGTCTCTAGAGGGAAACCGTGGCTTTGTCATGATTCTGGAGGACACCAGTGATTTGCTGCGCGCGCAAAAATCCGCCGCCTGGCAGGAAGTGGCCCGGCGCATCGCGCATGAGATTAAGAATCCGTTGACGCCCATCTCGTTATGCGCTGACCGGATTGAGCGGCATTTGCTACGCCTCCAGCTTCCAACCGAGAGCCGCGAAATTCTGGAAGAATGCACCCAGACCATTCAGCAGGAAGTACAGAGCGTCAAGACACTGGTGGACGAGTTTTCGCAATTTTCGCGTTTTCCCAGCGCGCAATTGGTGGCTGCGGATCTAAATGACATTGTGGAGAGCGCGATGGCAGTGTTTGCCGGACGGCTGAACGGCGTTGACGTTTCGGTGATGCTCGACCGGGGCATTCCGCCGGTGCTGGCCGACCGCGAGCAAATGAAGCGTGTGATTGTCAATCTGATTGATAATGCAGCCGAGGCGATGACGGATGCGCCGGTCCGCAAGCTGCTGATTACGACGTCGCAGAAGTCGCTGGACCAAGTAGAGATATCGGTCACCGATACTGGCTGCGGCGTTTCCCGCGATGACAAAGAAAAGCTGTTTCTGCCTTATTTTTCGACCAAGAATCGCGGCACCGGTTTGGGGTTGGCCATTGTCAGCCATATTGTGACGGAACATCAGGGCCGCGTGCGCGTGGAGGACAATACACCGCGAGGGGCGCGCCTGGTGATTACGCTCAACGTGCTGCCTATTAGCGAAACAACAGTAATTTCGGACGCAGCCACCGACGAAACTGTTGTTGGAAATCAAACACGGTAGCTTGGGTACAGGATGGCTGTCAGCGGACCGAAGGTTCTCATCGTCGATGATGAGGTGAATATCAGGCAGTCACTGCGCGGCGTGCTCAGTGACGAGAATTACCAGTGCACTACCGCGAACAGCGGCGAAGACGGCCTGGAAGCGCTGACGCGCGAAGCGTTTGAAGCAGTGCTGCTGGATATATGGCTACCCGGCATGGATGGACTGGCGACGTTATCGCGCATTCAGGAGCTGCCTATCGATACCCGGCCGGCCGTGATCATGATCTCCGGCCACGGCAATATTGAAACCGCGGTGAAGGCGACCAAGCTGGGCGCATTCGATTTCGTGGAAAAGCCGTTAACGATTGAAAAGGTCAGCGTGGTTCTGAAGAACGCCGTGCAGCAGCGCCGCATGGATCTGGAACTGCAACGGCTGCGGGAAGACACGGAATGGCCTGAGATTATCGGCGACAGCGTCCCGGTAAAAGCGCTGCGGCAGCAGTTGAAGCTGATGGCGGGAACGAACGGGCGCGTACTGATCTACGGTGAGAGCGGAACGGGGAAAGAGCTGGTGGCGCGTGCAATTCACCGGTCGAGCCAGCGGGCCGATGGACCATTTGTAGAGGTAAACTGCGCGGCTATTCCAGAAGATTTAATTGAGAGCGAACTGTTTGGCCACCGCCGGACCAATCTAGATGGCAGCGCGGACCATAAGATTGGCAAGCTGCAGAAGGCGCACGGCGGCACATTTTTCCTGGATGAAGTGGGCGACATGAGCCTCAAAACTCAGGCCAAGCTGCTGCGGGCTTTGGACGAGCATCGCTTTGAGCCGGTGGGCGCGCCGCAATCGATTCAGGTGGACGCGCGCGTGATTGCCGCTACCAATAAGAACCTGGAAAAAGAGATTGAGCGCGGAAATTTCCGCGAGGATCTTTTCTACCGTCTCAACGTGATTCCGTTTACCGTGCCGCCGCTGCGCGACCGTGCGGAAGATGTGCCCGCATTGGCGAACCATTTTCTGCGTGAATACACCATCGCTTATGGGCGCAAAGCAAAGACCCTTACCGCCGAGGCGATTGACGCGTTGCAGGAGTATCCTTGGCCGGGTAATGTGCGCGAATTGCGCAATCTGATGGAGCGTTTGGTGATTTTGCATCCGCAAGCGCGCATTGAAGTGCGGCATTTGTCGCTGGACACTACGCGTAGAGGACAGAGCAGCAAGAATGGCGAGACTTTCGGTAGTTTGCATGAGGTGAAAGAGGCGGCCGAGCGCGATTATATTTTGCGGAAACTGGATGAGACGGGTGGGAATGTGACGCGGGCTTCCGAGTTGCTGGGTTTGGAGCGCAGTAACTTGTACCGGAAGATGAAGGCTTTGGGGATTGCTCCGAAGGAATAGAGGAATAGGAGTTTGCAGGTATGACGGATTTGCAGAGAGAGCAATTTGACAAAGCGGTCTGGGTTGATTCCCGGCGCATGAGTGGCGCGCCCTGCTTCCGCAATACACGGGTTCCCGTTCAGAGCTTGATTGATTTACTTGAAGGCGGCGAAACTATTGATACATTCCTGTCGCTTTATCCTTCCGTTGCACGTCAACAGGTTGCTGCCGTTCTTGATTCCGCCAATTCATAGCATGCGGCACGACTCCCGTACGGTCGCGGCTCGGTAAACGCGCATTGCACGTATCAAGAAAATGACATATCTGATCACCGGAGCCACGGGTTTTCTTGGGAAGAAACTGATCGATGCGCTGCTGGCGCGCGGCGATTCGGTTAATTATATGGGCCGCAGACGGAGTAAACATTTGGACCCGCGCGCCGCCTATCACCCTTGGAATGGCAAAGACGAGCCGCCAATGAATAGCGTGCCTCGTGTGGATGCGGTGGTGCATTTGATGGGCGAGCCGGTCGCGCAGCGTTGGAATGCCGATGTGAAAAAGCGCATCCACGATAGCCGCATCGAGAGCACCCGCCAATTGGTCTCGGCTATTGCGCGTCTGCCGCACAAACCATCAACACTAGTTTGTGCGTCCGCCGTGGGTTATTACGGCAATCGCGGCGACGAGGTGTTGACTGAAAACAGCGGAACCGGCAGCGGCTTTCTTGCGGACTTGTGCCAGGAATGGGAACGGGAAGCGCGGCAAGGCCAGGAGGCCGGGTTGCGAGTGGTCACCATCCGCATTGCCACGGTGCTGGGGACGGAAGGTGGCGCTCTTCCTAAAATGCTGACGCCGTTTCGCTTGGGCTTGGGCGGCCGGTTCGGGGACGGCCAGCAGTGGATGTCCTGGATTCATGCTGACGATCTCATTGGGCTCTTCCGCTTCTCGGCCGAAAATGAAAATGCCAACGGCGTGCTGAACGGCAGCAGCCCGCACCCTGTCACTAACAGTGAATTTACGCGTGCACTGGCGCGCGCGGTGAATCGACCGGCGATTTTTCCCGTGCCGAAATTCGCGCTGAGGCTGGCGTTTGGCGAGATGGCGGATGTGCTGTTCGATAGCTTGCGGGTGATTCCGCAGGCCGCCGAGCGCGCCGGTTTCACCTTTCGTTATCCACAACTGGACGCAGCGCTGAGCCAGTTATTACAACACTAGCTTTTGGACGGTTTGAAAGGTATCGCAATCCATGGCGCCTTTATCGGTACGGTAGCGTTTGACGCGCGCGAAACGCAAGGCTAAACCGCTTACATAACGGGAACTCACCTGCACTTCATTAAAGGCCACTTCCACCACTAGCTTAGGCAGCACGTAGACCGTGTAATTGTCGCGCGCCACCTCCAGCTTCATGAGCTCTTGGGTTTGCCACACGAGCATCTCGTCGGTTAGGCCTTTGAAGGTTTTACCGAGCATGGCAAAGCCGCCTTTTTCCGCATCGCGCGCCCCAAGGTGGAGATTGCTAAGCCAGCCCTTGCGCCGTCCGCTTCCCCATTCGGCGGCCAAAATCGCCAGATCGAGCGTGCGGGCCTGCTTGATTTTGAGCCAGCTTTGCCCACGCGCGCCAGCGGCATAGCCAGAGGCCCGGTCTTTCGCCATGACGCCCTCATGCCCGCGTTGCAATGCCTGATGCAGGAAGTCTTCAGCGCGCTGCGAATCACCTGTCACCAGGTTTGGAATCAGGTTGGCCGGCGGGGTCAGCCGCGCCAGTTCCGCAAATCGCTGCGCTTGCGGATGATCCACGAGCGGACTGCCCTCCAGATAAAGAAGGTCAAACCAGAAGGGCGTCATGGGCAATTCGGTCTTCAGGCGGTCTATGTCCAACTTGCGGCCAAACCGGCGCATCGACACCTGGAACGGCTGGGGGCGGCCATCGGGGGCAAGGCTCAGAACCTCACCGTCAAGAATCAGGTTTTGCGCGGGCAACACCCGCGCGGCCTCCACCACTTCCGGCACAGCGGCCGTGACGTCATTCGACCCGCGCGAGAAAACGATGACTTGATCGCCTGATTTGTGTACCTGGATGCGCGCGCCGTCGAGTTTATATTCAAGCGCGGCTTCGCCCAGGCTGGCTAAGGCATCCGAAGTGTCTTCGGCAGTTCCCGCAAGCATGGGCTGCACGGGGCGGAAAAGCTGGATATCGAACGGCGCGAGACCGGCGTCTCCATTTTCAAGCACGGCGCGGGCAATGGCCACGGAACCGCTGGCCTTGGCGTCGCCGGCCATCATGGCGGCCCTGCGTATGTGGCCGACGGAGACGCCGGACGCGCTGGCAAGCGCCTCCAGCATGATACCTTCCAACGCGCCCTGCCGAAGTTCGCCGCCCAGCAGCGCAACCAGAAAACGCTGCTCCTCATGCGTTGCGCGGCTGAACAGGTCACGCAGTAATTGGCGTTTGCGCTGCTCGGAACCGGCGCCTTGCACAGTGGAGATCTGGTCCAAGATGCGATCCGCTTCGAGGAGCGGAAGGGCGGCGGTTTCGGCCGCTGAAGCCGCCGCATTTTGCAGGGTAGCGTAACCGATTCCGATGCGGCCCTGGCGCGGGGCGCCAGAGAGAAAGCCCACCGCCGCAGCCGCCTCTTCAGGCTGTAATTGTTTCAGCAGATTGGCCAAGAGAGAGCTTTTCTCCAGACGCTTGGTGGTTTCCGAGATGCGCTTCGAAGTCTGGACAACACTGGCCAATAGCATGGTTGAGTCTGGATGATGGAAGTTCAAACTGCTTTGAATTTTTCGTCGATTTCGACCTGGTACGCGGCCGCCAGCGCGTTTGTTTCGTTCGCCATGCCTACTACAGCCATGAGCTCGCCAAACATTTCGTTGGTCATGCCTTTGGCACGAGCCGACGCCGTATGCGATGCCATGCAATAGGCGCACTGATTGGTAGCGCTAACCGCAAGGTAAACCATTTCCTTGGTGAGGGGGTCAAGAGCGCCCGCTCCCATGATCAGTTTGATGCTCTCCCAGGTGTGGCGCAACGTGGGTGGATGGGCCGCCAGCGCCTTCCAGAAGTTATTGACTGAGTCTGTTTTACGGACGGCCATAATGTCGTCGTAAACGGAGCGCACTTCGGCGCTGGCTTCGGAATATTCGGTCAAGCCTAACGATGCCATTGATTTCTCCCCAAGAGCACCATTATGACTCCTAGGTCACACAGTTTTAAGAATTACCGATCAAAATACCCGATAAAAATACCAGTAAACCACTTAAAACTACCTGGAGGGCGGCGCGCAGGAGCGGCGTTTTCATGTAATGCTGGCGAATCCAACTGATGACGCCCAGTTCAATCATGACCACGACGAATGCGATGGTAGTGGCAACGCGGAAATCGGCGATCAAAAATGGCAACGTGTGGCCAATTCCGCCGGCGGTGGTCATGATGCCGGTGACCGCCCCGCGAATCCATGGACTGCCGCGCCCGGTTAACATGCCATCGTCTGAAAGAGCCTCGGCGAAGGCCATGGAAATACCGGCGCCCACGGACGCGGCCAAGCCCACCAGGAAAGCATCCCAGCTTTTGTGCGTGGCGAAAGCGGCCGCGAACAGAGGCGCCAAGGTGGAAACGGAGCCATCCATCAAACCAACCAAGCCGGGCTGGACATACTGAAGCAGGAACATGCGCCGGAACGCTTCGTCTTCTTCCACGCGAACGGCGGGAGTGAGTTGCTCCTTCTCCAGCAACTCCGCGGCGGCTGAATGCCTGGCTTCGGCTTCCGCGAGATCGCCTAATAGCTTGCGGGTAGGCGCGTGCGTGGTTTGGCGCATCGCCATCGAATAGAACTGGCGGGTTTCGGCCTCCATGTCCTCGACGGTTTTGCGGACGGCCTTGGGACCGATGTTGGCGGCGAGCCAGACAGGCGGCCTGGAGACAAAGCCCTTCACATCAGTGCGGCGGAGGAGCGGGATATGGTCGCCAAAACGCGACTGATACAGGGCAATGAGGCTGGCGCGATGCTCGGATTCTTCTTCGCGCATTTCTTCGAGCAGCTTTGCCGTTGCGGGATAAGTCTCCCGCAGTGCTTGGGCAAAATCGCCCATAATGCGGCCGTCTTCCTCTTCGAGCGAGATCGCCAGCGCTAAAATTTCGCGTTCCGATAGATGCTTAAAGCTTTTGGCCATTACGCATTCACATCGTAACGCGGATTGCTAGAGTAATCGCATGATGAGATTGCCCCTGTGCGTGCTTTTGAGTGGAAGCATGCTGTTTGCCGCCGAGCCGGTCAATATCTCCCAACAATACGGCGCGACGTCAGAAAAGCTGATCGCGGCGGCGCTGAGCGACACCGAGGCGATGCAACGTTTGGAGTATTTGTGCGACCGGATCGGCAACCGCCTCAGCGGGTCAGCGTCACTGAGCCGCGCGATTGAATGGGCGGCTGCGGAGATGAAGAAGGCTGGACTCGAAAATGTGCAGACGCCGCCGGTAAGCGTACCGCATTGGGTGCGCGGCAAAGAGTCGGCGACGATGCTAACGCCGGTGGTGAAGCCGTTGACCATGATCGGACTGGGCATGAGCGTGGGAACACCGGCCGGCGGCATTACGGGCGAGGTGGTGGTGGTGAACACGTTTGACGAACTGACGGCGCTAGGGCGCGGCAAAGTGGCGGGCAAGATTGTTCTGTTTAACCCAGATTGGCAGGGTTATGGACAAACGGTGATGTACCGGAGCTCCGGCCCTTCGGAGGCGGCTCGACTCGGCGCGATTGGGGTGCTGGTGCGTTCCATGACGGGCGTCAGCCTGCAAACGCCGCATACCGGATCACTGAACTATATGGATGGGCTTCCCAAGATTCCGGCGGCGGCTTTGAGCGTGGAAGATGCGGCCATGATTCAACGCCTGGTAAAAAACGGCGTTGCTGTACGGGTGAAATTGGCGATGGAAGCGCACCAGGAGCCGAACGCCGCGTCACATAATGTGATGGGCGAAATTCGCGGAAGCGAAAAGCCGAATGAAGTGGTGGTGCTGGGCGGGCATATTGATTCCTGGGATATCGGGCAGGGCGCGAACGACGACGGCAGCGGCATTATGGCGACGTTTGAGGCAGTGGCGTTGATTCAGAAACTCGGGCTGAAACCGAAGCGGACGATACGGGTGGTTTTTTGGGTGAACGAAGAAAACGGCGGCGCGGGCGGCCGGGCTTATCGCCAGATGCTGGGGAAGGATGTAGAGAATCACGTGGCCGCGATTGAGATGGACGGCGGCGCGGAAAAACCGGTTGGCTTCGGATTCGGCGGAGGCGGCGAAGGCCGCAGGCGGAGAGTTCATGGAGCGGCTTCCGAAGAGACTCCGGCCGCGCAAGTTTCCGAAGCGGCTTATGCGCGCGCGGTGGAGATTGGCAAACTGCTGGAATCGATTGAAGGCGGCAGCATCAGTCCGGGCGGCGGAGGTTCGGACATTGAACCGTTGCTGGCTACCGGCGTGCCCGGTTTCGGGGTGCGCACGGTGGGCACGCATTATTTTGATTGGCACCACACAGATGCGGACAGCTTTGACAAATTGGTTCCGCGTGAATTTCAGTTGAATGTGGCGTCGTTAGCGGTGTTGAGTTACGTGCTGGCCGACATGCCGGAGCGGTTGAACGAGATGAAATAGCGAATGGGGATAGGCGGCTGCGGGCGTCGGCCGCGGTCCGTGCGTGGCCCTACAAGTGCCACAAGCAGTGGGGTGATACTTTTCCAGAAAGCCTGTTTTCCGAGCGCAACCGTCGTGCTAAAGGATAGAACACATGAGTGCTGAGATTTTTGCAGGGCGCAAAGCTGAAGGTGGCGAACGGTTGCTTAATGCACTAGGCACGCCGCCATTGGCTTCTGGAATTCGGGATCAAAAGGATACAAAGCAAATTCTGAAGACTGTTGCGCTTTTTTACGGAATTGCATGTGGATTCGCGTGGTTTGCCTGGACGCCATTGGTATTGGGCCCTGCTGGCCTGAAGCTGCATAAGCATGCCGTATCTCTTCCAGTCTCCGCCTGTATTGGGACGCTGGGACCTCTTCTCGCTTGCTTCATTAGTCATCGCGTGCAGGCCGGTAACTGGCGAGCCGTCCGACTGATTATTGTGGTTGGCCTCTCCACGGTAATGGCGTTCGCTTTCAATGCCTCAGGCGAGGCAGTCGTGGTTGCTATCCTGATGCATTCCGCGTTCAACGCCGCACCAAAGTTCATTCCGGGTTTTCTGGGAAGTGTGCCCACTCGTGAACATCCCTCCTCAGAGTTGCTGCTCGGCTTTTCCTTCCTGCCGTTAGCTGCCGCACCGGTAATTTTCACCCGCAGCCGACTCTTCGCTGATGCGAAGTGAAAGAGATTCTACTCATCGAAGATGGCTGTTGGCAATTCTTAACTGTTCGCGGCCGGATGGCGGGCCACGAAGAAACAGTTCGCGTCACTCATTTGTCAAGGGGAATGTCGGAAAGTAAATGGTTTAACAACGCGACGGCCGTGATACCGGAAGGTGCCTCGGGCCTTGCGCCACGGAAATCCGTATAGGAGGCTTTGAGCGCCAGCCTCCCGTACCGGCGGCGCCTGTGGCGGCTACTGCTTATCACAGACAAGTACGCCGATAATCGAAATAAGCACGAGAAGCTCAATAAGAGTGCTTCGTTGGTGCATTGGAGCGTCAGGTGTAGGCAGTGAATACGGTAAATGCTGTCTTGATAAATTCATTTGAAAAGTCTCTCCGATTGGTAGTGTCCGAAGACCGGAAAACATATCAAATTTGATGGCGCCGGTCTGAGGGTCTGGCGGAAAGACAAATGGTTCAAGCCTAAAAGTGTTCGACGTGATCCTATTTTTCACAGCGGTACTAACCGTTGCTGAGATAGAAAGGCGCGACCGAAAAGCCCGCAACGACACTACAAACAGACGGTCAGATTGGAGCGGGCGATCTGGTATTTAGATAGCAGTTTGGCAGAGCATTGCGCTCGAACACAGGGAACACTGGCGCGTTCAATTTCGAAGCCTCAGGCGAGGGATGGGGCTTGGCGCCAAACCAGGTCCCAACGAAGATTTTTCTTGATTCCTCTACTACCGCATAGTAGAATCAAACAATCGGTAGGTGGACAACATGGCTCAACCGAAGCTCACCAGGCTTGAACTTCAAATTTTGGAAGCCCTCTGGGCTCACGGAAAAGCGTCTATTCGAGAGATTCAGGAGACTTTTCCAGAGCCTAGGCCGGCCTACACAACCATTCAGACAACGGTGTACCGGCTGGAAGGAAAGAAAGCGGTGCGACGGGTCCGAAAGATCAGCAATGCTGATATTTTTGAGCCGATCCTGTCACGTAATTTGACACGGCACAAATTACTTGACGAAATTCTGAGCTTTTTCGGGGGGCGAGCCCAGCCCATGATGGCACAACTCGCCGAAGCGGGGAAACTTACACTCGACGATGTTCGGGAGCTGGAGAAGACGCTCAAAAGGATCGAGGCAGAACGAAAAACAGAAGAGAAAGGCGGGTCGAGATGATTGCTGAATTGACAAACCATCTGTGGCAATCGACCTTGTTTGCAGCAGCGGTTGCCCTCTTGACTCTCGCGTTCCGCAAACATCCTGCCACGGTCCGCTATTGGTTATGGTTTTGCGCGTCATTCAAGTTCCTGCTCCCGTTCTCCCTGCTAATGGACCTCGGCCGGCATTTGCATTCTGTTTCAGCAGCGAAAACGATTGCGGTGCAGGTGCAGGCTGTATCACTCACGATCGCGCAAATGAGCCAGGCATTTCCCGACACTTCATCGTCTTCACCGCCAGCGCGAGGCGACATTCATTGGGCTGGCGCGGCGGTCATTATATGGGCGTGCGGATTTGGGTTAATCGCGGTAATGCGAGTACGAGGTTGGTTTCGCATCCGTGCTGCTGTCCGATCCAGTAAGCCGCTGAACCTTCCGATAAAGCTGTTCGGCCCGGTCGAAATCCGTTCTTCGCCAGGACTACTGGAGCCAGGAGTAGTCGGGCTCTTCCGTTCCATCATCCTGCTTCCCACAGGTATTGTGGAGCGCTTAACGCGACAACAGTTGGACGCAGTGCTTGCGCACGAGTTGTGCCACGTCAAGAGACGCGACAATTTAACCGCGGCGTGTCACATGCTTGTGGAGGCGATTTTCTGGTTCCATCCTTTGGTCTGGTGGATCGGCGCGCGACTGCTGGAAGAACGCGAGCACGGCTGCGATGAAGAAGTGCTCCGCCTGGGAAGCGAGCCGCAGGTCTACGCCGAGACCATCCTCAGGACGTGTCAGTTCTATGTGGAATTGCCGTTGGCCTGCGTGTCCGGCGTAACCGGCTCGGATATAAAAAAACGCATCGAAGCAATCATGGCAACTCAGGCCAGGCGCGAGTTTATCTTCGGCCAGAAATTGTTGCTGGCCATTGCCGCTACGACGGCTGTCACCGGACCGCTGCTATTTGGCGCTCTGAACGCGTTTTCGGGGCAAGCGGCACTCGAATCCCCGCGGCAACCCGCAACACCTCTGGCCTTCGAAGTGGCTTCTGTAAAACCGAACAAATCTCAAGACTCGCGTCGTGCGTCCAAGAGACTCCAATTTATGCCTAGCGGAAGGTTCATCGCCGTGAATCTGCCATTGGACGCGATCATCAGGATTGCTTATAACGTGCCGGGCCCGACTGATCGGCTCTCGGGAGGCCCGGACTGGATCCATTCTGAAAAATACGACATCGAGGCGACAGCCGAACAAGGTGCGATTCCGGCCGGATCTTCAGCGAAAATTCGCGATGAAAAAATGCGGCTGATGCTTCAGACGCTCCTGGCCGATCGTTTCAAGTTTGCGATTCGACGTGAAATGAAGGAGCGGCCGGTGTACGCCCTGCTTGTCGCAAAGAACGGACCGAGACTTCAAAAAGCGAGTACCGACGAGAACAGTTGCGCTCTGGATAGCAACAATGAAACTACCGCGTGTCATCTGATAATCGGCGGTGAAGGACGAGGCCTTCACGGGTCAGCCGTGGATATGCCGGATCTCGCGCTGTCTGTCTCGGACTCGACTGATCGTCCGGTGATTGATAGGACCGGGTTACGGGGGCTCTTCAATATCCAGACCGAAGGATGGGCACCGCTTCGCTCAAGAGTGCCGCTGCCGGGCGGAGGACCCAGTGCAGAGGAATCGGCTTCCGCCGACCTAAGCCGTCCAACCCTGGTCACGATCCTCCAGCGCCTCGGTCTCAAGCTGGAATCGCAACGCGCGCCGGTTGAGTCGTTCGTGATCGAGCACGTGGAAAGGCCGACCGAGAATTAGCAGTGCTACTGTCTGAGGCTGCCTATGACCGCATCAATAGAATCGACATCTCCGAAGATTCCTCCGGTGTGCTGCTCATACCGCTTCACCTGTGCCCGTAATTCGTGAAAACGTAATCTCTTGTCTTCACGCTCGTGTGGCACGTGAACCCGCACTTGGCGTCGTTCCCCTGCGGCGGCTTGCCAGCCAAGGTGCCGGGCGTGAACTTATCGGATGTAGCGTCATAGTCGAACACGGCGTATCCCCATCCACCGCTGTCGGCGAACCTCTTGCTGTCCTTCACCATGAAGTCGACGTCATGCTGGGTACCTGGTACGGTCGCTGCGGGGAACGTCTCCATTTTTTTCGGGTTCCAATGGATCTTCGCCATCTTGGCGCCGTCGGGGAAAGGCTTGCCGTTGCCGGGAACGCCGGCCAAGTAGGCCTTGATCATCACAGGATTAGCGAGGATCGCAGCAACAAGGTTTCCGTCTTGACTGATGGAGACAACCTGCCAGGCCTCGTATCCTCTGAACTCAGAGAACGAGAGCCCATTCGGCACTTTCAGGGTGTACTTGTCCTGCGCGGAAATGGTCCAGCCGCCCACGAAGGCGAGCACTCCAATAATAATCGGAATCGTCAGCATCCTTTTGCCCTTCATCGCCAGCACCTCCTTTATCAGTTTGTTTAATGTCCTTACTTCTTTTATTTCCGACTGGATGACGCGCTTAAACCCGTCAATGTCTGCCCGCTCCGAACCGATGGCGCGAACTGGCTTCGGCATGTCATCGAGCTCATTGTGCGCAGTGTTTCCCAACAAATCAAGCGAATTGTGTGTGATGTGGCTGAGATCTTTTCAATGTGCCGGACCCGCGCCGGGTAACGCCTTTCCGCCATTCCGAGCCTTTCGGTAAATATGCGCCATCTGGAAACGTCACCTCATGTGGCGTTTTCAACATCCACGAAGAATTCAGGGAGCCCACAAACAGCAAGGTCCAAGTTGGCACAACAAAAAGGAAACGCTTGCTAAGAGTACGGCGTACAATACCCAGGGGGGATAGGCACAATGAAAAAGGCCGTTCTGTCTCTTTTTCTTCCGCTCGTAGCACTTACGGCGGCTTCGCCGGGCATCCGGCCCAGAGCCGATGCCAACAGCTACCCAGCACACCAAGATCAGGCGGATTTTTCGATCGGCGCAGTTATCATCCCACCTGACCAGGCGAAGAAAATGTTCAAATTAGATCTGAATCACGCCGGTTACATCGTCGTCGAAGTCGGTGTTTTTCCGGCTGGCGGCAAGGATATTGATCTCTATCCGTCGGATTTCACCCTCTCTCACGGCGAGAAATCCTCGGCGTTGCGGCCGGTTTCCTCAGATACTATCGCAGAAGTCTTAGCCGACCGCACGACGCCGCCAACGGTTCGTAGCCCGCATGACATCAATACTTCTACGGGCGTTTCTGTCGGCCGCGTGTCTTACCCAGACCCTGTCACAGGGCGCAGAACGAGTGGGACCGTCACTCAAACCGACGCGGGCGTGGGCATAGGTGGTCCGGCACCCCAATCTTGCCGAGGTTACGATTGCGATTCAATTCCGCCGATTCCCCAAACCTCCCCGGTACAAAACGCCAACGCCGTCTCGCAAGATCTTTGGGAGAAATCACTGCCGGATGGAAAAACCGTTCACGCTGTTGCCGGCTATTTGTATTTCCCGAAACCCTCACACAAAGCAAAAGACGCCGCCTGGGAGCTGCGCTATGAGAATGCGGACGGTAAGACTCGACTTCTGTTGCCGAAATGAACTGGTATCCACTGTTAGTTCGCGCGTTGTGATTTGGATGGCGCTGTCCGGTATCGCTGTCTTCGGTCACAGTGTGCAAAATCGGTAAACGCTGCGCAACTAGGTAGGGTGGTCAGCCAGGACCTGGTCTCTACACACACGGTTAAGGATTCGTGCCGGATTGGCGTATTCAGAAGGTCGCCTTCAGTGCCAGCTGCATGATTCTCGCTGGGTAGGTAGCGCTGATTACGCCGGCACTTGTGGAGCCGATAACGGCGTTCGGATTATTGAAATTCGTGTGGTTAAAAGTGTTGAACATCTCCGCCCGGAAGGTCAGCTTATAGCGCTCCTTGATGGGAAACGTGCGGTGTATGCCCATATCGAAGGTGAAGTAGCCGGGCCCCACAAGAATTCCGGTGCCGGCGGTGCCCCACGTGTATTGCGCCGGAATAGAGAACGCAGCGGTGTTGAACCAATGAGTAATGCTGCGTTGGTCCGCGGGTAGATTCGGGGTTCCGTTCAGATTCGGCCGCTCTGTAGGTGACACGTTCACGCCAGCCCCGGTCAGGGTGTTGGAGACAGAAGTGGCCTCGGAGGGTCCGAAATGCGTACCCGTGTATACGGTCCAGATACCTGTGAGTTGCCAGTTACCTACGATCTGAGACGTCAGGCCCTGATTCAGGAATCGGCGGCCGGGACCGAAAGGCAATTCATAAACGTGGTTGATGACGACCATGTGACGCCGGTCTTCCGGCAGATTGCCCCACTCGCACGCGTAACACAAACTATTCTGGGGACGCGTGGAACTGGCGGGTCCGTTGGTCTGGCCCATGTTGTGAGACCAAGTCCACGCCAGAGCCCCCGTCAAGCCGAAGCTATAGCGTTTGGTGGCCTTCACCTGCAAAGCGTTGTATTTCGCCATGCCCCAATTGGTCCGGAGATCAATGTCGCCTAAAACAGGATTTACTGTATAAAGCGGACGCCGGGGCGGTAGCGGGCCGGGCCCAGGTAATGCTTGATTGCCCACCACTGAATTCGTCATATCCTCAGTGAGCGTGCGCACATAGCCGACGTCGAGCAGCACATTGGAAAACAATTCACGCTGGATCCCGGCGCTAAATTGCAATGACTTATTTAGCTTCATGTGTGTCGAATAGTTGTAATACAAGCCAGTCAACTGTTTGGGATCACTCAAGTTAGGGAGCACTGGAAGCGGGAGGCCCTGTGAAAGCAGGATGGTGGGAGCGGAGTTCTGATCAGTGGTGAATGTCTGAATCACGTTCATGGGGGGATTAGAGTTCATCATCCGGCCGCCATTGAAGCCTTCGAAGTACGACATCCCGAAACCTGCACGGAAGATCGTCTTTCCATCCTTGGTGAGTTGTTGCGCGATGCCGACACGGGGAGCGAAATCTCCTTTGTCAAGACACACCAGCGAACGCCCGCACGCGCCGTTCAGATTCTGAGTGGGGGTGCCCGCGACGGCGAACTGTCCCGTGGCTACGCTGATGTTGGCCCAGCGGTTATTCACCTCATAGGGCGGCGCTTGCAGCTCCCACCGCAGCCCGTAGTTGATGGTCAGCCGGCTGTTCACGCGCCACGAGTCTTCAGCGAATGTGGACCCCTCCCACACCCGGAGGCCAAAAGTACCAAACTGCTCGCTGCGCAAGATGACTGTGCTGGCGCCCAGGGCGAAATCAGCCAGAGCATTGGCCCCCGAAGTACTCCCGATCTGCCGGGTGAACTGCCCGCCAAAACTGTACTGTCCGCGGGGAGCAGTTGAGGTATGACCGTTGAAACGGTGGCGTGTATAGCCGCCTCCAAATTTCAGAGTGTGGCTGCCCTTCACCACGGAGAAAATATCTTCGAACGGGATAGAGACAGAGTGCGTGAATTCGGGATAGGAGTTGCTGTCCCCGATGGCCGTATATCCACTGATTGGCAAATAGGGCAACCCAAGGTTGTCCTTGCTGATGTTGATATTGGGAATGCCCAGGCTGGTGGCGGTAAAGTGAGTGCTATCGCTGTTGTAGATTTCCAACCAGTCGCGCAGGATTCCAAAATGCAGCTCATTCACCATGCTGGCGTTGACCACCTTGGTGAAGTTTGCAGTCACTGACCACGGCGCTGTGTTGCTGGGGCCGCCGCTGCCGCCCGTTTGCAGGTATTGTCCGACATCAGCGCCGCCGGTATTTGGACCAACCGGCAGCACGCCGCTTGCGTAACCAAGCGCGTTGTCGTAGCTGTACTTAAAAAACAGCCGGTCAGCCTTTCCGATATTTTGATCAATCCTGATATCAAATTGGTCATCGCGCTGTGAGCCGGCCGGATTGAAAACGAAGTTATTGGTGGCCGATGGCGAGGTGGGCGCGGGAAGCAGTCCGATGATCTTGTCGGCCGCTGGGTCTAGCAGCTGTTTTGGAATGATATTGCCGGCGAAGGGAACGCGCACCGTAGCTCCGCTGGCGTTTGTGGTTGTGTTATACGGGTTGTAAAGAGTGGTGGGGAACTGACTGAAGTTACCGGTCTGCACCATTTGCTGCTGCGCTAGTGTGGGAATCGTATCCACTTGCGTGGCCGGCTGGACGATGCGGGTGCCTTGGTAGTCGGCGAAGATGAATGTCTGGTCCTTGCGAATCGGGCCGCCCACCGTAAAGCCGTATTCATTGCGGCGATAGGGTGCTTTTGGCTTACCGGCCTGGTTGCTGAAGAACGTGTTGGCGTCAAGCGCGCTATTGCGCAGGTATTCGAAGGCGCTGCCGTGCAGTTCGTTGGTGCCGGACTTTGTCAACACGATGGTCACGCCTCCCGCCGAATTGCCATATTGCGCCGAATAATCACTTGCCAGGATGCGAGTTTCCTGAATGGCCTCAACCGGAGGATTCATCACCAGCGTGCTGATCCACAATTGACGGTCATAGAGCCCGTCAATCAGATAGGCGTTGTTGTTCGCAGTCGCACCATTGAGACTGATGGCGTTATTGGCGCGCATGGTATAGCCAGTGAGGCTTGCCGCCATGCCCGGAGTGGAAGGTGAGGCGCCGGCTGTCAACTGAAGGAGGTTGGTGAAGGAGCGTTCGTTCAGCGGCATCTCCAACGTTTGGGTACTGTTGATGAGCGAGGAAACGGTAGCGGTTTGGGACTGCACCAAGGAAGCTTCGGCTCTTACTTCCACGCTCTGTTGGACGTTGCCTACGGCCAGTTGCACGTTGACAGTGATGGTGTCGGCGGCCGTCAATTCTAAACCCGAGCGAACCAACTTCTCAAAACCGGCGTGTTCGACGGTGACCGCGATATTCCCCGTGGGAAATGAGTCCGCGACGAACTGGCCGCTATCGTTGGTGGTGGCAGTGCGAGAGAATCGCGTTCCTTCGTTGGTGATGACAACGGTCGCGCCCGGTACAGAGGCGCCGCCGGGGTCAGTGACGGTTCCAACGACGTTGCCGAGCGCCTGCGCGAAAAGATTGCCCGCGGTCAGCGCCAAGCCGACTCCACAAAGGATCATAAATCGTTTCATGCTTCGACCTCCGGCTGGCTTTACCGGCTTGCACTCTTATGGCAGTGTCTAATCCCAAGCCGTGGCTTGCCACGTTGCTTCAAAATCGCTGCCGACTATATCACAACTAGGGTTCAACGGCTAATATGCTGCACGAAAGTATTTCTGAGTTCCACCGGTTATATGGGGTTATTGGACAACGGAAAACAAACCAAATCGGAGCTCGATTTGTTTGCGTGGAAGCGGCCCTTTCAGGGACGGCTCTGTTATAGCCATCAACTGGATGGTTCAACCTTCGCTCCGGCGAATACGTGGCATTCTTGCTGCTGCGAAGTAGCGCCGATGTATAGTTAAAAACGCGCAAACGAAGGAACAGACTATGCAAATTCTTTGGACACTCTTCATTGGCTTGATCGTCGGAGCCCTCGCAAAACTTTTCATGCCTGGAAAGGATCCGGGCGGATTTATCATTACGATACTTTTGGGCGTCGCTGGATCGTTCTTGGCTACCTTTCTGGGCAGGATGCTCGGGTTCTATCGAGAGGGTGCAACGGCGGGATTCATTATGTCTATCCTCGGCGCGATGTTGCTCCTGTTGCTTTACAGAATGATTTGGAAGCGGTCGAATTCGCCAAAATAATGCGCCGATGGCAAAGAACATTGCCTGAGAGGGCACCACAAGCCAAATAAAATGGAAAGCCGCCGTAGTGGAATGGCCAATTCCATTCATCCCGATCAGATCCCGTGAGGTAGGGTTTGCGGTAAAGCGATTCGGCGGTCAGCCCCAGCGTCTTTAAGTGAAGATGATCGCGTATTTCGATCATCTTCATACTTTTTGTCGGGAACTTCGAGGCAGGCGATCTCGTCTGATCCCAACATGACCAGCGTCGGTCAGGATATTCGCTATTGCCTGCGAGGGTTCCGCAAACAGCCTGGATTTGTCGTGATGGCCATCGCCGCTTTGGGCCTGGGAATCGGCTCGGCAACGGCCATCTTTAGCGTAGTGGAGAACGTACTCTTTGAACCGTTCCCTTACCGCGCGGCCGAACGCATTGTTTCGGTACAGGTCCACGACTTGCAGCGCAGCCAGCCCGGCGGCCGAGGTGCATACACTACTCCGGAATTCCTGGAAATACGCCGTCAAACGCATTCTCTCGAAGAGATGGTCGGCATCTCTCAAGGGGACGTTCTCTACACCACAAAAGAGGGAACGGAACGCCTCCAAGGTATCGGAGTTACTGCTAACACCTTCGATTTCCTCGGCATTCAGCCGCTCCGCGGGCGCCGCATCCATCCGGAAGATGGCAAGCCTGGAGCTGCTCCCGTTTTTGTTATGAGCTATAAGATGTGGCTCAAATATTGCAACGGCGATCCGCAAGTTTTGGGGAAGAGCTTTTTGCTCAACAATGAATCGCGCACCTTAGTTGGCATCATGCCCGCGCGATTCACGTATTTTGGCGGCGACATCTGGTATCCGCGCGAGCCCGATCCCGGCGCGCCGGATTCCGACCGCGCTTACTTCTTTCTGCAAGGGCGCCGCAAGCCAGGCGCGACCCTGCGTGACGTGGAGAATGATTTTGAAATCGTAACCCGGCGCTTGGCCAAAATCTATCCGGATCGCTATCCGGAGAAATTCAATATCCACGCTGAGAACCTTACCGACATGGTGGTGGGCCGCTTTCGCAACACGCTATTGACACTGCTCGCCGCGGTGGGATTGCTCCTGTTCATCGGCTGCACCAATGTGGCAAATATGTTGCTGGCTCGCGCCACGTCGCGCGAAAAAGAAATTGCCGTCCGTTCAGCGCTAGGCGCCAGCCGCTGGCGTATCGCGCGGCAGATGCTGGTGGAAAGTGCGCTGCTAACCAGCGGAGGCCTGGCGCTCGGGTGTTTGCTTGCTTATGGCGGCGTGAAGGCGCTTGTTCTGGCGATTCCGGACAACACAATACCGTCGGAAGCCGTGATCAGCCTCAACTGGCGGGTTCTGCTCTTCAGCATAGGTATCGCCGCATGCACCACATTCGTTGCCGGATTGGTCCCGGCCCTGCACGCCTCTCGCAAGCATCTGGCCGAGCCTTTGAAGGACTCCGGAAAGGGTGTCAGCGGTGGCTTCCGGCATGGTGGTTTGCGCAAATTGCTAGTCATCGGCGAAATCGCGTTATCACTCATCCTACTCGCGGGCGCTGGCCTCCTTATGCGCACGATGGTGGCTCTCCAAACGGTCGATCTGGGTCTGAATCCCGACAACATTCTGGTCATTCGCTTGCCACTCCCGAAAGCGCGCTACAAAACTGCCGCCCAGATCCAGCACTTTTACGACCAGCTATTGCAGCGTATAAAGGCTTTGCCGGGAGTCGTTGCAGCCACCGAAACAAGTACCCTACCGCCCTACGGCGGCATCGGCAGTGAAGCGGACGTGCCCGGAAAAGTTCACTCGGAGAAATGGCGCGCCATCTATCAGCTATGCAGTTCCGGTTATTTTCCGACGATTGGCCTGAAACTGATCCGTGGCCGCGTACTCAGCGAACAAGAAGTTTCCGATCGGCGTCACGTGGCGGTCGTGAACCAGACACTCGCGCAAAAATTCTTTGGCAAAGACGATCCCATCGGCCGCCAGCTTACGCTCAAGGACCTCGGCAAAATTCCCGACCCGGTGGCGGACCCGTCGTTTACTATTGTCGGCGTTATTAGTGATGCGAAGAACCAAGGTATTCAGGAACCGGTGCTGCCGGAGGTCTTCATTCCCTACACTGTCACCGGCTTTTACGAGCGAGGCATTCTCATCCGGACAGCCTTCGAGCCGCTAGCCCTGCAAAATGCGGTCCGCCGCGAAATCTGGGCATTAGACCGTGGCGTGGCGCTGACTCTGACAGGAACACTAAAAGGCTATCTGCAATCGTTTTCTTATTCGGGTCCGCAGTTTACGTTGACGATTTTAGGCATCTTCGCCGTGATCGGGTTGATCCTTGTGGCAATTGGCGCCTACAGCGTGTTGGCCTACACTGTCTCGCAACAGACGCATGAGATTGGAATCCGGATGGCTCTTGGGGCGGAGGAACGCAGCGTCTTTTTGATGGTGTTGCGTCTGGGAGGCGTCCTCATTTCGATCGGGGTGACCGTGGGATTGGTTGCGAGTCTCTTCTTGAATCGCTTGATTGCCAGCCAATTGTGGGGTGTGCAAACGTACGACCCGGTGACGATGGTCAGTGTCATTCTGATCATCGCCGCGGTCGGGATCGTGGCCTGTTTAGTGCCCGCCAGGCGCGCTACTCGAGTCAATCCAGTAGTCTCCTTGCGGCACGGGTGATGCGCAGCCCAGGATGAATTGCCATCGTGCTGAGCAAATCGGAATTACAACCCATGCTCGAATGCAGAGTTGAGCGAAGTCGATAGCTAGTAAGCTGTCCCAGCGATAACATTATGGGGGCAGAACCGTCAGACAGTTATGAGACGGAAACAGTTTGTGCTGAGGTTGACCGATGAACAGCGAAGCGAATTGCGCATATGGGGCAATTCGCGGACATTGCCCGCTGGTGAGGTTTTCCGAGCACGCCTAATTCTTGCGCTGGCGGATGGACAAACCTACAGCCAGATCAAGACAACGCTGCAAACGACCGCTCCGACGATCTCTCGCTGGAAGCGGAGGTTTGAAGAAGCCGGCATGGCGGGACTCGATCCGCGCCATAAGGGCAGTCAGCCGCGCGTTGCTGATGCCAAAGTGCAAGCCCGAATTGCGCGCAAGACGCAGCAGAAACCCGCGGACGGTTCGACACACTGGTCATGCCGCAAATTGGCGAAAGTGCTGGGCCTCAGTAAGTCCACGGTGCAGCGAGTGTGGGCGCAAGCCCGCCTGAAGCCGCATCGACTAGATCGCTACATGGCTTCCAACGACCCACGGTTTGAGGAAAAGGCGGCCGACATCATCGCCCTGTACATGAATCCACCACAGCACGCAGCCGTATTCTGCGTGGATGAGAAGACGGCGATTCAGGCTCTGGACCGGCTCGACCCAGTGTTGCCGCTGTCGCCGGGCCGGGCCGAGCGGCATGGTTTCGAGTATTATCGCCATGGAACGCTTTCGCTGTACGCGGCCCTGGATATCAAGACTGGCGAAGTGCATGGCATGACTGCCACGCGCCACACCACTCAGGATTTCGTCCTGTTTCTGGAGGGCCTGGTGGCCCGCACACCGTGGGCCAAGGAGATGCACGTCGTGCTCGACAACCTTTCTGCGCACAAGACCAAAGAAGTCTCGCAGTTTCTCGCCCAGCATCCGCAAGTACGGTTTCACTTCACGCCCACCTACTCGTCCTGGCTTAATCAAGTGGAATTGTGGTTCGCCAAGATCCAGCGTGATGTCATCCGGCGCGGCGTCTTTACTTCCGTCGCCGATCTCGGCAACAAATTGCGGAAATACATCCGCGCCTATTCTAAGTCCGCCCAACCGTTCCGCTGGTCCTATACCGATCCCGCCCGCAGAATTCGCCCTAACAAAATCGCTGGGACAGCTTACTAGAACTCGATTCGTTGAGTAGCGCATATAGGGTCACACTTTAACGGCTGGACATTAGATGGATGGCGATCAGGTTACTGGGCGAGGAAGACGCGGCGGAGTGGTGGAATTTAAAGATGGAGGCGCTTCGGACCGAGCCGCTTGCGTTTGGAAAAGCCTTTGAAGAACACCTGGTGACCACTGTTGCAGCTATAGCGGAGCGCTTCCGTAATCGGTCGCCGGATAATTTCAGCCTGGGAGCGTTTGACGGCGGCAAGCTCGTCGGGATAGCAACCTTCGCGCGCGAAGCTGGACTCAAGGAACGGCATAAAGGACATATTTACGGAGTCTATGTGACTCCGGCCCAACGGCGCAAAGGCGTTGCACGAGCATTGATCGCGACGCTTCTCAGTAAGGCGAGGGAAGACACTTCGGTAGAGCAGATTCTGCTTGCCGCGGCAACGCAGCAGAAAGCAGCCCGGCAACTATACCGCCACTTCGGATTTGAAACTTACGGAATCGAACCGAGGGCGCTAAAAGTGGGCTCGGCATATGTGGATGAAGAACACATGATTTTGAGACTTCGATAGCCAGGCGAGTTATTTAGCGCACATCGATGGAATACCCGACAAGGACTCCGTTGACGAACTGGGTATGGGTGGTGGAGTTTCCCTGAACGAATGTTTCCGAGTGTACCTGGAGGCCGTCGCGATTGGCGTCTGAAACGCTGGTTGGGGCGCCAAGGATCGCTCTCACCTGATCTTCGCGCATTCCTTTGTGCAGACTGCCAGGCGCATTGGACACGTTGGCGGGCATCGGCGCAAGAGTGGCTGTGGGGGCCGCGACTGGTTGGCCGGGAAGCTCCGGCGAAAAACTGACGTACTGCGCCAAGGCTGCCATCACGTCCCGCGGAGTGAGGTTCGTCGGAACTTTTCCATCGTATTTCAGGTTGAAGCGCGAGCCGCCTTTCGCGCGTTCGTCAGCGACTCTTTCGCGCTTGATGGCAGCCGTGCGCTCGGCGATGGCCCGGTTCCGTTGGTCGTCACGCTCACGCTGCCGCCTGAGGTCGTCAAGCCGTCTTTGGATACGGTTTCTTTCGTCGCGGTCGTCGGTGTGCTTGAGCTGGTCTTCCAGGTCCTTTTCGCGATTGCTCTTGCTCGCCGGGATGAAGTTGACGGAGGTGTCGCTGTTGTCGCCAAACGTACCGAAGCCGCCGCCTCCGAGCTGGAACTCGATGAGCTTGTCCTTCACCTTGACTGTCGTGACCACCACGGAGTCGCCGTTGCGCAAAGAAACGGGGAAGCTCTTCATGCGGCTGCCGTAGGATTTCGCATCGAGCGAATTCGGCCTCTGCGGATAGATGTCGATCCCCTGCTGGCTGCCGGGCATATCGATCTTCACCACCACCTGCTTGCCTTCAAAGAATTGGCTGATCGCAGCAGCGTCCTGCGCGCTTAGGGCTGAGGCTGCTAACAGGAAGATTACTGGTAAGACTATTTTTTTCATGACTCACTCGAGGAGGTCCGCGGAACGTATTCACTAGCTTGCCATTTTCTCCCGGTGCTTTGGTACGCTCCAGTAAATTAACCGGGGGTAACATTCTCGCGGAGCGACTTTGCCGTTTAGCGATTTTCGCGTACTTCGCAATATCGCTTTGCTTTGGACAAGACGCCGCCACATGATTGTGCTGTTCGACTTCATTGAAGAGATGAAAAGGGAGAACCGTTAGAGCAGGCGGTCCGCGATGCCGGGATTCAGCGCTTGCGGCCGGTACTGATCACCGTAGGGGCCACTATTCTGGCTTTGTTCCCGTTGGCGTTGGAAGGCGGCCCGTTGTGGAAGCCACTTTGTTATGCGCAGAATCGGCGGACTTGCAGTGGCTACGTTTATCACGTTGCTGCTGGTTCCGGTGTTCTACAGCATTGCAGTGCTGGACTTGAAGATCGTCAAATGGGAAAGGTCTTGACACAAGCCACTTGACGTAGCTCATGATTTACACCACAATGTAATTATAATCATGATTGGCGAGTTTGAATACCTCTTAATCACCGCGGCTGCCCGGCTTGGCGATGAAGCTTATGGCGCGGCGATCCGGGAAGAAATAGAGGCGACGACCGGTCGAAGGTGTTCTATTGGCGCGTTATACACGACGGTAGACCGCTTGGAAACGAAGGGTCTTTTTAAGACCTGGATGGGCGATGCCACCCCACAACGCGGTGGGCGCGCCAAAAGAATGGTTCGCGTGACACCCAAAGGTGTGCAAGCGGCGAAAGCGTTCTATGACGCGGTGACCCGTGTCAGCCGCGGCGTACCATGGGCGACCGGAACAGAGAGCCTGACATGACCAATTCCTTACGTGGACTCGGCTGGACTTTGGTAGAAGTTGTTTCGCAACTGCTGGAGCGTGATGAACGCGAGGCGGTGCGGGGCGATTTGGCGGAAGCCGGTGAGAGCGGCTGGCAGGGGCTGCTGGACGTGCTCGGCTTAGTGATCCGGCGGCAGGCGCTGCTTTGGAAAAACTGGCGGCCGTGGTTGGCGGCATTCGGATTGGCGTTACCCAGCACATTGCTGCTGATGGGATTCTCGCTTTCCGTCAGCCAAAGTTATCAACGGTTGTTCAATCCGCTTCTTTTCAAGGCAACCGGGCTGAGCGTGGGTCCCGGATTTTCGTTGCTGTTGTGCCATGTATTGCTGCTGGTCGGCTGGTCCTGGACTGGCGGTTTCGTCGTTGGATCGGTGTCGCGGCGGACCGTTTGGGTAAGTGCAGTTTTAGGTTTGTTGCCGTGTGTGTTTTGCCTGGCGAGATTTCGCGTGGAGTCGCTGTCCCGATTTTGCCTATTACTCTTTTTGCTGCCGGCGATCTGGGGAGTTTGCAGAGGCTTGCAAATTGCCAGGATCAAGCTCAGCTCAGCCATCATTCTGGCGGCGGCCGTGACCGCGTTGACGATTCCGATGTGGAGCAGCAACGGCCAGTGGATTCCGAATTGGGCGCTGAGCTGGCCGGCGTGGTATCTGGTGGCAACCGCACGGAGGCCGGTCTCACATGGCTAGTGAATTCACCTTGTCAGTCAATGGCGCGCAGCACGTTATTTCCGCTGCACCGGAGACACCCTTGCTGTATGTGCTGCGCAACGATTTGAAATTAACCGGCCCGCGACTCGGCTGCGGGATGGCACAATGCGGAGCGTGCGCGGTATTGGTGAATGGCAAGGAAGTCCGCTCTTGCATTGCGCCGGTTTCCTCCATGGTGGGCAAGCAGGTAACCACCATCGAAGGGCTGCCTGCAGTATGGGCGGCGGCCAAAGGATTCAGCGCGAGCGACGCGGCCAAGACTCTGCATCCGGTCCAGCAGGCGTGGATTGACGAACAGGTTCCGCAATGCGGCTACTGCCAAAGCGGGATGATGATTGCCGCCGTGGACCTGCTTGCCAAAAATCCGAATCCAACCGTGGCGCAGATCAAGGATGCGTTCACGAACACGCCGCCGTCGCCGCACCTTTGCCGCTGCGGCACCTATGCCGCGATCATTGATGCAGTGCAATCGGCGGCCAAGGCGATGGTATGACTATTACGACGGAGATCACGCGGCGCGGGTTTGTTAAAGCGGGCGGCGCTCTTTTTGTTTCGCTCGGTATTCCCGTTGGGGCTTTTGCAGCGGCTGCCACGGTTCAATCCGACGCGAGCCGGCTGAAGTCTTGGCTTGAGATCCGAAATGACAACACGATTCTGGTGCGCACGGGCCGTACTGAAATCGGCACCGGCATGAGCGCGTTTTATACGCAGGTCATTGCCGAGGAATTGAGCGTCCAGCCAGAGGCAATCACACTGGTCATGGGCGACACGGATAAAACGCCGGACGGTGGTTACTCCGCTGGTTTTCTAAGCGGAGCCGCCAATGTTCGCAAAGTGGCCGCATACACTTACCAGGCGCTGCTTGGGCTAGCTGCGAAACAACTCGGAGCTCCGGTCTCTGCTCTTACTGTTGCGGATGGAATGGTGTCGGGCGGCGGCAAGAATGTTAGTTATGGGGAACTCGTGCAGGGCCACCAGCTCGATTTGAAGATTCCGGTGACAGGCAAACCCCTGAAGTTCGCTCCTGCGGGGAGCAACAGCATCGCGGGTCTGGACTGGGCGGGCATGGACGGGTTGGTTGTGGCTGGAGATCCGCCGATGAAGCCGATCAGCCTATATAAGGTTGTTGGGACCTCGTTTCCCATGCCTGGCATTCCCGATAAAGTCACTGGCAAAACGCAGTGGAGTTGCGATATTACGCTGCCGGGGATGCTCCACGCACGCATGGTAAGGCCGGCGACGCTGGGCTCGACTTTAATCTCCGTTGGCGAAATAGATAAGAAGCGATTCCCTACTGCCGAAGTTGTGAAGAAGGGCAACCTGGTTGCGGTGCTTTCTCCTGATGAATGGGAAGCTGTTGGCGCGGCGCGATTGATTGCCAGCAGCACGAAATGGACCGCATGGATTGGACTTCCGGGCAGCGAGAACCTTACAAAAACGATTCGCGCACAGAAGTGGGATAGCCCGGAAAGCCGGGGGAACGCTGCCGACGTAACGGCGGCGTTGGCCGGTGCGCACAAAACGCTTTCCCTGAGCTATGAGCAGCCGTATGTCAAACATGCTCCGATCGGTCCGTTTGTTGCGGTCGCGGATGTACGCAGCGATGGGACGGTGACGGTGTGGACGCATTCGTCACATTCACAGGCGCTGCGCGCGCGGATTGCGAATACGCTGAGCATGCCGGTGGAGAAAGTGGTAGTGCGCTGGCTGGACCACGCCGGGCAATTCGGCCGGACGACCTTTGGAGGCGATGGCGCTGAGAGCGATGCCGTAATTCTCTCGCAGTTGACCGGTAAGCCCGTGCGCGTGCAATGGACGCTGCAAGAAGATCTGGGCTGGTCGGCGGCCTCGCCTGGATGGGTGTCCGATATCAAAGCCGGGCTGGATGCCAATCACCGATTGATCGCGGTGCACAGCGCGTTTTATTCGCCCCACATGTTCGATGCGCGGCCGCTCGGCGCGATTCTTGCCGGGATGCCTTCGGGCGCCACCAAGCCGGGAGGATTCGTTGCCACGGAGTGGCCGTACGGCAAAATTCAAAACAAGCTGGAACAGGCATACGCGATGCCGAATATCGGGACGCAAGCCGGAGCGGAATCGCCGATTGGAGGGATACGCGGCCTCATTATGCGCACGCCCGGACAGCGGCAGCAGAACTTCGTTCTGGAATCGTTGATCAACGAAGCCGCAGCGGCTGTAAGCGCCGACCCGATCCAATTCCGGCTTGACCATACGACCGATCAACGGCTGATTGACATACTCAACGCGACGGCGAAGGCAGCGGGATGGGAGACACGGCACTCGCCGCATCCGGACGCGCGTAGAAGCGGGAGTAATCCGGTAACCGGGCGCGGCGTGGGCATTATGGTTCGCGCCAATGGTTATTGGGTGGGCATCGCCGAGGTTGTAGTTACTCCGGCTACGGGCGTAGTGCAGGTGACCAAGTTCACGATCGGCGTGGAGTGCGGCAAGATTATTAACCCACGGCAACTCGACCGGTGCATGAAGGGCGGGGTGGTTATGGGCCTGGGCGAAGCGCTGAAAGAAGAGGTCACTTTTGACAAGAGCAAGGTGACCAGCACGGATTGGAGCCGCTACAAGATTCTGACCATGCAGGAGATGCCGGAGATCAAAGTGGTCCAGATCTCGCGCGAAGATAAAGGGTTTGGCGCAGGCGGAGAGGCGCCGAACGCGGTTGCGCCTCCGGCAGTGGCGGCCGCGTTTTTCGATGCGACCGGGGTGCCGCCTCGCCGGATACCGTTAACTCCGGCGTACGTGACGGCGCTGCTAAAAGGCCCCGCGAATGGCGTTCAAGCGGTTACTTCACCGGGATAAGCGCCGGGGCTCCCTTGTCCTTTACAAAGAACACCAGGAATCTCGCGGGCCTCGTATTGCTGGCGTTTCTGCCGACCGTATGAATATCCTCGGGCGACTCATAGAACGTCTGCCCCGGCCCAAGCGTTACTTGCTGGCCGCCCTTCACCTGCATGACCACCGAACCTTCCAGCACGTAGACAAACGTATGAGCATTGTGCCGGTGCATATTATCCGATGCGCCGGGCGCATACTCGACGGTCAGCATCACGCCTTCCTTGCCGGCAATCCCCGTCAGGTCTTTCGTCATCAGCGGAGTCACCTTGGTGTCGGCAGCCGCCAGCACACCCGTAGCCAAGCACAACAGAATCAATAAGCTCTTCATTGCTTCGCTTCTTCTGCCTTACGCGCCGCCGGCTGATACTCTCCCGGCACGCCCCGGAATGCAACCATCAGGCGATTCCAACCGTTAATTGCGACCACCGCCATTGCCAGGTTCACCAGCTCTTCTTCGGAAAAGCGCCGACGAGCCTCTTCGTAGACCGCATCCGGCACGTGCCCCTCATGAACCAGCGTGAGCGCCTCAGTCCAAGCCAGCGCCGCCTGCTCCCGATCGGTAAAGAACGGCGTTTCACGCCAAGCGTTGAGCGCGTAAAGCCGCTGCTCCGTCTCCCCCTCTGCCCGCGCATCCTTAGAATGCATGTCGATACAGTACGCGCAGCCATTGATCTGGGAAGCACGCATCTTTACCAGCTCCAGCAGTGAAGGCTCCAGCTTCGACGATTTCCGAAGAAATGTCTCCAAGCCATACATGGCGTGAAGAGCCGCAGGCGAAGCCTTTTGAACATCCAATCTCGATTGCATAGTTAGTAGTTCCTTCCATTTCCAGGTTAGGCGGTGAGTGGACCAACTTAAAGGTCCATAATCGAAATATGCAGTAGTCCACTACGGCTTCCAGCCAATGCCCAAGGCCGAAACTTTTCAAGATCTCGCGTTAAGCCGTTGTCCCAAGGGCCAGGAACTCTGGCGCTGGCTCTACACCGAACTGCGCGCCGCCATCCTTGACGGGCGCCTGAAACGAGGAGGCCGCCTGCCTTCCACGCGCAATTTGGCCCAGCAATATGGCCTCTCTCGCGGCACAGTCACGACGGCATTCGACCAACTACAGGCCGAGGGATATACGCACGCCGAGTTGGGCTCGGGAACGTATGTAGCGTCAGGCTTGCCGGACCGGAGCATGTTAGTCAAGAACAACCGCCCGGCCTTGCCTTTGCCGCCTTCCAACGCCGGCTTGTCCAGGCACGCGCAGGATACGTTGAAACACGTCGAAGTCCTCCCGGCATCCCGCTCGGTAGGCAAAGCCTTCCGCGCCTACGAACCCGCCATCGATCTCTTTCCTGTTAGCCTCTGGGCGCGCGTCGCCTCGCGGGTCCTCCGCCACGCTCCGCGTTCTCTCTATGGCCACGGCGATGCCGCCGGATACCGGCCTTTGCGCAAAGTCATCGCCGAATATGTTGGGGCATCGCGAGGTGTGCGTTGTTCTCCGGATCAAGTCATCGTCACGTCTGGAGCGCAGCAGGCGCTGGATCTGATCGCGCGTCTTTTACTGGACCCCGGCGATCGCGTTTGGATGGAAGATCCCGGTTATCCCGGCGCTTGGCTTACCCTTCGTGCTGCGGGCGCGCACATCGTCCCCGTGCCAGTGGATCAGGATGGGCTAAACGTGGAAGCAGCGCGCAAACTTTCACCGCAAGCGAAGATGGCATACGTGACGCCGGCAAATCAGTTCCCGCTGGGCGTGACGATGTCCGCCGACCGCCGCATGGAATTGTTGAACTGGGCCGTAAAAGCCGGCGCATGGATTGTAGAAGACGAGTATGACGCCGAATATCGCTACTATGGCCGCCCAGTGGCCGCGTTGCAAAGCCTGGATCGCTCCGGGTCAGTGATCTACGTTGGCACGTTTACCAAGATGTTGTTCAATGCCCTGCGCTTGGGATTCCTGGTGATTCCGGAACGCTTAGTCAACGCGTTCGAGGCAGGAAGAAGTTTCGTGGACCGGCACCCTCCGGTTCTGGATCAGGCAATTCTCGCGGAGTTCATCACCGAGGGTCACTTCGGCCACCACGTGCGCAGGATGCGCCAGACTTACTCAGAACGAATGTCGGTCTTAAAGGAAGCGTCCAGGAAACATCTAAGCGGGCTGCTGGAGGTGACTGACGCCGCCGCGGGCATGCGAACCGTGGCATGGCTAGATGCACGAACGTCAGACAAAGCCGCGGCGTTGCGAGCACAAACTTTAGGGCTGGAACTCATCGCGCTGTCGACGTTCACGATGAAGCATTTCCACAAACCAGCCTTAATTTTAGGATTCGCTAGCTGTAATCCAAGCGAGCTCCGCAGAGGCGTTTCCATTCTCGCCGCCGCGCTGCAATCGAGCTCTCTTTGATAATGATGACTAGTTGTTTTGTTAACCGACTGAACTCAGCAAGAAAATGATCAATAGAATTACTCTGTTTCTCGTCGCCAGCACGGCCGCAAAAATTCTCGCCCAGGATGTTTCGCATCACCGGCCGTTGACCCGGCGCTACAAAGATGCCCTTACGAGCTGCGAGAGTCCACGTCCCGGTCACATTCTTCAAAAGGTAGAGATTGCGCTAGACCGGTAGGCTAGCGATAGTAGTCAAATGCCGCGCGCGCGATACGGGCAACGATGGAATCTCTCGCGGCATCGGATAGCGTGCTCGCCTTGATGTAGACCGACACTGCAAGTTGCCGCCCATCCGGCAGAAAGACGCCGCGCTATCATTCGTTGCCGCGGACAAGCCGTTCACCCCTCCTGCCGAACCGGTCTTGTGCGCGACGATGGTTCCGGGCGGCAACAATCCTTTGAGGCGTGTGGGGAAGGTTGTTGTGGCTTTCAGAGTTTCGATCAAAAGAGCCGTCGACGATTTGGAAAGAAGCTCGCCGTGAAATAGCCGCGCGAGTAGTTGGACCGTTCCGTTTGGCGTGCCGGTGTCGCGCGGGTCTTCCAAATAGCGCAGCGTGGCGCGATATCGCATCGGCGGAGTAGTCGTGGCTTTGAGCGCGTTGATCATTCCATCGGTCCATTGGTCGGGAAGTGGGATGCGCGCTACTCCGTTCCGGTCCAGATCACAGCGGCGCTCACTTCGATCCACGCGCATGCCGTGAATATTCCATTGCCGGAATCGCGTCGCCATGGCGGGACCTTCACCGCCGCTGCGGAACAGAGTTTCGACAGCCGTGTTATCGCTTTTTGCGACCATCAATTCGATCATTTGTCCGAGTGGGAACCGCCGCTGCGCCGGCCAACGCGTAGCGATGTTGCTGACTCCCGCCCAGACGTCCCGCGGCAGGACTTCGATCTGCTGATTCAACGCGAGTTTCCCTTCATCCACTAACGCGAGAATGTTCATCGCGATTGGAATTTTGCACACGCTGGCCAATGGGAAGAGTTCATCGCCATGCAGGCTGGCACTTCGTCCGGATGTGAGGTCTAACGCAGCCGCGCCCACGACGCCGTCTGTTGTCCGCGCCGCCTGACGCCATTCTTCCGGCAGGCTACTGTCCGCGGCTGCCGCGATGCTGCTTGCGAGTAATAACAGATACCGCCGCCTACTCCCTATCATCGGGCTTTTATCCATTAGCAACAGGCGATGTTTGTTAGATACATTACTATCTTAATTACTTGCTTGACAATTTATGATACTGTGTAACTCTCTTATGGGAGTGCCTTGGGATTGAATCAAAAACGAAAGTACCACTACTATGTACTTTATAAATTATGCTTCAGTCATTTACATTAAGTAAGGGCATTTGGCGTACGAGTATTCGGGGGATTCAAGGCATGAAGCGCGAGACGTGTTTTATTCGGTATACTTCGGCAGTTCTATTTATGGCCATTACGACGCTGGCCGCACCACCGCAAAGCCAAGACCTTCCTGACTATTGGAAAGGGTTAGTAGGACCGCAAGTTACTCCGGCGGAAACTATCGCCACGTCGAACATTCTTGCGTTAAATACAAGTATGTTTGACTTATATGATTCAGCCGGCCAAACATTCACTAAGAATATATTGGCAAATCACCCGGTCATCCTAGCATTATTTACAGGTAGCGGGGGGAGCTTCACACTCTATCGTCCGGGACAGCCACCTCTAGCCGCAGCATCAGTGCCGATGGTTTACCAAGTCCTGAAATCAGTGGCGCACAGCACGATGGCGCTCGCCGAAGTAGTGGGGCCGTATCTTACCAGTCCGGACGATCAATCTTGGCGTGCGCCTATTCTTGCTTTTCGCAGCCGGATGCAGTCGGCGGTAGACGGTCTGGACGCAGTTGCCATGCCGGGCGCGTGGCGCGAAAACAATCGAACGATCTTGCGACAGAATCTCAAGTTCATCGATGACTGTGTCGCCAAAAAGACGGTTTCCGCCGCCGCGCTGGAAAAATTCGGCAAGCAGCAAGCTCCGTTTCTGGCGAAGAACGTCACCTGGGCGGCGCAAACCCAGGTAGCTCACTGGATGGACGTGGTCGGCAACTGGAAATCGATGTTGGGCGCAGACTGGGACAAAACCATTGCCGCCAGCAACACAATCTATGTGACGCGACAAAACAACGTCTTGTTCAGCGTGCTGGCTCAATACTTCGGGCCGGAAGCGATCAATGACCGCCTGCTGCTGATTGAGACCGTATCGTTCACCACCACCCAAGCGGACATGCTGACCTCGCTAACCCGTATTATTGCCGACCGCTCCGTAGGGCAGTTATTCTTCGGCAACTATCATCTGATGGACTACGAATTAATGGGCGGCGATGGACGCGACGCCATCATCGCCGAGACGGCCAAGCGGAATATGAAACCGTTTTTACCGCCCGCCGTGCCCTTCGGTTCACATCAATGGCCTACGCTGATCACTCCAGGCACAGGCCCCACCTCCTTGTCGACACTCCATTAACCTAAGTCCCGCATCATGAATCTCAATACGATTACGAATGTAAAGCATCCCGCGGACGTACGCGAGATTAGAAGTTGGCGTCCAGGCGCCGCATGGCTCGCCGGGGGTACGTGGCTCTTTTCAGAACCGCAGCCAACGCTCGATACGCTGATCGATCTCGAGGCGCTCCGTTGGCCCGCGTTACAGGTTTCGGCTGATGGAATTGATATTGCCGCCACCTGCCGCATTGCGGATCTCTACGGGCTGGAGTGCCCAACGGAATGGACTGCCCATCCGCTGCTGCGGGAATGCTGCGATGGGCTGCTGGCGTCCTTTAAGATCTGGAACACGGCGACGGTAGGCGGCAATATCTGTATGTCACTGCCGGCCGGCGCCATGAGCTCACTCGCGGTGGCGCTGGAGGCAACGCTCACGCTATGGCCGCTTGGCGGCGATCCACGGACTGTTCACGCGGTTGATTTCATTACCGGCAATCACCAGAATATTCTGCAACCGGGTGAATTGCTTCGCAACATCCATCTGCCGGCCGCCGCCCTTTCCAAACGATATTCGTTCCGGCGCGCCTCGCTGGTTAAACTCGGGCGGTCCGCCGCGCTGCTCATTGGAACGCGCGGTATTGATGGCAAGCTGCTGATTACCATTACGGCGGCAACGCCTCGGCCCGTGCAGCTTGCCTTTGCCGAAATCCCCCTGGCCGACGAACTCCGGCGCGCGATTGACACGGCTATTCCCGAGGGCGGCTATTTCGATGACGCAAACGGCCTCCCGGATTACAAGCAGCACCTTACCTACTATTTTGCAGAGCAAATTCGCGCGGAATTGGCTCAGCCAGGAGCCAAGGCATGAAATATACAGTCAACGGAGCACTATTCTCCGCCGAACCGCAGGCCGGTCAATGCCTACGAACTCTTCTACGCGACTTTGGGGTTTTCGGGGTGAAGAAAGGTTGTGATGCCGGCGATTGCGGCGCTTGCACAGTTTGGCTTGATGGCGAACCCGTGCATAGCTGCCTGGTTCCGGCATTTCGCGGAGCGGACCGCAAGATTATAACAATCGAAGGGCTAGCTGTCGACGGCCAGCTTCATCCGATACAGCAAGCGTTTCTCGATTCGCAGGCGTTTCAGTGCGGTTTTTGCGCGGCGGGCATGATCATGACAGCTGCATCGCTTGACGATCACCGGCGCCAGGATTTGCCCCGCGCGCTGAAAGGTAATCTGTGCCGTTGTACGGGTTATCGCAGTATTAACGATGCGCTGCACGGCAGAAAATCCACTGAAGACGATGTTGCAGGGCAAGCGTGCGGAGCTAGCTTAGCGAACCCATTTAGCGAATCTATTGTGACGGGGCGGGCGCGCTACACCATGGATGTGGCGATTGACAACCTGCTGCACTTAAAGGTGGTGCGGTCGCCGCATGCCCATGCGCGCATTCGCAGTATTGACCGTACGAAGGCGCTGGCTATACCCGGCGTGGTTGAAATTTTCACCTGGGAGGATGTGCCCAGGCGGCTTTTCAGCAGCGCCACGCATGAGGACCACTTGGTCGATCCCGACGATACGTACGTTCTGGACAATGTCGTGCGTTTTGCCGGTCAACGCGTAGTGGCGGTGGTGGCGGAGACGGAAGCGGCGGCGGACAACGCCTGCCGCTCTATTGAAATTGATTACGAATTGCTGCCGGCGGTCTTTGATCCGGAAGCAGCCATGGAACCACATGCTCCGATTCTTCACGACAAGCGGCAGGCGGCGAAGAACAACATCTACGCGGACATTCACGGTGAAGTGGGCTGCGTGAAAGATGGGTTTGCCGCCGCCTCCGCCATTCACGAGGGCACCTATTCAACATCGCGTGTCCAGCATGCGCATCTAGAAACGCACGGATCCATTGCCTGGACGAGCGAGGACGGCAGGGTGCATGTACGCACCAGCTCACAGGCTCCCTTCATCGCTCAGCAGAAGCTGTGTCACATCTTTGGCCTGCGGAACAGCCAAGTCCATGTCTTTACTGAGCGAGTGGGCGGCGGCTTCGGCGGCAAGCAGGAAATGCTCTCAGAGGATTTATGCGTCCTGGCCACATTGAAAACCGGCCGGCCGGTGAAGTGGGAATTTACGCGCGAGGAACAGTTCATTGCCGCGTCCACGCGCCATCAGATGACGACGCATGTGAAGCTAGGCGCCACGAAGGATGGAATCCTGACAGCTCTTCAGGTCAGAGTTGTCTCCAATACAGGCGCCTATGGCGGCCATGGCGGGGAGACGCTCGCCGCCGCGCTGGGTAGTCCTTTGGCCGCGTATCGTTGTCCCAACAAGAAGGCGGAGGGGTACGCGGTTTACACCAATATGGTTCCGGGCGGCGGCTTCCGCGGCTATGGCGCATCACAGACTACCTTCGCCGTCGAATCCGCGATTGACGAATTAGGGCAGCTACTTGGATTGAGCCCCTTTGAAATCCGCCGGAAAAACAAAGTAGGGCCCAAGGATTGCATCGAATCCGTCTGGAAGGACGTCAGCGATATCGAGTTCGGCAGCTACGGTCTGGATCAGTGCTTCGATCTGGTGGAGAACGCCCTTGCCGCTGAAGGCGGGTTGCCGAAACCGGAGGGAGATGAGTGGGCAGAGGGGACGGGTATCGCGTATGCGATGCTCGACTGCGGGCCGCCCACGGAGCACAGGTCCAGCGCGGTGATGACGCTGTTACCCTGCGGCGGCTACCATCTGGCGGTAGGCTCCACGGAAATGGGCAACGGTTCAGTTACCTCACACCGGCAGCTTGCAGCCTCGGTACTGGGCGTCCGAGCCGATGACATCGATATCATCAATGCCGATACGGATCTTACGCCTTACGACACCGGAACGTTCGCGAGCACCGGAACGGTGGTTGCGGGTAAAGCGGTGGTGCTCACGGCCCAGGCGCTCCGCGACAACATCCTCGCCTTTGCAGGCCAACACACGGGCACACCTTGCTCAGATTGGCGACTGGAGGGTGGCGAAGTGGTTTCGGGCGATCAGCGAATATCGCTCACCGCCCTGCACGCTGCCGGCTGCCGCGAAGGGCATCGCTTCGAAGCGAAGCGGAAGGCGTATCTTTCGCCTCGCACGACGGCGTTCAATGTTCAGGGATTCCGCGTTGCCGTTCATTTGGTGACTGGTGAAATTCGTATTTTGCGAAGTGTCCACGCCGCGGACATCGGGCGGTTAATCAACCCGATGCAATGCCGCGGGCAGATTGACGGCGCCATAGCGATGGGGATCGGCTGGGTACTGACCGAAAACATGATTTATGACGCAACCGGCCACATGGTGAACGCGGCGCTGCGGAACTATCGCATTCCCGCATTTGCCGACATCCCTCGCACCGAATTGTTCTTTGCCGATACCTATGACAGCATTGGACCGCTCGGCGCTAAATCACAAGGCGAGTGCGCCATCAACCCGGTCGCCCCGGCACTTGCAAATGCCGTCAAAAACGCTACCGGTGTTCGATTTTGCCATTTGCCATTGACACCAGACCATATCTTCAACCGGCTGGTCCCGGTTCCGGAAAGAGGATAAACGGTGCCTCAAGATCAGAATAACGGCACGGCTACAGCCGGCGGCGTGACCATTGTCACGCAAACCAGACCGGTCACCGGGCATGAAGAGACTTTTGCGCGCTGGCAGGACACCATAGGCGCTGAAGTAGCTAAACAGCCCGGTTTCATTGATCAAAAGGTGATGCCGCCAAGTCCACCGGCGCAAGTCGATTGGGTCATTCTTCAGCGGTTTTCGTCTCTGGCCGCGGCAACCGCATGGCTACATTCGGCGGAACGGCTCAGCCTGGTGGACACTATCCAGTCCGCTTTGGCGGGGATCGACGATATCCATATCATAAAAGACGGCGCATCCGGTGTATTGCCCGCGCCCGTTTCCGTGGTCATCTCCACGCGTGTCAAACCCGGCCACGAAGTTGACTACCGCCGTTGGGAACAGCGTATTGCCGCCGTCCAAGCACAAGCGCCCGGCTTTGAGGGCTACCGTTTCGAGCCGCCGGTTCCGGGCGTGCAAGACGATTGGCTCTCAATCATCCGTTTCGATTCCGAGCCAAACCTTGAGGGCTGGCTTAAATCACCCGAGCGGCTGAAGCTATTAAAGGACTCGGAATCTTTCACCGAGCGCTTCAATACGCGTGTGGTGAGGAGCGGGTTCGACCAGTGGTTTTCAAGCGGCCGGAAGGACGCGCCGCCACCTCCTGTTTGGAAGCAGAACATGGTTGTTCTGTCGCAGCTTTACCCGGTCGTCTTCTTATTCGGAATGTTCGTGCAAAATCCCGTGCTGATCAAGCGCCTCGGAATCCCGTTTTGGCTGGCACTGTTTGTGGGCAATCTGGTTAGCGTGGTGCTGCTGAATTGGTTAGTCCCCTGGGCTAGCAAGCGCTTAGGCTGGTGGTTGCAACCGGCCGGGCAGGCTTCCATGAAAACGCATATTTTCGGCGTGGGCGTCGTCACCGGCATTTATGCGTTTTGGCTGCTTGCATTCTCACGCTTGTAGGCGGCAGTTGCCGGAATGAATTTTCTTACCATGTCTCAGGCGCGCACCTTTTTCGCGGTCCTTACCGTTCTATTTCCTCTGGTTGGCGCCGGAGCCGCGAAAGCACAGAATTGGACGCCTGCACCAGGGGCAAAGCCGGCTTATTCCGTGGTTTACACCGGACGCCTGTTTGGCTATTTTCGATACCCCGACGTACAGAGCGGCTCTCAGAGGGGATGTCCGTCGGAGCGCGATGTTCCGCTACCGCCGCAAGTGACGCAGTTCCGTTCGGCTCTTCAGCGAATTCATGCTAGCGGCAACGTACTCGTATCGATGGGCGACAATTTTGCGCCCGAACTGCTTTCGCGGACGATCCGCAACGATCTGCCAGGAACAGCGCATGAAGGAGAGATGGTCAGTAAGAATCTGTTTGACCCTGGGCCGCAAGGCGCTAGCTGGGTTCGAGGAGTATCACCGTCTCCAGGGCAGTCAGGCTCCGTGGAGGGTACAGTTCCTTCCGACAACGTCGGCTGTTTTTTCCGCTTAATGCAATTCGATGCGGTTGTGCCCGGGTTCGATGACTTCTATTTTGGACCGGCGCGCTTGCGGCAGATTGCACGCTTCCTGGCCGAGCCGGCAACCGGAGACGAGCGTCCTACGCAGTTTCTGGCGGCCAATCTTTTGATTAGACCCACCGGGGCTGAGGCTGGCTCTGCTTTTTCCGCATCTCAGTTGCCGCGACCTCTGCGGCAAGCATTTGCCCCTAGCGACGCCGTTCATTTCGATCTGCCGTCAGATGTGTTGCCCTGGTTGAAACAGGTCACCGTATATAGCGAGTGGAAGCAGACGCGTGTATTCGATTGCCTGGTAAACCTGGGCGCCATGGGTGAATTCAAGTTACCGTCGCAGCAGGGCAATGGATGCGTGCCGCTGCCGGAGCAGACGCCCGGTTCCGGGATCTACCGGTTTCAACCGCCCGCGAATCCTTCCGTGAATTTTCTTCCTGCTTATTATTCGCTGGATCCAGGGGACAACCACGCACTTTGCGCCGTGTACACGGAGGAAGGCCGGGAATCTACTCATTGCGAGTTCCTCCGCGTGCAATATCCGCTTTTTCAATACCGCCCGAAAACTTCAGGGGCGACGCCCGCGCCCTACTATCTTCCGGCGGATGAAAATGGACCCGCCGTTTTCGGCATACTCGATCCTGAGACCGCGAAACGCGTCAGTGAGTTCAACAAGAGCCCCGATACGGAAGTTGCCATCAGCGACCCGGCGGAAGCGCTGCGCCAGCTACTACAGCTATGCGAATCCGATGCAGCTTGTAAAAACCGGCACAAGGTGCTGCTGGCGCAGATGCCATTCTATAAGGCTTCGCAATTGGCGGCCAGGCTGAAATCATTCGACATTGTAGTGGCGGAGGCGGATGCCGAACATGCGAGCGGCGATGAGTATGTTGGACGCTCTAGCGCAACATCATCGTACTTGTTGACGCCCGGCTTCGCCTATCTGGCGAATAGAGCGGATGTGCTGAGTACGAACTTGCGGCGCGTCGATTTTTACTCCAGCTCCGGCAGCGACGCGGCTCCTACTCGATTCTTTACGAATCGCGTGGAAGACGTAGGCGTTCAATTCCCAAAACACGCCGGCTGCCTGACGTGCGGCCTGAACGCCGAGGCCGGCCGCGCCGCGAAAATAGCCGGATCGGATCCGCAGGAAGTGTATGCCAAGCTTGCGCTGGAATCGATGCAGCAGTATTGCCACTCCGATATTGCGCTGCTGCAACGGAGGGACGTATTTGCCGGCTTCGAGGAGACCGTGCAGCTTTGGCCCACCGGTTTTCACTACTCGCCGCAACAGCTTGTTGAGGAGGTGCTCTGGAAAGGGGACTTCACGCTGTGCGCGCCCGTGCAAGGCTCCATTTTACGGAAAGTATTGACAGAGTCGGCGGCCTTCGACCGCCAGGATCGAGACCTCTTTGCAGTTGACGTCGAGCGTGGAAGAGGCTTGCACACGCTCGGAATTCAAAAAGATGCCTCAACGGGAGGTCCGCTAATTCGTGGACTCCCGATTGAGGACGACGTAATCTATGCCGTCGCCTTGCCCAGTGAACTCGGATTCGGAAACGCGGGTTATCCGGAATTTCCAAAGGCTGCCATGCCGCCCGGTGTTCAGTTGAGCTCACTAAACCCCGGCAACAGTTTGAGCGGGCTCGCCTGCGCAAAACTAGCGGACAGCGTCAAGCGCGGTTTCTGCCAAGTGGGGCAACTCGACAAAACCGTCCGCTCCAATGCTCTTCTGCAAGAGCCCGCGGTAACCGGCCGAAGGCCGCCTGGATGGCTGCTGCAATGGAAAGATTTCTTCAGTGGGTCTGGCCGTTCGGAAGTTTCCGCCAGCGCAGCAAGCAAGAATTCGCCGGACCAGGAAGTGGCGCGCCGGGGCCTGTGGTGGATCAGCGTACAGAATATTTCGGTTGGATATGCTTTGACCTTTGTTGGCGGCTCCGACCGGACAATACCCGGCTACTTTACCGGAAACAACGCTTTTTCACAGTTGTCAACGCCGGAACAGTCAGCCTTTAGCTTCTGGGGACGAGCTCGCGGAGGATACTCATTTCCGCGGTTTCTGGACTTCTATGTATCGGCGGAAGCGAAATACGCGCAGGCATCCATCCGCACTCCCGATGATTTTGGAAACTTTGGAGACTATCAGAAAAACATCAGAAACAACCTGATACGCGACGAAGTGGGCCTGCTTTCAAAACCGCTATTTCAAAAGATCCCGGTCCGTTTGCTTCTATCGGAGAATTTATCGACACAGGTGGTCCATCCCATTCAGCAATTTACCGTCCCGATTCCCTGCCCAACGGCCTCCCCCTGCGCGCAACGGACCACCATCTCCACGTCCACCCTGAACAAGAACTACCAAGTCCAGACAAGGTTCGGAGCGCGCCTGCAAAACAGTCGGGACTGGATAGAAGCGGGAAGAGAATATGGCGCAAACATCAATACGGCCTATGACTACACCATCCAGGACGTTGGCTTCTCAGAGCCGTTTCCCTGCCAGATTTCGCTGTACCGGTCGCTTAGCGATTGCGTGCAGGGCGACAACCGCTTCGGCACCGCAAGCAAGATCGTTCCATTAACAACCACCCGGCACTTAGACGGATGGTTTCTGAATTTTCATTCAACGCTTCCGTTGTACGGCAACAAACTTCTGCTCTCGATTGACAGCTACGGCGAAGTGTTCGACAAGCGGACGGGCGACACCACGTTTGACACGAGATTTTACGAAGACCTTACCGTCTCATTGAATGTGCCGATTTGGGGAAACCTGATTTTTGCTCCTCAGGTAGAGACATTTTTCTATCAAAACAAAGTGGTGCACGATGTGTTCCAGGTGAACCACTACTTGCTTGTCAGCAGCTCTGTCAAGCTGGAATATTCTTTTGATTGGCATCGAGGCGTCGGGTTGACGAATGCGCTGCGAAGTCCAGCCGGAACAGCGAACAGCGCGACTGGGAAGTCGCGCTGAGCAGCAAATAGATAACCCCGGCTTGCCCTACTTAAGCTTCGACCGCAACGATTTCACCGATGTTGAGCGCGCGGAGCGCAGGCTCGATCGATTCCCGGTCTCCCACAACCATCCAGATCATGTTCTCCGGGGTGAGAATCGTTTGGGCGGCGGCTTCGATCTCCGCTACATTTAATGCTGACACGCGGCTGACGTAGGTATCGTAAAAATTGAGCGGCAGACCGAATTGCAGCAGGTCGCTGAGCAGGCCGCCCACCGCGTTCATTGTCTCGTGCGCACCTGGCAATTCGAAGATTTGTTGCTGCTTGGTTTTGTCGAGTTCCTCTTCGGTCACGGGCTTCGCGCCAAGCATTCCGCCGAGTTCTTTTAAAATTTCTGAGATAGAATCAGAGGTTTTGTCGCCTTGCACCGAGGCGTAGGCCAGAAAGGGACGTTGCGCGCGCGCGCCATACAGCACCGAACCTGCGCCATAGGACCAGTGCTTGTCTTCACGCAGATTCATATTCAGGCGCGCTCCGAAGGAGCCGCCGAACACGTTATTCATGGTTTCAAGAGAGATTTCATTCTCGATCGCGGGCGGGGGCGCAAGGGTTCCGGCAATTACGACTGAATGCTCGGCGCCAGGCTTGTCCACGAGATAAATGGTGGGCTTCGACGGACGAGGTACGGCGGTCAGAGTCTTTGGCGGTACAGCGCCGCTGGTCCAGCCGGAGAAAAGTTTTTCGAGTTTCGGCTTCATTTCAGCCAAAGTGGTATCGCCCACGATGACCAACGTCGAATTGTTGGGTTTGAACCAGGTGTCATGGAAGCGCACCATATCTTCCCGCGTCATATGCCCGACGCTTTCTTCCGTGCCGGAACCGGTAAGCGGAACACCGTACGCGTGATTGGCCCCAAACAGAATGGGCGGCAGGGCACGCAAGGCCATCTGTAACGGAGTCACTTTTTCGTTGGTGATGGCGGCCAGTTGCAGTAGCTTTTGGCGCAGGAAATCCGCTTCCGGGAATTCGGGATTGAGCACCGCGTCGGCGAAGATGTCGAGCGCGTCATCCAGCGTCGCCTTCAACGCGGATATGTAGACGGTGCTCATATCCAGATTGCAGCCACTGGTGAGCTGCGCGCCAAGCATCTGCAATTCATCACTGATTTCAAGCGCGGTGCGGCGCGCCGTGCCGCCGGTGAGTAATGACGAAGCAAGACGGGCCGTTCCGGCATGGACAAATTGGTCAGCGGCAAAGCCCGCATTCACGTCCAGCCAGAAGTTGACTACCGGAATCTCATGACGTTCGGCAAGTAAGATGCGGAGCCCGTTTGAAAGCACGGTTTCCTGCAAAACGGGAAGCTTCAGTTCATGCGGCGTGCCGAGTTCAGGAAGAGCGCTGCGATCTAGACCATTAGCGGCGGCGTCTGGACCCGATTGCTTGGCGGCGGAGAAGGGCGTTACTTCCAGCACGTACACGCCATCGGAAAGCCACTCGCGCGCGGCGTCACGAACATTCGTCTCGGCTGCTTCTTCCAGACGCCGCAATCTCTCTTTATAGGCGTGCGGCGAACCGGAGTACGTCTGATTCGTGGCTAGAATATCGGATTTGCCGCCGAAGCCGCCAATGCGTTCCACGCCGCGCACGAAGCCGGCATAAGACTGCGCCTTGACGCGATTCAACTCGCGCTCCGTCGGTCCATCGTGGAGGAAGCGGGCCATTTCCTCATCAACCGCTTTCTCCACTTTGCGCAAATCCTCGCCCTGGCGCGCGGTGGCGAGTACTACGAACTGGCTGCCGATCTCGCGTTCATCCAAATACGCGGCGACTTGCGTGGCGATTTGCTCGTCATACACCAGACGCTTGTAGAGGCGCGAATTCTTGCCGCTCGAAAGCATGGCTGCCGCAAAGCGGAGATAATCAGCCGAATCGGTTCCGTATCCGGGAGTATTCCAGACCTTATAAATGCGCGACTGCGGAACGCGATCCTGTACGCTTTCGCGATGCTCACCGCGCATCTTTCCGATCCACGCGCGCTGATGCGACACCGGTGGACCGGGCGCGATTTCATTGAAGTAGCGGCGGACTTTGTCATGAGCCTCGGCAGCGCTGATATCACCGGCCAGCACCAGCACGGCATTTGACGGCGTATAGTACGTTTTGAACCAGTTGCGAACGTCATCAAGCGTGGCGGAATCCAGATCCTGCATGGAGCCGATGACGGTGTGCGCGTAAGGATGCTCCGCCGGATAGGTAGAGCCCACCACCAGGTCTTCAACGACTGCATAGGGCTGATTATCGCCCTGGCGTTTTTCGTTCTGCACCACGCCGCGCTGCAGATCTAGAATTTCCTGGCTGATGGTGTTGTAGAAATAGCCCATCCGGTCCGACTCGGCAAACAGCGCATAGTCGAGTGCGGAGGATGGGACGTTTTCGAAGTAGTTGGTGCGGTCTTCGCTAGTGGTGCCGTTTAGGTCAGTGGCCCCGATGCGCTCCATGGATTCGATGTAGCTGCCGGGCAAATGCTCGCTGCCGCCGAACATCAGGTGCTCAAACAAATGGGCGAAGCCGGTCTTACCGGGCTTCTCATTTTTTGACCCGACGTGGTACCAAAGATTCAGCGCCACAATGGGCGTCTTGCGGTCTTCGTGGACGATAACGGTTAGGCCGTTGTCCAAAACGAACTCGTCACAGGGAATTTCGAGGTTGGAAAAGTGCATCTAAGGGGTGAAACCGAAAGATAGCACGCTAGAACCCGCGGTTTCGTTACAGTTCGTTACATTGAAGCCATGGGGCACTGGACCTGGGCGGAGAGCGTGCTCGCGGACGGTTTGCCAATGCGGCTCTATTTGGCTGAACACGACGGCAAACTTTGGTCGGCTGGCTTCTCAGACAGGGTGCATCCGCGCACTGAAGATGAGTTCGCCTGGCAATTAGGAAAAGACATTCGGTGGGAGCGGGCTGACGGTTCCGATGCGCTGCGGGAGGCCGTGGTGCAAGTGAACGAATACTTTGCGGGTAAGCGGCTTACCTTCAATCTGCCGCTGGCATTGCGTGGAACACCCTTTCAGGTGCGCGTTTGGAAAGAATTGACGCGTATTCCTTTTGGCGGCAAACTCAGCTACGGCGATATCGCGGAGGCGGTGGGCAAGCCCGCGGCTTTCCGGGCAGTGGGCAACGCGAACGGACGAAATAACTTACCGCTGTTTGTGCCGTGCCACCGGGTGCTAGCGGCTGGCGGCAAACTGGGCGGATACACGGGCGGCCTTGGGTTAAAAAGCCGGCTGCTGGCGCATGAGGCAGCGGTTTTAGGATTCGGACTAGCGCATAAATCGGGCCGGGCGGCGCTGGCTTAGGACGCGTTCCAATACCTCAAGGAAACCAGCCTCGTCTTCCAACTCCAAAGTGATTTCAAGCCACGCTAGTTTTACCGGCGCAAGCGCGTTTTCCAGGTGGTTTGGACAATTAATGCGATCTTTCTGAGTGGTCACCAGGACCTCCGCGCCACGCATGCGCGCCTGGTGCGCGAGGCGGTGCAATTCGTGGGGCTTGTAGGCGTGATGATCGTCGAAGGTCCAGCGGAAAACGACGTCCAGGCCCAGCGATTCGAGCGTATTCCAAAAGTTGGGCGGATTGCCGAGTCCGCAAAAAGCCGCCACGCGTTGATGTTTGAGGTCCGGGATAGGGTCGCCGGTGGTATAGTCGCGCCAGCCGGCGGGGAGGAGGCGAGTACGGAACGCCGGCGCCAATGGATTGAGCTGACGCAAGCGCTCTTTGATGGCATCTAACCGCAGGCTGTTTTCCGCCCGCGTGATCACGAACACATCGGCGCGGCGCAAAGCCCATAAGGGCTCGCGCAAATGCCCGAGCGGCACCAACTCTTCCTGGCCGAACGGGTCCAATCCATCAATCAAGACGATATCGAGATCGCGATCCAGGCGGGCGTGCTGAAAGCCGTCATCAAGTAGGAGCACGTTGGTCTCAGGAAACTGCCGCAGCAGGATTTGGGCGGTTTCATAGCGCTTGGCTCCAATGCCGATGGGCGCTATCGCGGCGCGTAAGAAGATTTGCGCTTCGTCGCCGGTCAGTGCCGGAGAGGCGCTGGCACCTGGGGGGAAAATGAGATTTTCCGCTGGAAAGCGGCGGCGATACCCGCGCGTGAGGATGGCGGGGAAATAGCCGGCGGCGCGCAAGCGGCCGGTCAAATAATTGGTGAATGGTGTTTTACCGGAACCGCCGATGGTAATGCCCCCGACGCTGATCACGGGAACGGGCAGAGGTATTAACGATGCAGCGCTACGCTCCGATTGGCTACGTTTTATGACGCCGCCTAGCTTCCAAAGCAACGCTAGCGGGACGAGCACGGCATGGGCTAACGCGCCGCGCGGCGGCTTGGGGCAGGCTGACTGGTAGAGCGGCCAAAGACTGGCGGCAATGCCGGGCGAGACGCCTTGCTGGCTGCGTACAAACTGCAGGGCGCGTTTGCCCAGGTCGCTGGCCCGACGCGGATTTTTTAGTAGATCGCGCGTGACTGGGAGCAGATCTTTTTCATCGCGGATCTGCACAATGGCTTGGCGTTCGACGAAATCGCGCGTGATGGTTTCGAAATTGTGCATGTGCGGCCCCACCACCACCGGCGCAGCAGCAGCAGCCGGTTCGATAATGTTGTGACCACCGCGCGGCGCCAGGGAACCACCCACGAAAACCGCGTCCGCCAGCGAATAAAGCCCCGCCAACTCGCCGATGGTATCGAGCAGCAAGATTCCCGGGAGGGAAAGGTTTGGCGCCTCGTCTATCTGGCTGCGCCGCAGCTCATCTATCTGGCTGCGCCGCATCCAGGGAAATCCACTGGCTTCGAGTTTGCGGGCGACATCTTTAAAACGATTCGGCTGACGCGGTGCGAGGATCAAGAGCAGATGTGGAAATTCCTTCGCCAAATCGGCGAAAACCCGCAGCACGATATCTTCTTCGTCGGTGTAATGCCGGGCCGCGCTCCCTCGCTCGTGCAGGCCCACCGTGCTGGCGGCGATCCAAATTTGCTCCGCGCAAAAAGAACCCAGCAGTTTGGTGCCGTCGGAGGCGGGCGGATTCACGGCATCGTACTTTAGATTCCCGGCGATGGAAAGGCGTTGAGGCGGGACGGAAAGCCGCAGGTAACGTTCGAAGTCGGTGGCGGTTTGGACTAGAACAAGATCAGCATATTGCAGCACGGGCGCGAAAAACCAACGCCAGGCTTGATATTGCGGCCAAGTGCGATTGGAGATGCGGCCGTTGACAATTGCCAAGCGAGTGCCGGAACAATGGACTTCCCGGTAGAGATTGGGCCAGATCTCTGTCTCGAGGACGATCACCAGGGCGGGCCGGATGGCTCGCAAAACGCGCCGCACACAAGATACGTAATCGATAGGAGCGTAGAAAATGCCGTTGACTAAAGTGGCGGCTTGACGAAGCGCAGCTTTGCGTCCGGCAACGGTACCGGTGGAGAGATAAAAGGGAACCTCCGGCTGGGCGGCGCGCAATTGCCGGATCAGAGGGATGGCCGAGGCGATCTCACCGACTGAGACGGCATGCAACCAGATGCAGCCAGGCTTCGTCCGAGTGAAGGTCTTGGGAAGCCAGCCCAGGCGCTCAGTAAACTTAGACCTGTAGCTGCGGCCGAGCAATAGGCGCGCCGCGAAATAGACGAGGATAAATGGAAGTGTTACTAGCTGAACGAGCCGGTAGAGGAGGAAAGCGCGCGTGATTTCAGGAACTCGCTTCTTGCTTTCGAGTATAACGTTGGCGGCTGTCGCGTTGCTGATTAACTTTGCCGCGGCGGCCCGCAGCGAGGAAAAACCATTCAAGCCGCTCCCTGCCAGCGAATATGCGCATCAAGCTGCGGAGCAGGTCACAGTGGGTGCGAAAGCCTACGACAATCAGGAACTGACAGCGGAAGCTTTCGGCAAGACCAATTTGTTGAAGTATGGCGTGCTGCCAGTACTAGTTGTGATTGAAAATAAGCGGGATAAGAGCTTGAGCTTGGAGAATTTGGAAGTAAGTTTGGTAGGCGCGGACAATCGGCACGTCGCGGCTGTCGGTCCGGATCAATTGTTTTATTTGGGGGCAGATGGAAAGCGGAACCCTCAAAAAAAGCTGCCATTGCCGATGCCGCTTCCCAAGAAGAAGAACCCGATGAACTCCCTGGACATCGTGTCGCGGGCATTTTCGGCGAAAATGCTGGCGCCTGGCGATACCGCCAGCGGTTTCTTTTACTTTGAAGCCAAGCCGGAGAACGGCGACAGTATTTATTTGAATGGGTTGCGCGATGCGCGCTCGGGTAAAGAGATTATGTATTTCGAGTTTGAGTTGAAGAAATAATTGTGGGAGAGATTATGATTAGAGCTCGTGTATCCGCTTTAATCCAGGCCACTTATCGAAATCTGGATCAAAACTGAGCATGGAACGAATCCCGTGCCGCTCCATGACGGCGATATGCAGCGAATCGCGCGCGGACAGAGGGATTTTATTCTGGGCGATCTCGCTGGCGCGCAAAACGTCTGCCTTTTCGATTGCGAAGACGTCATCAGCGATATCTAAAGTCACTTGAAAGGCCGGCCCGATAGCCTCTCGCCGGTTAATGGCGGTGTAACGGTGCAGAATTTCCTGCAGGACTTCCGCATCCGTTACCCAGCCGCTGATTGTCAGCGATTAGGCGCTCCAGCAAAACCTGCGCCGTCAGCTTGTGCGGATGCGGCGCTCCGACTAAATACATCGGAATATTGGAATCGATGAAGATCAAGCTTTCGTGCTCATGCTTTGATAGCCTTGCTCAATTTCGCTCAGCATTTGATCGATGTCAGAAGTCGGAAAGGAGTATTTCGTGCTCAGCCGCACAGCCTTTAGCTTCGCCTCGGGCGCATTTACGGGTTGGCGCGTGCGTGCTTCTTCTAACGCCCGGCGCACCCATTTCCCGACACTAACGCCGTCTCGCTGTGCCAAGCGCTGTATTTCCGTCATCTCACTATCCGGTAGCAGTACTTGTAAGCGCATATTCATACTCACAAAGTGAGCATACAATAATCAGGAAGTGAGGGCAATGCTAGCTGCGCAGGCCGTCGAAGACCTGTTCGATTTCGGCGCGGCCTTCAGCGGATGGTGGAATAAAGGGCAAGCGCGGGATACCGCCGTAGTAGCCGTTTAGATCCATGGCGTGTTTCAGGCCGGGGATGCCGTATTTTGTGGCGATGAGCTTTGCGGCCGGGATGATGCGTGCTTGCCAGTCGGCTCCAGCTTCGAATTCGCGGGTGCGGAAAGCTTCCCAGGCGGTGACGCACGCATAAGGCAGAGCGTTCGCGATCGCTAGAATTGCTCCGGTGGCGCCAGCGTTAATTGCATCCCAGAATCCTGTACCGGAACCGGAAAGCACCTGAAACCCGGGCTTCACCATCGGCACCACCGTCTTGATCTTTTCCAAGTCGCCGGAACTGTCCTTCATGCCGATGATGTTGGGGTGATGCGAAAGCTCTGCAATAGTCTCGGCCGGGAGTGCGTATCCGGTCACCTGTGGAATGTTGTAAAGCATGACCGGAATCTTGGAACGGTCAGCCACCGCACGGAAAAAGAGCGCTTGGGTGTCAGGCCGATGCATTTGGCCGCGGTAATAAAACGGCGTCAAGGCCAATGCCACGTGGTAGCCGATGTCGGCGGCAAGGTTGGCAACGCGCACAGTCTCATGCACGCTTTCGGCACCCACGCCCGCGATCAATGTTTTGCCTTCGGGAGTGGCCTCGCGCACCCATTCCATTAATTGCAACCGCTCATCAGTACTTAACAACGGGGTCTCACCGGTAGAGCCGCAGACCGTATAGCCGCTCAACCCGACTTGGTTAAACTTTTCCACGTTATGGAACACTTTGGCCTTGTACAAATTGCCTTCGTGATCGAAAGAGCTGGTGAGTGCGGGGAAGATTCCTTGGAGTTTCATATGGCTGGAAAACCGAACGAGCCTGCCGGCGCCTCAGCACCGGCAGGCTCAACCAATTTACTAAATTGCTTAGGATCTAATTGGCGATGAAGGTAATGACCAGCGTATAGAGCGCCAGCGATTCAATCAGCACCAAGCCAATAATAAGAGCCGTACGGATAGCCGCGATTGCTCCGGGGTTGCGCGCCATGGCTTCCGCCGCCGATGCGGTGGCTCTTCCCTGGCCCAGACCACAGAGGCCAGAAGCGATGCCCATGGCGATATAAGCAGCGGCCAAGCGGTTATTGGCGCCAGCATCGCCTTTTGTACCTTGCGCTAGCATGGGGCTCGCCAAAACGAGCGAACTAAAGGCGAGTAACATCAGTTTGTTCTTCATTGTTTTCTCCTATGAAATTGCTTTCAGGAGGTGGTTCGACACCGTGCGTTGGGACGCCGGGCGCTCACACTGAAAGCGCGATAAAGCCTAATGCTCGTGCGATACGGCTCCGCCTACGTAAACCATCGCGAGCAGCATAAAAATATACGCCTGCAAAAGTCCCACGAACAAATGCAAGCAGATAAAAATGACGGGAATAATGACCTTCGTTAACGACACAAAGGTGAGAAACACTTGCTCACCGGCGAACATGTTTGCGTAAAGACGCAGAGTAAGCGAAAGCGGGCGCGCGAAATGGCTGATCAGCTCAATGGGCAGCATGAGCCAAGCCAACCACCAGAGCGGCCCCAGAAACTGTTTGATATAGCCGAATCCATTCGCGCGCATGCCCGCTGCGTGATAGAAAAGAAACGTCACAACCGCAAGGCCAAGCGGAACCATGGCATACATGGTCGGCGATTCCAGCCCCGGAATGAGCCCGATCAGGTTCATGAACAGGACAAATAAAAAGATAGTGCCAAAAAATGCCATGTACTTCGGACCGTCATGGCCTACCACTTCCTCGGCCGAGGCATGGATGAATTCGTAGACCAATTCCATGGTGTGCTGGATCTTTCCGGGCTTATCCACGGAAAGGCGCATACGCACCAATGCGAAGAACAATATGATAAACACGACAACTAAAACTTCGCAGGCCATCCAATCGGACCACGGCGCGGCGGGATTTTTCGCGGGAGATTGAACGGCGTTCAAAACCGTATTAGCCGGCCCGGCTAAGTACTGATTGAACTGCGCGGTCACCCATAATTCTTTTTCCATGTGACGACTAAAATCTCAATGCTGATTACGGCTCAAGAAGAAGCCCTGGGCTAGCTCAAATATCGAAGATGCCAGAACAGCGGCGGTGCTTGCCAACAACCCCAAAATCACCGCCAAAGGGGCGACACCCAAGCTTTTGACTATAACATAGCCGAGTGAAAACAGAAGCACATAACGAATGGCAAAAGCGCCCGCCGTCGCGGGCTTTTTTGAACTATCTCCAGGAGCTATTCCCCGTGTCATCCGCTCAAAAAGCCAGAGATTACCGGCCGAACCAAACGAACCCAAAAGAAAGGCGAATGCGGGACGCGTGCCTTGCATCATGGCGTAGACAAAAAAGCCCAAGACTCCAAACCCGGTGGTCAGCCAATACAACCGCCGCACGGAGAGAGCCGCGTTTTCTTCCGTCATTTAGACTTGCCTCGTTTCTCGTCGCGTGACAGCTCCCGCAAAATTTGTGTCAGGCCACCGGCAAAGCCCAAAACGATCCCGATCACCGGCAGAAAACTCCAATGCAAGTGGCGCTCGGCGAATGCACCCACAATATAACCCGCCACCACGGAGGCGGGCAGACTCAAGGCGAGCGCGAGATATTTGCTTAGCCAAAGTACAGATTTATCAGGCCTGCCGGACATACCGTTAAAAGCCAGCCCAGCGTTTTACGCCTGGCATTTCGAGTCCGAATTGATCGAGCAATCGTCCCACAATGTGGTTGATGAGATCGTCGATGCTTTCCGGCCGGTTGTAAAATGCCGGGATAGGCGGAAAGATCACCGTCCCCATGCGCGCGAGCGCCAACATGTTCTCCAAATGAATTTCGCTGAACGGACTTTCGCGCGCCAGCAGCACCAGTTTGCGGCGTTCCTTCAGGGTGACGTCGGCCGCGCGGCAGATGAGCGTTTCGCCAAAGCCCGCGCGAATTGCCGCCAGTGTCTTCATGCTGCAGGGGGCCACAATCATGCCGTCGGTCTTAAAAGAACCGCTCGAAATACAAGCCGCCTGATTATCACTATGGTGTACGGAGTGAGCTAGCTTTTCTACGTCCCCAATCGCAAGACCGGTTTCATGCGCGATGGTGGTGCGCGCCCAATTGCTAAGAACCAGATGGGTCTCGACGCCGAGCAGGCTCAGAGCTTCGAGCGTACGGACACCGAAAATGGCCCCGGAGGCGCCCGTAATGCCGACGATTAGTTTCATAGAGCTACTGGCCCAGTCTACTGCTTTAACTGGGCTAGCAATTCTTTCACGGCTCGATCAAGCTGAACGTCTTTGCCCTGAAGCGAATCGCCGGCCAAGCGCTCTACGCGACATCGACGGCGCGCGGATGGGCATTTGGACTAGTGTTATATCTCTGCATTTATGCTGTCATCTGCCAGACGCTTTTCGAGATCCGCGATGCGCTTTTCCATGGCGCGCATGCTGCGCAACATGTCCGGCAGGCGGGAGAAGGTGGCTGACGCACGCAGCCAGTCACGCGAATCAAAGGCGGGCGAGCCACTGATAATTTTCCCTTCCGGTACATCATGGCCGACGCCGGATTGCGCCCACACGATGGCGTTTTTGTGAATGGTGAGATGGCCGGATGAGCCGGTCTGGCCCGCCATGATGACGTTTTCTTCGAGCACGGTGCTGCCGGCAAGTCCAGTTTGGCCGCAAATTATGTTGTCTTCACCCACGACGCAGGCATGGCCGATTTGGCAAAGACTATCTATTTTGGCGCCGCGTTTCACCCGAGTTTCACCCAGGGTGGCGCGGTCCACGGATGTCAGAGTCTGGATCTCCACGTCATCCTCCAGCACCGTAATGCCAGACTGTGGAATCTTGAACTGCGTACCGTCGTTGGCTTTGGCGAAACCGAAACCATCGCCGCCAATAACCACGCCGTTATGCAACGTGACGCGATTGCCGATACGGCAGAATTCGCGTACCGACGCATGCGAATGCGCGATGAAATCGTCACCGATGGAACAGCCGGCATAAACCACAGCATGTGGATACAAGACCGCGTTCGCTCCGATTGTGCTGCTTTCACTCACAACCGCGAAGGGACCAATGGACGGATTGGCCCCAATGACGGCATTTTCGGCAATAAATGCCAATGGATGAATGCCGGGCGCGGGTTTAGGCGGTTGATAGAACAGTGCCAGAGCACGCGCGAAATCGTGGTACGGGTTCCCCGATATCAGCATGGCGCCCGCGAAATCCTTCACTGGTCCGGCGGCAATGATAGCGGAGGCGCGGCTGGCCTTCGCCTTCGGCGCGTACTTCATGTTTGCTAGGAAGGTGATCTCGCCAGGACCCGCTTTTTCAATGGTGGAGACGCCAGTAATTTCAATACTGGCGTCTCCCTGCAACTCGCAACCAAGTAGACCAGCAAGGCCGGCAAGGCCGGCAAGGCGAAAAGTAGACATAAGCGCGGCTAAACTTCAGCCACTACCGGGTTGCGCAACTCACCGATAGCGGGGATTTTCACCACAACGTCGTCACCGGGACGCAGAAACCGCTGAGGCTTTCGCGCTACGCCGACTCCGGACGGGGTTCCGGTGGAAACAACATCACCGGGCTCCAGTGTAAAAACGCTCGACAGGAATGCGATTAAGTCTGGGATCTTGAAAATCAGTTCGCGCGTGTTGGAATTTTGCAGCTGCTCGCCGTTGATTTCGATTTGCACATCTACTTTGTGCGGATCGGGGATCTCATCGGCGGTTACGATCCACGGACCCATCGGCGCGAAAGTGTCGAATGATTTCCCCATGATCCATTGCGTGGTGGCCTTTTGATAATCGCGGGCGCTGACGTCATTCACAATGGTGTAACCGAACACATGCTTAGCCCAATCTTCGGCTTTGATGTGGCGTCCGCCGCGCCCGATGATGAAAGCGAATTCGGCCTCGTAATCGGGCGATTTGGAAACCTTCGGCAACACGATGTTGTCGCCCGCTCCAATGACCGACGTGGCCATTTTGCAAAAAATCGTGGGGACATTCGGGATTTCGCTACCCGTTTCGATGGCGTGATCGCGGTAATTCAAGCCGACGCAGAGTAGCTTCTTCGGCCTCGGGATCGGGGCTAGCAACTTCACGTCGCTTAGTGCGTATTGTGGGACTGAATTCTTAGTCGCGGTATTTGCATATTGCCCAGCCGCCGCGATTCCTTCCGGTCCTTTTTCAATCAAATCCAACAGGGAACTGAAACCGGCCGGCGAAAGATCCACCACGCTGTTGCCGCTCGTTAGCAGGCCCGGACGTACCTGGCCGTCCACTTTAAAAGTCAAAAAGCGCATGCTTGCAGTTTAGACCCAGCAGTATTTCGCCCCACCGGCCGATATCCTGACAATGTGGGATTGATGAACGGAAAAGTAGTGCTGGTCACAGGCGCTTCGCGTGGAATTGGCGCGGCCACGGCGATCAAACTTGCCGAACGCGGGCTCAACGTCGTCTTAAATTATCGCGGCAAAACCGCCCGCGCGGAAGAAGTGGCAGCACGAATCCGCGAATTAGGTCAAAAGGCGCTGCTCGCGCAAGCGGACTTAACGGTATCCACGGAAATAGAGGCGATGATCCAGTTGGTGCGCGAGAAGTTCACACGGTTGGACGTCCTCATCCTCAATGCAAGCGGCGGCTTGGAGAAAGACAAAGCAGAAGACTACGCCATGGCTCTGAATTTCACCGCACAGCTAGAAACGGCGCAATTGGCAGCGGCGCTGATGCCCGCTGGAGGGCGCATCGTTTTTATCACCAGCCACTGGGCGCATTTTTATGGTGAAAAGCCCGTGATGCCGGCTTATGAGCCCGTGGCAAAAAGTAAAAAAGCCGGCGAAGAGGCGTTGCGGCAATATGCATTGGAGTTGAATGCGAAGGATATTTCCTTGCTCGTGGTTAGCGGAGATGCGATTGAAGGCACTATTACACCGCGGCTTCTGAATCGAATGAGCCCGGGCGTAATGGCGAGCAGGCAAGGGACGCTTCCGTCAGTAGATGAATTCGCTGCGGCCATTTCCGCGGCTGCCCTGGATGATTCCCTACCCTCGGGCCACACCGTATTTGTCGGTTCGACCGATTACTAACGCTTTGCTAGTAGAATTGTCGCGATAGGAGTACTTTCCGTGCTTTTGCGCATTGCGCTAGTAGCAAGTGCTTTTTCCGCCTTCATTCTGGCTGCGGAACCGCCGGCCATTCCAGTCTTTTCAGGCCAAATCTTTCCGGATCAGGACAAGAGCCTCACGCAACTCACCCGTCAGGCTCTCGACAAGCAAGTACAGGCCGTAGTGACCGGCAAGCAGACCGGTGAGGAGACGAACCCCGTTCGCATGCCATACCGAGCTTCCGGCTGCCCGGTAAACTGGAGAAGCCGATTGATAGACGATGGCAGATAGCGCAAGCGTTTCCGCCCATCGCCATGAACCAGCCGCCTGCCTTCTGCGCGATTCCGTTGCTGGAGACAAAAGGATCCGCAACGATAGACCACCAGATGACCAAACAGATTGGGAACGCTGGCTTCAGCGGCATAGGAAAGCCCGCGCCTGTACCGGCCTGCAAAAACTGGCAGTAACTTTACGACGTCCGCGAACGGGCGATCTCGGGCCCGTCTTCCAGCGAATACTGTAAGGCGCTCTCCGGCTCCAAATAATACCGCGTCAGATCTTCTTTCAAAATCTGCAACGCCTCTTCGGGCGTATCCGCAAAGCGGAAGAGGTTCATGTCAGCCGGTGAAATCATGCCGTGCTTAATGAGTGCGTCGAAATTCAAAATTTCGCGCCAGAATTCGGAGCCGTAGAGCACGATTACGATTTTGCTTTCGAGCTTTTTGGTCTGGGCCAGAGTGAGTATTTCGGTTAATTCGTCAAGAGTGCCAAATCCACCCGGAAACACAACCAGCGCTTTGGCTAGATAAGCGAACCAAAACTTGCGCATGAAGAAGTAATGGAACTCAAAAGAGAGCTCGGGCGTGATATAGGGGTTCGGGCGTTGTTCGAAGGGAAGGCCGATGTTTAAGCCGATGCTCTTTCCGTTGGCGTCGCTAGCCCCTCGGTTAGCGGCTTCCATAATGCCTGGACCGCCGCCGGAACAAACCACAAAACGGCGGCGTTCCAGCCCCTTCGCACCGGCCGGCAGGGAGATGCTTTCCGCCCAAACTGTCAACGACCGGGCGAGCTCACGCGCCTGGTGATAATAGCGGGCAAGCGGCCCCTGCTCGGCGATGCGGGCGGAGCCAAAAAACACGATCGTATCGTGGATTTTTTCTTCTTGGAAATGCGCTAGGGGCCAAAGATATTCGGAAAGAAAGCGTAACGGGCGCGAATCCGGACTTTGCAAAAACGCCTCTTCGCGGTATGCCAGGGGACGGCGAAGGGGAAAATCTTCATCCGGAAGCGGTACGGGTTTCTCGTTCGGTGGCAAATTCCGATTGTCTCATCCGAATTGTCTCGAAAGCCCTAGTCCGGCGCAGGGCGACTGATAAAATCCCTACGATGCCTGGCCGCACTGTCTTCACCGTACTAGAGGAAACCACAAGTCAATGTGGAGACGCCATCGCGCTCCATCAACCTACAGGCGGCAAAGCCGGTAAAGGCTATCGAACGATTTCCTGGACGCAGTGGCTCAAAACTTCCAGCGAAATTGCCTTGGGTTTGCGCACACTGGGCTTGGCTAAGGGCGAGATTGTTTGCATTCTTTCCGAAACTCGCGCTGAGTTTTACCTGGTGGATCTGGGCGTGATGGGGGCAGGTGGGGTGGCCGCCGCGCTGTACACCGCTTATCCGATACCAGACCAGGTGCGCAATATTGTTTCCGCTGGGCCGCGCTTTCTGTTCGTCGAAGACCCCAAAACGCTAGCCGCGCTGACCCTCGCCGCCAAAAACGCTTCGACCCACCTGCCCGAGCATATTGTGCTGATGACCGGGGCAGTACGCGAAGGCGATTCCGCCCTAGCGCTCGAAAGCTTGCAGCAGCGTGGCCGCGAGGCGCTGGAGCGCGACCCTTCCGCGATGCAACGGCTGCGCGAAGAGCTTTCGCCCGCGGACGCCGCCATTCTGTATCTCACCTCAGGCGCTACCGGCGAACCGAAGATGGGTTTAACCACCCACGCGGCAATCCTGACGAATATTGATATGGGCCCCGCAGTGGTGCCAATGGGAGCGGAAGATTCCACGGTGGTTTTTTTGCCGTCCGCGCATATTGCGCAACGGGTTGTGCTGGAGCTGCTGCCCATGCGCATGGGAACGCCAGTGTGGTTTTCCGAAAGCCTGGCGCGGCTACCCTCTGAGCTGAAAGCGATACGGCCGACCTTTTTCCTCGCTCCGCCGCGCGTCTGGGAACGGATGTACGCGACAATTTCAGCGGAGCTCAAGAAGCGGCCTTTGGTGGCCCGAAAATTGTTTCACGGAGCATTAGGACTTGGGATGGAAGCATCGCGACGAAAACGAGAAGGGAAGCCGGTTCCCGCTTGGATGTCGCGAACGCTGAAGATTGCCAACAAAGTCATCTTTTCTAAGGTTCGGGAACGCTTGGGAGGGCGGTTGCGCATCGCGATCTCGGGAGCCGCACCCCTAGGCCGGGACTTGGCCGAGTTTTTCGCCGGAATCGGAATGCCCTTGATCGAAGGCTACGGCTTAACCGAGGCGGGCATCCTTTGTTTCAATCCGCTGGATCGTCCTAAACCGGGCAGTATCGGCATAACACTGCCGGGTGTCGAAGCCCGCTTGGCGGACGATGGGGAATTGCTGGTCCGTACGCCGACGATGTTTCGCGGTTATTACCGGGATGAAGCGGCAACACGCTCAGTATTGTCCGAGGACGGCTGGTTTGCCACGGGCGATATTGCCGAAGTGGATAGTGGCGGCTATTGGTCTATCACCGGCCGGAAGAAAGAGCTGATTGTCTCTTCCAACGGGAAAAAGATATACCCGGCGCGGATCGAGAACCTGTTTAAGATAGAGCCGGTGGTGAGCCAGGTTCTGTTGATCGGCGATAAGAAGCCCTATTTGACGGCGATTCTTACACTGAACCTGGCAAACGCGGCAAAGTTAAAGGGTGTGGACCCGCTGCACGCGGAAAACGGCGCCGCCCTGGTTAACGCCGACCCGGTGTCCAAAGCCGTGCAGGATGCCGTGGCGCGGGTGAATAAGCAACTTGCCGATTTTGAGCGCATCCGCCGCTTTAAGGTGCTTGATCGCGAATTCTCGATTGAACAGGGTGAAGTGACTCCGACGATGAAGATTCGACGGGCGCGGGTGATCGAGAACCATAAGGATCTAGTGAGCGAACTTTACTTAGGGCGAGAAGAGAGCGAGTAAAGCCGACATCGGCATAGATGTCAAAGTTCGTATCCGGGTTGTTGCCCAGTGCCGCCAGCGGTGTGGAAGGAACCAACGACAGATCTGTTTTATTCTTTGCCTTGCGGCGGTCTTCGCTGAGCCCGTCCAGTAAACGGCTCACCCTCTGATGGGATTCATAAAGCCCAATCAGGGATAAAACGCAGATTCCCAAGATAGCCATTCCCCCGATTAAAAAAGTCACTTAACCCTCCCTGTAGAACAAAGCGGCTTCGGTTTCTTAGAATGACGATATGTCACTGGTGACCCACCTTGAATAAACCTTTTCAACTTCTTCCCATCTTTCGTGAGCGTGTTTGGGGGCGCGAGAGCTTGGCTCCGTATTTCCCGGAAATGCCTCTCAAACAGCGTATCGGTGAGATTTGGTTTACGCACGAGGAAAATCGGACGATTACCGGTGAAACTTTAGGGCAACTGCTGACAGCGCATCCCGAGATTCTGGGAACGGCAGCAGATCCGGCACATCCGGGTATTTGCCCGCTTCTGGTGAAGCTGTTGTTCACTTCGGAACGTCTGTCCGTTCAGGTCCATCCGGACGACTCGTATGCCCAACGGCACCATAGCTGCCTAGGTAAAACAGAGGCTTGGTATGTGGTGGATGCGCAGCCCCCAGCCGAGGTAGCCGTCGGGTTCAAAACGCCACTCACTCCCGGGCGCCTCCAGGAAAGCGCGCTTTCAGGTGACATTGAACGACTGCTGGATTGGAGGACAGCCGCGCCCGGCGATTTATTCTTTGTGCCAGCGGGAACAGTCCATGCCATCGGCGCCGGAATGACGATTTGCGAAGTGCAGGAAAATTCCGATATTACGTACCGCCTATATGACTATGGCCGGCCGCGCGAACTGCATTTGGAGCAGGGCATGCAGGTTTCGAATCTTGGGCCGTATACGCACCAGTCAAAACCACGGGCAATTGACCAGGGGCGGGAAGAGCTATTAGCCTGCGACTATTTCCGGATGGAACGATTGAGGATTGAAAATTCGCGCGCCATCGCCGACGGACTGCCGTATTATTTATTGCTGATCTGTTTGAAAGGAGCAGGGATGATCGCCGGACAGGCGTTTTCACCTGGGGAAGCTTGGATGGTCCCGGCTGGCGCGGAGGGCTTCGCGATTAACGGTAAAGGCTCGGAATGGATGCTGGCATATTCGGCTGGCGAAGCGGCGAGATATTAATATCTGCTAGCGTCATACTTAGCCTGTTTCGGCTTAGCGAAGAAAGGCGATCATCAATAACGCCATCTTGGTGCGCTTGGGGACGCTAATCCGCCGGGTCAACACTGCGTAGTTCGATTTTTCTATGCGTGCCAGTAAGCGCAGATAAATTTCACGCAGCGCCCATAATGAACTGCGGCTCTTCTTGTCGATCAAATCTGTCAGCGGTTCGGATTCCTGATAGCAATTTCGCGCTCTATCGGCTTCAAAGCGCATCAGATTGCGAAAGCGGTCATTCTCCATGCCGAGCCGCAATTGTTCGGTGGACACGCCGAAACGCCGTAAGTCTTCACGTGGCAGATAGACGCGGCCCATTTCGGCATCCTCGCGGATATCTCGCAAAATATTCGTAAGCTGGAAGGCTATGCCGCACTTCTCCGCCAGTAATAATGCCCGCACGGAATTGAACCCGAAAATATGAATAATCGTTAAGCCGACTACCGAGGCCACACGATAGCAATATTCGTAAAGTTCTTCCCAGGTCTCCATCTCACGCGGCTCAATGTCGGACATCACGCCGTCAATCATTTCGTGGAAAAAGCGGTGGGGAATTGCGTAGCGTTCCACGGTGTCGCAGAAAGCCGGCCAGAGGGGATTTTCTCCCATTTTGCCGTGCAAGGCCCGGTCCAGTTCCACGCGCCATAAAGAGATGCTCTGCTGCAACTGTGCGGCGTCTTTGGCCTGCGAGCCCGGATCGTCGCTCAAGTCGTCACAATGACGCATGAACGCGTACACCGCGCACATCGCTTGGCGGCGCGGCTTTTCCAGCAGCAGGAACGAATAATAAAAATTCTTCGCCCGGTCTTTTGCAATTTTCTGGCAATATCCGTACGATTGCTCGACAGCGGCGGCTAGAACGGGAGGAGTCGCGGTAGGCATCGTAGAAGTATTCCGGCCCGTTCCACTTTCGAGATGTGCGGACGGCGGGTCAGCACGTCATACTCATGATCTCTGATCTTGCTCAAAATCTTCAACCCACCCCGGCCAAATAGAGCTAGATCCAGAGACAACCGCCGGTCTACCATGTCTATCAAAGGCAGGCCCTTGTGAAACAGATCCTCCGCAACATCAACGGCATCGCGCAGAACAGACCGGAAGCGGTCATTCAGGGTCAGCGTAGATAGCTCGTCCACGCCGTAACCATACCGCGCCAACAGGTCGAACGGCAGATAAATGCGATCTTTCTGTAAATCTACCGTGATGTCCTGCCAGAAGTTCGCCAACTGCAAAGCCGTGCAGGTGAAATCAGACAGCCGTTGGCGTTCCGCATCGCGATAGCCACACAAATACAGAACAAGATGTCCTACCGGGTTGGCCGAATTCACGCAATAGCCGAACACCTCACCCCAAGTCTGATAGCGCGTTACCGTCTGGTCCTGCACGAAAGCACGGATGAGGCGATCAAAAGGCTCCATGGGAATAGCATGCCGCTCCACCGTATCTTTGAGCGCGGTGAACACCGGATGGCCGGTTTCGCCACGGTACATCCCTTCAAGCTCTGAACGCCACCACGCCAGCAGACGCAAACTCTCTTGGGGATCGCCGATTTCGTCTCCCAAATCGTCCGCCCAGCGGCAGAAACTATAGACGTTATAGAAATCCTGATGGAGCTTTTTGGGCAGCAGCGCGCTCACCACGTGAAAATTTTCATAATGATGGGTCGCGAGCCAGCGGGTATATTCCCGGGCTTCGGCCTCAGAATAAGTAGCCGCGCCCGGCGAGGCGGGCTCGACGTGGAGGACATACTCTTTGGGCTGTAAATGGGCGACTGCCACGGTTTAACCTAATCTACCAGCGATGGCCGACTATCAAGGAATGATGGCGGTCTTGATTTGGCCATTCCGGCGATGCGCCAAATCATGCAAAACCTGCGGAAGTTGGCTGAGCGGCTCTTCGTGATTGACCAGCAACGTGGCATTGACTTTACCTTGCGCCAAAAACTCAAGCGCACGCCGGATATGCACCGGCGTATGGTGAAAACTGGCCTTGCAGGTAATTTCAGAATAGTGAAGGAGTGAAGTATCAAGCCCTACCTTGGTGCCTGACGGACAGCCTCCAAAAAAATTAATGGTGCCGCCCTTGCGAACCAACTGGGTAGACAGTTCCCAGGATTCCGGGTTTCCGATAGCCTCAATGACAATGTCGGCGCCGCGGCCACCCGTAACAGCCTTTAAATCGCCCAACAGTTTACTCCGCTCACCGAGCAGAATCCCTTCATCCGCGCCCAAGCCCATCGCCCGGTCTACCTGCTCCCTACGCCGCGCCATAGCGATGACCCTTGCTCCATACGCGTACTTCGCCAGCCGTACAAACATCAGGCCGATAGGACCCAGACCCATCACCGCCAGCGTGCTGCCAGGATGGACATTGCTTTCGTCCAAACCGCGCACCGCGCAGGCCAACGGTTCCAGCAACGCTGCGTCTTTATACTCAATACTTTCCGGGATAATATAAGTGTTTTTTTGAACGATGCGCGCGGGCAGGCGAATAAACTCGGCATAAGCGCCGTTGTTGAACAGCAAATCTTCACACAAATTCTGCTGGCCGCGGGTACAAAAGAAGCAGTGATCACACGGCGCAGAATTAGCGGCTACAATGCGCTGGCCAACCCGGAATTGCGATACGCCCGCCCCTACGCCAGCTACATCACCAGCCATTTCATGGCCAAACAAGGCTGGCGGTCTGATCATTTTGGCGTGATAGCCGCGCTGGAAAACCTTTACATCGGTTCCGCAGGTCAGTGCCGTGCGGACACGCACCAACAATTCTCCTGGCCCAATGGCGGGAACAGGCACCGCTTCGAGGCGTACATCCTCTTTTCCATAGAGGACCGCCGCTTGCATTGTGCCGACTGCTATCTCTACAGGTTCGGCTACTGGCATGCAGGCTGCTCCCACGGATGGACTACAACCTTCAACGAACGCTCGCTCGGATGCTGGGCAACACTAATTCCATGGTGGATATCTGCCAAAGAGACGCGATCTGAGATCAATTGTTCCAACGGCAGATCCCCGCTGAATACCAGCCGCGCCGATTCAGCTTGTAAATCGACGTCAGCGCTATAGGAGCCGAGCAGCGTACGCTCCCCCACGCAGATATCCGCGCCGGAGATTTCAATGCGTTCCGCAGCAGAAGTCTGCGCAAACAACAGAATCTTCGCCCCCGGGCGGGAAATTCGTAATGCCTGGTCTACCAGGCCACGCACGTTTGTCGCAACAACTACAGCATCCGCGCCGCGCCCGCTGGAATTAGATTGAATCAAATGTTCAAAACCAGGTTCAAGCGGATCACTAGCCAATGCTCCCAGGCTTTCCGATATGCCACGCCGGTATTCAATGGTGTCACTCGTTATTACAGTCGCGCCGATGCGTTTCAACAACATAGTGAAAATCAAGCCGATAGGTCCCTGCCCTAATACCGCCACCACATCACCATGCCGGACACCCAGCATCTGCACGCCCTTGAGACAAGTATTTACAGGTTCCACCCAGCATGCCTGGTCAAACGACACGCCTTCTGGAATCTTTTCTACTCCCCGCTCTACAATCCAATCCATCACACGGACGTATTGCGAAAACCCGCCGCCCGCGGGAGAATAGCCAGCGGTCACTCCTACTTTCTTATACACCGGACACTGAGCATATAAACGCCGGTCGCAATAAAAACATTGACCGCAAGGAATGTGATGAAACACCACTACACGGTCGCCTACCGCATAATGCGTCACGCCCTCGCCCACCGCGGCAACAATCCCGGCAGTTTCATGGCCATAAATTCGCGGCGGCGGCAGCAAATCATACTCAATCTTCTTCAAATCTGTATGGCAAATGCCGCAACTCTCCACCCGAATGAGGATCTCTCCCCGGCCGATGGCGGGTGTTTCAACGGTTTCTACCGCGACACGCTTGTTCCCCAGATAGACAGCCGCTTGCATGGTCCCAAGTACGGGCTCATTCGACAAGCAGGCTACTTCCGACGATACTGATTCGGCAACTGACAAGAAACTCCCCCAAAGCTTGCGCCGCTTCCTCACTCCTGCGCTTCAACCGGAACAATTCAGGAAGAAGGTTTAAGTGCGCAACTGCATGAACTATGATTTTCCCACGCGCGATTCTGCCTTCGCTGGTTCGCATGGCATTCAAGTCGAAAACGAAAGACTCCTCGGCCCGGTCCGCTACCACTCTGATGCAACAAAAAGGCAATCCGGCTCTTTTTGCACGAGCCGCTACTCCCGCCGCCTCCATTTCCACTGCCAGAGCGCCTGATTCAACATGCAGGCTATTCTTCTCTTTCGCTGTTACGGCAATACGGTCCTGTGACACAATTGCCCCGGAAATAAATGGCTTACCGGCTGCATCCGAAACATTTACGCCCACACACTCGTGGCGCTCGTGACTCGTGTGGTTGATAATTTCTGTGGCTATTAAAATTTGTTTTTCTTTTAGAACCGGGTCTAATGCCCCGCACCAACCGGTACTCACCACTGCTTCGAGTTTCGAGGCTGAAAGGTCGGCAGCCGTCACGGCGCGAATGGCTACTTCCACCGCTTTTTCAGCTAACCGCGGTCCGGCGCCATTTGCCGCGAGCAAAATGCGGCGTCCCTCTTGTATCCCTTCGTATGCGTAGTCGATTGGCCAGGGCAACTTGCGCAGGCCCGTCAACATTTCCGCTAGAGGTTTTAGCTCGGCGGCTTCAGAAGCTACATATAAAATAGCCATGACTTAGCTCACGCGGACGGCATCCGCCGGCGCCAAACCGGGTACCGGCGGCACGGCGCCCGAAGCGCGAAACCAGGCAATGGCTCGCTCTAAAGCGGAATCCACTGGACCCGGCGCAAAACCCAACTCACGCGAAGCTTTGGCGTGACTAGCAAACATTTTTTTTCGCGCCATTTTAACCGCTTCCAGCGGAGCCAGCGGCTCCTTGCCTGTCAGATTCGCCATTGCCGTTGTCATCATCCCTGCCGCCAAGGCTAGCGCATAGGGAATCTTGATCTTCGGCGCGGTTTTGCCGGAAAGTTTCGCCAGACGCCCCAGTATCTGTTCCAGCGTCAAGTTTTCGCACCCTAAAATATAACGCTCGCCAATGCGGCCTCGTTCCGCCGCTAACACATGCCCAATCGCCACGTCCCGCGCATCCACCAGGTTTAACCCAGTATCTACGAACGCGGGCAGCTTGCCGCATAAAAAATCGACCACAATCTTGCCCGTCGGCGTAGGTTTCCAATCATGGTCTCCCACAGGCGCGGTCGGATTGACGATCACCACGGGCAAACCGGCTCGCGCTTTCTCAAGCGCCACTTGCTCCGCCAGCCACTTTGAGCGTTTGTAGTGACCCGCCATATCGGCAATAGAAACCGGAGTCTGCTCGTCGCCGCTTCGCCCTTCGGGTAGGCCGATGCAACCCACCGTGCTGGTATAAACAATGCGTTCCACCCCGGCCCGTCCGGCCGCATCAAGCAGATGGCGCGTACCCTCTACATTCGAATCATATAGATCCTGGGGATTCTTCGACCACAGACGGTAATCGGCGGCCACATGGAAAACAAGCTCGCAGCCTTGTACCGCGCTAGCTAAAGAAGCAGGGTCGCGAAGATCGCCGGTAACACGCTCCACATCAAGCTCACGAAGCTGACTCGAAGGGCGGCAAAGCGCTCGCACGCGATGGCCGCGCTCGGCTAATAATCGTGCGATATGCCAGCCGAGAAAGCCGGATGCGCCCGTAACTAGAGTGACCGGCACTTAGGCAATGGACTCTTCGCGCATTTCCGCCGTAGCTTTGCGGAATGCCGAGAGAGCCAGTAGAGGAAACGTATTACGGTAGTCGTAGTAAGCCAGATAGAATACCCGCGGAAAGCCCGTCCCGGTGCAGTAATCTTCGTCCCAGTTTCCATCCGGACGCTGCGTATGGGTCAGATAATCAACGCCGTTGTATAGGCTCTCACTGCGCAGGTCACCACCGGCCAAGAGCGCCAAGATCGCCCAGGCTGTTTGCGAAGGAGTACTAGCGCTTTGCACGAATCGATTTTCGTCGTAACTCGCGCAACTTTCGCCCCAACCGCCATCGCGATTCTGATAAGCGCGGATAAACTCGATGCCGCGCTGAATGCTGGGCTCATTTTCGTTCACCCCTGCCGCGCGCAAACCGCGCACCGCCAGGAACGTACCGTAAATATAATTCACGCCCCAACGGCCATACCAACTGCCGTCTTGCTCTTGCGCGTTGATTAGATATTTCACGCCGCGCTGAATGGCCGGGTGATTTTCGGTCAGCCCGGAACACATCAATGCTTCCATTACGCGGCCGGTAATGTCCGGACACGAAGGGTCGAGCATTGCGTTGTGATCCGCAAAGGGCACGTGACTCAAGATTTTCCAGTTGTTGTCGACGTCGAAGGCGGCCCAACCGCCGTCTTTTCCTTGCATGGACAGCAGCCAATTCACCGCCCGCTTTTGGCACGCGCGCTGCTTCGCTTCATCCGATGCGCGTGATTTGTCCAATGCCAGCAGCACCATCGCGGTGTCGTCTACATCCGGATAATATTCGTTGTTAAACTCAAACGCCCAGCCGGACGGCTCCACATCCGGACACTTGACCGACCAGTCGCCTTGCCTTCGTATTTCCTTCGAGAGCATCCAGTCAGCCGAGCGCCGCAACGCGGCGGCAGGCGCATTTTCAGTCTCCGCCAAGGCGAAAGCCGCAATCGCCGTATCCCAAATTGGTGAAAAGCACGGCTGCATATAGAAACCGCGCTCGTCGTCCACCATTAAATTATTGAACTGCTTTTCGGCTTCTACGCGCAAAGGATGTTCGGGGCCATAGCCGAGCACATCCAGCGCCATGACGGCATACTGCATGGCAGGATAGATAGCACCCAGTCCATCAGAATAATTGAGGTGTTCAATCATCCACTCAGCGCATTTTTGAATGGCGTAGCGGCGGATCACACCGGGGCTAATACGCTCCCAAAATTTCAGAAAACGATCGAGCGCCAGGAAGCAATTCCGCCAGGTGAAGAACGACAAATCGCGCTCGGGATGCATAGGCGCGCCTTGCAGAAATAATTCTTCGACGTTAAATCCCGCGGGAACCGGACGGCACGGGTTAGCCGCGTGCACAATAGCAAGCGGTAGCACAATGGCGCGCGTCCAGGACGACATCTGGTAGATAAACCGAAACGGCAGCAGGATAATTTCCGGCGGAACGGACGGGCAAGCATCGCGCGGGAACAAACCGAAGAACCCAAGGTTCATGCGGACATAACTATTCGCCGCCTGCAGACCACCCATCTCCAGAATGCGACGACGTAAACGCTGCATGCGTGAATCAGAAACCGGCACACCCGCGACTTTCAAGGCGAAATAAGCTTTGATGGAAGCGTTTACTTCAGACGGGCCGTTGAGATAAATGTTAAAGCCGCCATCTTCAAGCTGGCGTTCCAGAATCGCCTCTACAGCGCGTTCAATTTTTGGACGAGTGGGTGGATTCCAAACACCATTCACAGGCGGATGCAGCCATAACTCCATCAAAATGTAATCCGACTCTAGCGTGGAATCGGCGCGCAGATCCGCCCACCAGAAGCCTTCGCTCGTCTGCCGGCTTAGCAGCGCATCGGCGGACTTCCGAATGGCATCGGCTGCCGCAAGATTGAGTGGATCCGATATTTGAAGACTAGACTTCATCGTTACTACGGATTAACAGCTAAACCCGCACACTATATAGCCGCGGTGTAAACCCCTCTAAATCAGATGGCAATGTAAAGCGTACGTCTTCCTCTTTGATCTCGGCTTCTTCCAGATTCGTGTATCCGCGCTCTTGTAAATGAGCGATCAACTCCTGCACCAGATGTTCCGGCGCTGAAGCCCCAGCCGTGACAGCGACAGTATTCACGCCTTCCAGCATTTTCGGCTCTATTTCGCCGCAATCGTCCAGCAAATAAGCAGGGATGCCTGCTTTTTCGCAAACCTCTACCAACCGGCGCGAGTTCGAACTATTTTGCGAACCCACCACCAGCAACGCCTGACACAACGGCGCTACGGCTTTGACGGCTAACTGCCGATTCTCGGTTGCATAACAAATGTCCTGAGTTTTTGGACCGGCAATCTTCGGAAAACGCTCCATCAAGCGCGTAACGATTTCCTTGGTCTCATCCAACGAAAGGGTGGTTTGCGTCAGGTAAACCATGCGCTCGGGATCGGGGACCTGCAAGCGGTCCACATCGGCCACATCCGAAACTAAAGTAGTCGCTTTAGGCGCTTCGCCTAACGTTCCAATGACTTCGTCGTGATCCCGATGGCCAATCAGAATAATGGTGTAACCTTGCTTTGCAAATTTGACGGCCTCTAAGTGGACCTTGGTCACCAAGGGGCAAGTGGCGTCAATCACCTGAAGCCTACGTTCTGTTGCTTGCGTCCGGACAGCAGGCGATACGCCGTGCGCGCTGAAAATGACGCGTGCGCCTTCCGGCACCTCACTCAACTCTTCCACGAAAATGGCGCCGGCTCCGCGCAACTCATCCACCACGTGGCGGTTGTGTACGATCTCTTTACGCACATAAATAGGAGCGCCGTAAAGATCTAACGCAATTTTCACCACGTCGATGGCACGGACCACTCCCGCGCAAAACCCGCGCGGCTTCAATAAGATAATCTTTTTTTCACCGCCTACCGCCAGAACACCGGTGGGAATAGCAGTTTCGTAGGCAAGACCTGTAGGCATAGGAAAACACCTCAAGTATAACAAGTACTTGCGTTTGGGGACAGATCCCTGCCCCGAAAACTGCTATTTCCGCTTGCGAGATGAAGGCTAAAAAACTATAACTGCTTGATAGCAAATGACGCCATCACCCGCGGCCGGACACTTGCAACTTAACCTCGCTTACCTCAATCTCACGTTCATATGGAATACAGACAGTTAGGCCATTCCGGTCTTAAAGTTTCCGTGTTGAGTTTCGGCGCTGCGACATTTGGCGGCGGCAGCGAGTTCTTCAAGGCATGGGGCGGCAGCGCTGGAGAAGAAGCCAAGAGAATTGTGGACCTAAACATTGAAGCGGGCGTTAACTTATTTGACACCGCCGATGTTTACTCAAGAGGATTATCGGAAGAAGTCCTAGGCAAGGCCATTGCGGGCAAACGCGACAAGCTGCTCATCTCCAGCAAAGCGACTTTTCCCATGGGCGACGGCCCGAACGAGTTGGGGTCTTCTCGCCATCATTTGATCCGTTCCTGCGAAGGCAGCCTACGCCGGTTGGGTACGGATTACATCGACATCTATCACATGCATGGATTCGATGCGACTACGCCCATTGATGAAACACTGCATACGCTGGATACGCTCATCACCAGCGGGAAGATTCGCTACATTGCCTGCTCGAATTTCTCCGGGTGGCATCTGATGAAATCGTTAAGCATCTCCGAACGGTACGGCTGGAGCCGCTATGTGGGACACCAGGTTTACTACTCGCTGATAGGCCGCGACTACGAATGGGAACTGATGCCGTTGGGCATCGATCAGAAGGTTTCCAGCTTGATTTGGAGTCCGTTGGGCTGGGGTCGCCTTACAGGCAAAATTCGGCGCGGCCAGCCGCTCCCTGAAGTCAGCCGTCTGCACAAAACTTCTGAACAAGGACCGCAGGTTCCAGACGAATACGTTTATAAGGTGGTAGATGCGATTGACGAAGTAGCGAAAGAAACCGGCAAGACTGTTTCACAAATTGCGCTAAATTGGCTGCTGCAAAGACCCACCGTAGCCACGGTAATTATGGGCGCTCGCAATGAGGAGCAACTCAAACAAAATCTCGGCTCCGTTGGCTGGAATTTAACCAAGGAGCAGGTGGCCAAGCTCGATGCCGCCAGCCAGCTTCCGCGGGCGTACCCCTATTGGCACCAAGCCCAATTCCAGATACGCAGTCCGCTGCCGGTTTAACACTTATCGCCTGGCGTTACTCTTCATTTTGGCTATATGAACGTTAAAGCCGGTGTTGGGCAATAGAGCAGTCAAGATGAAAGCGTGAAAGTTGTAACCGGTCAGCTCGGTATTGCGGTAAACACCGGGTTCCGTGTTGACACTTTCACGCTTTGCCTCGAACCGGCCGAGAAAATTCTGGGCGCTGTCAATCGTAGGCGGAAGTTTGTAAAACGGCGGCGCGGCTCGCAGACTAAACGCTTCCGCGGCGTAAGAACGAATCAGCTTCGGCCAATATTTATCAAGCAAAGACGGACTCGCGAAAACGTCTACCCAAACAAGTTCGCCGTTCAGTGCGACCACCTCGCCGACGGCTTTCTTTGACCGTAACTGTTGTCTTAACTTGTCGAACATCCGGTCCATGGGAATCACTATGGAATCGAGTTGGCGCTGTACGCCTTCACTTTGCATTGCGCCTGCGTATGATGATGTGGATTCGATCACCGTTGCTTGAGGCGTCGCGAGCCCCGCCGCGAAGCTGGCTCGTGATTTCGCAACTTCATTCCACACTCCTTGTTGGTCTTGATCCGCCATTGCTCTGAAACGCACGCTCGGCTGAGCCATGGAGGAACCCAGCACTCCGAATCTTGTAGACGTTTCCCGCCAACGGTGCGGCTCCACGCAAAACACGTCCAAAGCTACTGGATTGCTGTGTGCCGGGATGATTCGATCGCGGCTGACCACGCGATCTTGCTTTCCGCCCATGACGATCTCACCTGCCAACAGGAGCAGCGGGTTATCAGAGTGATTCGTGAGCGCCAATTCGTTTACCCGCGCCCCGCGTTCCAGTAGTTGAGGAGGCCGCTCGCTCCAGATTCCATCATCCATGGACGGCGGATAGAATCGTGGCCGCACCAGGCCGCGTTGATTCAAATCCGGCTGATTAAATTCATTGGCGCGTCCAGTCCGCTCGGTGATCACAACTTGACCGGACGCTATGCCTTCGTCCAGAGTGATAAATCCGCTGGTGTCAAACACTCTGGCCGCCACCACGGGAAACACAGTCAGATTATTTTGCGTGATAGGAGACAGCACGTTATAGCGCGGGCCGGATAACATCTGACTGCTTTCTGGCATAGCGGTCAGCAGACACACCGCGCACGCGAGAACCGGCATGGCGACTTTCATATATTGAACCCTCGTCATCAGAAGAACGCTGCTCCATTGAGTTCTTGCAAAGATTTTTTCGAAGTGTTATATCTCGATTGCGCCGTGAGTCATACCGTACCAATCAGCGCGAGCGAGATAGATAAGTACTACACCGAGAGCATCGCGGCGGAGCTAGGACTTACTCGTTCGGAATTTAGCGCCATTGTTGCCGATGTGATTACCCATTCCTTCCCGGGCGATCTTGCGCGCGACGGTTCACAAGTTTTGGCCGGCTTACATTGGGATGACTTAGTGCTGGCTCGTGCTTGCGCGCGGGGATATGAGACGGCGTGGAATCAGTTTCTGGCACTCTACCGAACAAAGCTATATGGCGCCGCGATAGCGATTACGAAAGACGATTCGCTAGCGCGCGAATTAGCCGATTCTTTGTATGCGGATCTATTTGGAACAGGAGTGCGAGCAGATGGACGCCGTGTTTCTAAGCTTGAGTCGTATATGGGCCGCGGCTCTTTGGAAGGTTGGCTTCGAACCGTGTTGGCGCAGGCTTATGTCAATCGTTTCCGGTCCCAGCGGAAATTTGTCCGCTTCGATGAAACGATGGAACGCAATACGGCTGCTGGCACGGACGAGCCGGATTGCACGGTCGAACAAGCGCAGGTTGCCAGGGCCACTGACGCTGCGCTCGCCGGGCTCTCTTCCGGGGAACGGCTCTTGCTGGCGGCTTATTATTTGGACGGACGAACGCTGGCGGAGATTGGGCGAATGCTGGCGCTACATGAATCCACTGTCAGCCGCCGGCTTGAAAAAGTAACCGCTACGTTGCGTAAGCGGATTATTGCAAAACTAAAAACGTCCGGGATATCAAAAGGAGAAGCTGAAAAACTGCTGGAATTGGATGTGCGTGATTTAGCAGTGGACGTCCGGCGTAGTCTGGCGCAAGAAAGGCAGGCAGGAACGTTCTAAGGACAGGCGCTATGTCGAATTTACCCGAGTTCGTGCGATCTAGACTCGCACTCCGGCAAACGCCGCTAGACGAGCATCCCGATGCGAATCTGCTATTGGCGTTTGCAGAGCGGGAATTATCCGCGCGCGCAAACACCGTGGTGCTGGTACATTTAGAGCGGTGCGCGGAATGCCGGGAAATATTGGCACTCAGCATGCCCGAGTCCGCAGCGGCGCTGCCGGAATTACAGAAACACGGCCCAGCATGGCAGGCGTGGCGATGGCCCGCCGCGGCTCTGGCCGGAGTAATAGCGACGGCACTGCTAGCGACTGTCATGTTGGCGCCTCGCCGGTTGAGCACCTCGCCTGCCACCGTGCAACCGCCGGCACCCTCACGAACTGCCCCGCCCTCGACGCCGGTTGCAGCAAAAGCCGCCGCCCCCGTGCCGCGCAAGAAAACAGTGGCACGCGCAAAATGGAAAGACACGGCACCCGCGCTTGCGCAGGTTGAGCAGCCCATTTTAGAAACTCCACCGCTCATCATCCCGCGCATGGGATTTCAAAGCTTGGACACGGCTACTGCCACCAGTAATCCTGTACAGGCCTCGATGAAAAGATTGGTCGACGCCTCAATAGTGGCACCGGGGCGAAACAGCATCTGGAGAATTGAAGAAAACGGGACGCTCTCCAAATCGCAGGATGGCAACGCATGGATGACTGTCCGTGTAGGTCAACACACCCGGCTCTACGCCTTATCGGTGAACGGCGGTGAAGTCTGGGCGGGCGGAGCAGACGGCGGCCTATTTCATTCGACGGATGACGGCGCCAACTGGCGGCAAGTGGAGGTGCGCGGCGCGAGCGGCGCACACCTGACGGACACGATTACCAAAATCAACTCCACACCGCAGCGCGCGCTAGAGCTGACAACCAATTCGGGAGCTGTGTGGGTGAGCTTCGACGGCCGCCTCTGGCGTCAACAATAGGACGCGCTCAGACCTTCAGCACATCGTCCTCGCGCGCGACCACGGCGTAAAGCACCGGGGACAGGAAGATCGACAAGAGCAGCCGGGAGGCTAGGCCGCCCACGATCACGATGGCGAACGGTTTTTGAGAATCGCTGCCAATGCCGGTGGACATGGCGGCCGGCAATAAGCCAAGGCAGGCAACCAGGGCCGTCATCATAATGGGCCGCAGCCGCGTCAGCGAGGCCTGGTATGTCGCGGTTGCGATGTCCATCCCATCCAGTCGGAGTTTGTTGATGAAAGAGTAAAGAATCACACTGGTCAGGACGGCAACGCCCATCAGCGCGACGAAGCCAAGGGCCGAAGAAACGTTGAAGTTCGTCCCCGTCGCCCAGAGCGCCAGCAATCCGCCCACCGGTTCGGTCACCAGCACACTGAACAAAATGACGAGGGGGAATTTCAAATTCCCGTAAAGCGCAAAGAGGATCAACAGAATCAATAAAACGGTCAGCGGCGCGATGATCTTCATCTGCTCGCGTGCCGCCAAATAGTCCTTGTATTCGCCCCCCCAGTCGAACGTATATCCGGATGGGAGTCTCATCTGCCGCTCGACTTCGCGCTTGGCCTCCTCCACGGCGCCGGCAAGATCCCGGTTCCGGACGCTGAACTGAACGCCGATAAAACGCGAGTTGGACTCGCGATAAATAAAAGAAGCACTGTTGTTGACTTGTATCTTGGCAAATTGGCTGAGCGGAAGATGTTGGCCGTCCGGCGTGGCGATCAAGAGACTTTTGATAGTGTCCATATCCTTGCGGTACGGTTCCTGCATGCGCACCTCCAGGTCAAACTGGCGCTCTCCCTGAATGACCTGCGAAGCGGCCGTACCGCCGATAGCCGTCTGCACGATGGTATTGACATCATCTACATTGAGTCCGAAGCGGGCAATCTTCGCTCGATCCGGCTCCACGGTCAGACTGGGCTGACCCAACTCGCGAACCACGGTGATATCTTCGATCCCCGGGACCTTTGAGATGATGCGCTTTAGCTTCTTGGCGTTCGCTTCCAGCGTCGCCAGATCGCCGCCAAAGATCTTGACGGCAAGCAAGCTCTTCAACCCCGTTTCCGCCTCGTCCACCGCGTCCTCAGCAGGCTGGGTGTAGTTGAAGATGACGCCGGGGAAAGCCGACATCTTAGTGTTGATTGCCTCCACCAATTGCGTTTTCGTGCTAATCGACCCTCGCCAGGATGAATCGTCGTAGGGTTTCAGTCCGATATAAAACTCGTTGTTAAAGAAGCCGGTGGAATCCGTCCCGTCGTCCGGCCGCCCCAGTTCGTTGGCAACTGTAGTAACTTGCGGAAACGTCTTGAGTATGCCGCGGATTTGCGGTGAAAGTTTTTCGGCTTCCTCAAAGGAGATGGTGTAAGGAGCCGTGGCGCGCATCCATAGAGCGCCCTCATCCAGGTGCGGCATGAACTCAGAGCCGATCAGAGGAATCAGCAACAAGGATGCGGCAAAAATCGAGAGCAGCACGACCAACGCCGCCGAACGGTTCCCCAGGCACCAGCGGAGCAGCGTACCGTAACCGCGGCGAACTGGATCGAAAAGGGAAGAACTTGGCTCCTTGATCTTGCCAGCCAATAAATAAGAACACAGCACGGGCAGCAGGATGAGCGCGCAGAGAACAGACCCGATGAGCGCGAACGACATGGTGTGCGCCATTGGCTGAAATAGGCGTCCCGAGGGGCCGGCCAGCGCATAGATGGGAAGATACCCCGCGATGATCACAGCCACCGCGTAAAAAATAGGCCGCTCCACGTCGTGCGCGGCAGCCCGGATGACCTCCATCAGATCGTATTCCTGGTCGTGGCGTAGCGCCAGTTCGCGAAATATATTCTCCACCATGACCACGGCGCCATCCACCAGGATTCCGAAATCAATGGCGCCGATGGAAAGAAGATTCGCGGGGATGTGCGCCCGATCGAGACAGATGAACGCAAACATCAAGGCGAACGGAATCGTGATGGCCACTATGAGGGCGGTGCGCACGTTAAACAGAAACAGCCCCAGGATGACCAACACCAGCAACATGCCGCGGAGCAAATTCCGCTCCACGGTCTGCGTCGTTTCATCCACCAACCCGCTACGGTCGTAATAGGGAACGATCTTCACGTCGGGCGGCAGCACGTGCCGATTCAATTCCTTGGTCAAATTCTGAACCCGTTTCAGTACGACCTGCGCCTGTTCGCCCACGCGCATCAGGATCACGCCTTCCACTGCGTCATCCTGCTTCATATATCCGAACTCGCCAAGGCGCACGGCGTGCCCGATCTCTACCTTGGCGACGTCTTTGACATAGGTCGGAATGCCGTCTTTCGTGGCAAGCACAATATTGCCGATGTCCTCGGTTGTTCTCACCAGTCCTAGCCCGCGGATGTAGTAGAACTGGCCGCCCTGGGAATAAAATCCGCCACCCGAGTTAGCGTTATTGAGGCCCAGTTGCTGGACCACCTGAGGAACCGTGACACCGTGGGCGAAGAGACGATTCGGATCGAGCAGTACCTGATACTGCATGGTTGGGCCGCCGAAGCCCGAATCGTCCGCCACGCCCGGAAGCGCCCGGTATTTGCGTTCCAGGAGCCATGCCTCAATGATCTTCAACTCCTGAGGCGTGCGGTCGGGACTGGCCAATACGTAACGATAGATGAGTCCGCTGGGACTGAATAGAGGAGAAACGCCGGGAGTGACACCGTCAGGCAGCGTCGCGTTGGCCATTCGCTCAAAGGCTTGCTCGCGCGCGAAATACGGATCGGTATTGTACTGGAAATTCATCTCCAATGCCGAAAGGCCGTATAACGAAACGGAACGCAAGGCGTCGATTTTGGGGATGCCATTCATCTCCACTTCGAGAGGGATAGAGATCAGGCGCTCAATTTCCTCAGCGGCATGTCCGGGCCATTGCGTGATGATCTCCACATGCGGCGGAGACAGATCGGGATAAGCATCGATAGGCAGATTGCGGAATGCGAACGCGCCCCAGACGATCACGGCCAAAGCCGCCATGATTATCACAAAGCGCTGCTGCAACGCGAAAGAAACTATCTTTGCAATCATCGGATTTTTCTAGCGAGTGCTATTGGCGAACTGGAGAAAGACGCTGCCTTCAGCGACAATTTTTTCTCCCTCTTTGCAACCGCTGGTGATCTCCGTCTCTCCGCCTTGCTGTGCGCCGAGGTTCACCAGCCTTTGCGCGAATTGTCCCGGTGCGGCCTCCGTGTAGACGAAGGGTAGATTTTCATCGTTGCGGAGAATGGCTGAAGTGGGAACCGAGAGCAGGCTCCTTCCTGATTTGGTATAGATCACGACATCCACGAACATGTCCTTTTTAAGCACGCCCTGCGGGTTCTGCGTCACGATCCGGACGGGCGTTGTTCGCGTGGCCGGGTCGAGCAGAGCCCCAATGTAAGAAACCCGGCCGTGAAATATTCGTGGGAAGGAGGAATTGGTTGCCTCCACCGTATCGCCAACACGAATCGCGTCCAAGTCCCGGTCGTAGACGTGTCCCTGCACCCAAACCGTTGATACATCGCTGAGGGTGAAACAAGCCGTGACTCCGGCTTGAATTACTAGACCGGGCGACACCAACTTCTCCACCACCACGCCGGAAATCGGCGAGCGCACGGCTAATTGCGAATTGATGGCAACACCTCGCAGATTACCGGCCTCCAATTCCTGCTGCGTGAGGCCGAAGATTTTGAGTGCTTGTACCGCATCCTCGACATCAGATCCAGCGTCGTTGTAATCCTGTTCGGCGGCTTCCAGATCTTTCACCGCAATGACTTTGTGTTCGAGCAGATCTTTGCTGCGGTCCAAGCTTCGTTTGGAATACTCCAGATGATTCCGCGCCTTCTGGTAGGTGGAAATCGCATTGGCGACATCGGGACTCGAAACATCGAGCAGCGGCTGATTCATGGTAACCGCCGTTCCGGTGTCGACTAAGAGCCGCGAAATGGGCCCACTTACCTGGGTAATCGCTTGCGTAGTGTGGTCAGCATCCCAATCGACCGTGCCCGTGGTGTGAACAGTGTTAGACCAAACCGCCTTGCGGACTTCCACAATCTTGAGATGTGCCAGCTGGTTTTGCGGAACCTGAAACAACGCGGCCTCATCCGCTTGCGAAGATGAATCGACAGCCGTTGATGTTTTCGCATCTAAAGCAGCTTTTTTGAAATCGCCACAGGAAGTTGACAGTCCAGCCGCGAGGACCAGAACGGCCCAACACTGCTTTCTCACTGAATCACCTGGCTTCCCACAACCAGATTGACTTGCTCGGCCGCAATCATCCGCGTGGCCAGCGCTTGACGGTAAGCAAGCTGAGTGGCGCGATAGCTGCGCTCGGCATCCAACACATCCAAAATGGCCAGCGCGCCGCGCTGGAACGCATAAATGCTGATATCGCGGGACTGCGTGGCCTGGTCCAGATAACCCCCTTCGAAAAGGTCCACCACCTCTTCGCCTGTTTTAAGACCGTGATACGCATTTACAACGTCTGTCAGAACGCCTACTTGAGCCGAGGATTCCGTCTCCACTGCCTGCCTCACGGCGGCCCGGCTGCGTGCGATCTCGCCTTGGTTGCGGTCGTGAAAAGGTAAATCAAACGACAATGAAACGCCCACGCCGTTGATTCCGAAGTTCTGATTCGTGTAATCCGTCGCCCATGTCCAGTCCTTCACTTTGTTGGCGAACGCGAGCGCCACGGTATCGTTCGCCAGTGTCACTCCGCTGTGCGCGGCTTGTAGATCAGGCCGATTCGCGAGCGCCAGCTTTTGCAAATCTTCGAGCTGAATTGAGTACTTTTTGTGAGCGAGCGTTCCGGTAACATCGAAGTTTTCCGCCACAGACTGATATCCGAGCAGTTGGCGGAGACTGGCCTTCGTCTGGATCAGGCTCAACTCGGCCGCGGATACGTCCTGCTGGAATTGAAGCTTCTGCAGCGACAGCCGGAGGTAGTCCCCTTCCGCCAGATCGCCTGCCTTGAGACGCGCCCGATTCAGATCGAGTTCCTGGGAAAAACCTGCCAGGTCCTCTTGAGACAGTTGGAGCACGGATTTTGCCAGCAGAACGTTCGTAAATGCCTGGGCCACCTGAAACCGCAACTGGCGCTCATCGTCAGTAACCGTTTTGGCCGTGACGTCGGTGTTGTCTTTCGCCACCAGTGTTCGCTTTTCCCGTTTTCCTCCGCGCTCCACCGTGTAACTCAGAGATTCGGAATAAATTTGGGTGCTCAGCCTAATGGTTTGGGGCGAGAAAATCGGGATTGTATCGACGAGCGTTCCGAACGTCGGGTTCGGCTTGAGCGAGGCGGTAATCTCATCGGCTTTGGACTGGTCTATGTTGAGACGCTGCGCCCGGAGCCCTTGATTGTAGGCGAGGGCGATACGAACCGCGTCTTCCATGGAAATTAAACTGGGGGGGCTCCCGGTGGCCGGGGCTTGCAGCTGCGCCATGCTCGACACTGGCCACAGCGATAGAACGAGAACACCAACGCAGCTATAGCAAGATGGAAACCATTTTTGCCACAACTCAAACGCATGCATGCTAGATCCCTTCAGTATGGATAAGATGAATTCGATAGCTACTTAATAACGATGAGCGGACTAGTTTTAGCGATGAGCGGACCAAATAGCGCATGGGCGGATTGGCCGCGCAATCCGCTCATCCCTGGCTAGCCGGCAAGCAGCCTTCGAATGTCCTCATCCGAAATATCGGCCGAAGCTTTGGCAATCCGGTACTTGTGAATACTTTCAGATTCGATTACGGTAATAACCGTCTGAACGGAGGCGCCGGAGTCCTCTTCCCGCACATGCACATGGGTGCTGGGCGGCAGCGACAACTGGCGTTGTACCCGCTCACACACTTCGCTTCGTTCCCTGGATGATTTGATAATTTGTTGCAGCAATTCGAACATTAGACCCTATTCCCACCGCCAAACGCCTGACGGATTTCCGCGGCGCGTTTGACGTATTGTGGAATAGCATATCCCGAAGCATGTGGGAGACTTCCAATTTGCGCGATCCGGTGCTGATCAACACCATTGGACACAGCGCCGGCGTGCTGTTATTCGGCCTGATTATATTTCTGCTCATTCGGGATTGGCGCGCCCATGGAGTGCGGCGGACCAAGCTCTCAATAGCGGCCGCGGTGCTGGCGCTGGGCTGGAATGTGGGTTCGCTGGTGGCACTGGCGCTGCCTTACGAAAAAATCTTTTGGCTGGAAATTGTTTTGGCGTGTAGCTTTTCGGTGTTGAGCCTGCTGCCCGCTGTCCTTTTGCAGGTAGCTCTGCAAGGAACGTACCGCGCCATTACAGTTGCCGGTTATGCGGTCAGCGCCTTGGCCATTCTGTTACATTGCGGCGAGCTTTTTTCGCCTCACGTCGGCTTTCATCAAATTGCCTTGTTCCTGATCGCCGGCGGCTTCGGATTGCTCACTGTGATTGCATTCCTGGCTAGAAAAGAATCACGGCCGGATAAACGCATTGAGCCATCGGAGTGGATTTCGCTGGGATGCCTACTGCTGTTCGCTGCTTCCTTTTTGCATTTCGGCTATCAGCACATCAGCTCTCCTTGGGGTGCTGAGATCACTTGGCATCATATAGGAATTCCAGTCGCTCTCATCGTCCTGCTGCAGGATTACCGCTTTCTTTTACTGGATACGTTTATTCGCTTTTTGGTCAACTTCGGCATGGCGGCCATTTATATCGCCGCTCTGTTCACGCTGACTCACAGTTTCCGCCCCTGGGATTCGGTTCACCCCGGCACTTTTTTGACGGGCGTCAGCGTGGTCGGCCTGTGCTTGTCGCTCATTCTGTTTGCCTACCTTAGAAATGGAATCCAAGCATGGGTGAGCCGCGTGGTTTTCCGGCGCAGCAGCGTGGATGAATGCATCAATCGCATCACTGGCATGGCGCCTGCCGTGCATTCGGAGGAAGAACTACTGACCCGCGCGGCCGCACAAGTCGCGCAGCATCTGCATACTGACCGCTTTACTGTTTCCACGCGTCTGGAAAACGATCCGACCCCCGAAAAGCCGTCGGTCCGATTCAAAACCCAGCGGCAGGGTGAAGATTTTTCGGCTGAGGCGCGCATACCTCTGCGTTTTTCAAGCGGCGATCTCCGCTATCTGGTGGCGGGTTCGCGCCGCGGCGGCCGGCGCTATCTCAGCGAAGACTTGGAGGACATGCGCCGCCTGGGCGCGGTGATTGTGGAACAAGTGGAGCGTTTCCGGGCTGAAGAATTGCGCCGCCTGGTGAGCCAAGCTGAATTCCGGGCGCTGCAAGCGCAAATCAATCCACACTTCCTATTCAATGCGCTCAACACGCTGTATGGCACGATAGACCGCCGTTCGCAGGATGCGCGCCGCATTGTGCTGAACCTGGCCGACATCTTTCGCTATTTTCTGCAAGGCGACCGCGTCACCATTCAATTATCGGAAGAGCTGAAGATTATTCAGGCTTATCTGGAAATTGAGAAACTGCGGCTCGGCGACCGTTTGGAAACGGAATTAATCGTCAGCGAATCCGCGCAGACGGCCATGATTCCGATTCTTTCTATTCAGCCACTGGTGGAAAATGCGGTGAAGCATGGGATTGCCGCGAAGGAAGGCCCGGGCCGCGTTAGGCTTACCGCGAAGGTGACAGACCTGGGCCTACGCATCACCGTGGAAGACACCGGAGTGGGTTTTGAAGAGAGCGGTAAACATTCCAGTAGCGACGCCGGCAAGGAAGGTACGGGCGTGGGTCTTGAAAATGTCCGGCGGCGGCTAGCGCTTTGCTATGGCGCCGCTGCTGCTCTGGACATTCAATCGACAGGCGCGGGTTCGGTAGTCACTTTCTTTGTCCCCAACCAGCCGGATATGCGCTTGCCCAATCGTGGATTGGAAGTTATGGCATAGTCCGCTCACCGGCTGAAATGGACCGGCTATGGAAATGGAGCGCCCGCCAGTCGATTAGAAGTCGCGTACAAGCGCTAGAAAGCAGTATAGGTAGCATATCCCTTTCATGCGCGCACTCATCGTAGACGACGAACCCATTGCCCGGAAAATTCTGCGCGAGGAACTGGAGGCGTTAGGGTCCGTAGACGTCGTGGACGAAGCCGACAACGGCAAAACGGCCCTACTCAAGATTTCTTCCCTTAAGCCCGACGTGGTGTTTCTGGATATTCAGATGCCCACCATGAGCGGCTTTGAAGTTCTGGATTGCCTACAGGGCGGATACATTCCAGTGGTGATTGTAGTTACGGCCTACGATAACCATGCAATTCGCGCCTTCGAAGCGGGCGCCATGGACTACCTGCTGAAGCCGATTCGCCAAGAGCGCTTGATTCAGGCCGTGGAACGCGCCAAGATAATTGCGCGGAGCCCGCAACGCGTGGCCGAAAACCTGGCGCAACTGCAGGAGATAGCCGCGCCCACGGCGAAGGACGGGCGGAAAATTCGCAAAATCATAGGCCGGCTGGGTGAAGAATATTTCCTGCTGAGTCCGCATGAGGTGCTAGCCTTCCAGGCCGAGGGCGACGTGACCTGGATCATCACAGCCAAGCAGCGCTACATTGCCACGCAAAATCTGCGGACCATTGAACAACGGCTACAGAACACAACTTTTCGCAGGATTCATCGCAATAGCCTGGTGAATGTGGAACAGATTCGCAAAATGAGTGTTCTTACGAGCCAGCGGTGGCTGATCACGCTGAACAACGGTCAGGAGTTCATTGTCAGTAAGCGCCAAGCTAAGAATGTTCACGATGTTCTGAGCTGGTAGCGGCGCGCATCGCCAAGGTGGGCTTTGTATTCTAAAGACTCATCCCTCCGATGAATCTTGTCAAGCCCAGTCTGCTCGAACCGGCGGTCCACGCGAACGGTGTTTATCAAAACCCCGTGCCGACTACGGTAGCCGGTCTGAGCAGTATGCCCAGGATTCTCTGGAAGGCGCTCACCAACCGCGAACAAAGAGTTCCGCCGAAGCCGCTCGGCCCCTTTCGCACGGACGTCTCGCTGTACCAGGAGCCGCCGGCGTATGGAACGCGGATCACCTGGATGGGCCATTCCACGCTGCTGCTTGAAACCAGCGGCGCTGTCATTTTGATTGATCCGGTATGGAGCGAAAGAGCCTCTCTGTCTTCCTGGATTGGTCCTAAGCGCTTCTACCCGCCCACGCTCCCGCTTGCCGATCTTCCGCCGCTTGACGCTGTGCTGCTGTCGCATGACCACTACGATCACCTGGATGCGGCCACTATTCCCAAACTGATCGAGCACACGCCGTTGTTCCTGTGCTCGGCCGGCGTGGGAGGTCATCTGCGTAAATGGGGCGTGCCGTCGATACAGATCCATGAACTGAATTGGATGGACTCGTTCGATTTGAAGCCGGGACTCAGGATCACGGCGCTTCCCGCGCGGCATTTTTCGGGCCGCGGTTTCAAGCGCTTCACCACGCTCTGGTCGTCGTTTGTTCTTAGGGGCCAGCATCAGGTGCTCTACTACGGCGCGGACTCCGGTTATTACCCTGGCTTCGCGGAGATTGGAGAAGCCTTTGGGCCGTTCGATTTAACGATGTTGGAAATTGGCGCGTCTGAGCGCCTGTGGCCCGAAATTCATTTGGGTCCCGACAATGCGGCAAAGGCGCACAAAGATCTTCGGGGTGATGTTCTCATGCCCATCCATTGGGGCCTATTCAGTCTCGCTTTCCACGCCTGGAATCAGCCCGTGGAGCGGCTCATCCAACTCGCCGGCGAACAGCAGTTACGGCTCTTCTTGCCGGAGCCCGGGAGACCAACGGAGTTTCACAATGAGGCATTCTCCACCGATTGGTGGCGCCGCTGAACGAATTTCAATCCTATGTGTTACCTAACTAAAAATCCCGCCGCTGCACAAAGCACTTACGGAATCTTAACCGGCACAGTCAAAGATGGCCAAGTAGACCCGGCCAGCGATAAATCTCCCCATTACGAAATCTGGGTGGAAGCCAATGGGAGTTACCGGGTTGCCGTCAACGTAAAATCAACCGACGGCAGCGACGTGCTGACCTATTTTGATTCGAATTTTCAGCAAGCAACCAAACTTGACCTTCCCACGCGGGCAGCCGGCAAACCTGGTTTCACCGAATTGAAAACCGGACCAAACGGCCAGGGACTTGATTATGTGCGTGATAATTTATTTCCGCTGGATCAAATGGCCGGAATTCCGCCGGAAGGCGCAGGCGTGACCTTGGCTAATTTGCTGGACGCGCAGATTGAACGCGCCAAGGCCGATAGCCAGGCGGTGATCCTGATCTGCGGGGATTCGTTTCATGATAAAGGCAAAGATACGACGTTCGGGTTCTCCCCCGAACAAGGCGAGCACAATATTCACATGATGCAAGGGAATAGCGGCCACTTCGCTGGTGAAAATCGCGTGAATGGCGATGGCGCTTTATTCATCCGCTACGCCGGGGGAGAGACCGTCGCGTTGTTTATCCGCTTCAACACCGAGTCCACAACTACAGACGGCCAAACCGGCAATCCGCTGACAAGCTAGCGCTGCTCATCACCCTGTAACAACCAAAAGCTGAAAATCGGAGGCTTGAGGCCACCACCACTTCAGGCTCTGTTTGCCGCCCTGGTTTTTCCCATCCTCTGCGTCGCGCAAGCAGAGCCTACGCCCGCTGGAGCTGGCAATGAGTTTCTGAACCGCCTTTGGCTCTCGGGGCAGGTCAATATTATTTCCCAGGGCCACCCGACTTTTCTTTCTCCTTACAGCGGCCCCAATAGTTTCTCCGCGGCGAGCGAAATAGCGACTTCGCGCGTCGTGACTTTGTACACGGGTTTTGTTATTTCACCCACTACTGATTTTCTATTCGATTTGGAAAGCACCAGCGGCCACAATTTGAGTGGGAGTCACGGCCTGGGGGCGTATACCAACGTAGACGCGGCGGGTGTTCCGAACGACCGTCCTTATGTAGCCAGGGCGATTTTACATCACGAAATTCCGCTATCCAGCAAGTCGGTGGAAACCGAACGCGGCCCATTGCAGATGGCGGGACAAGAAGCCGCGCGGCGGCTCGACATCTATGTGGGGAAGATGAGCCTAGTCGATTTTTTTGATGTGAACGCCATCGGCAGCGATAGTCATTTTCAATTCATGAATTGGACACTCGACAACAACGGCGCCTATGGTTTCCCGGCCGATCCACGCGGCTATACTTACGCCTTTGTGGCAGAGTATCACGACCATAACTGGGCGTTGCGCTTTGCCGAAGCGTTAAGTCCGAAGCTGGATAGTCCCACGCATATTGATGCGAACTTGGACCGGTCCCGTTCGGAGAGCGTAGAGTACGAACTGCATCACGCCCTCATTCCGAAACGAGCCGGCGTAATGAGGGCGCTGTCATTCGTCGATCACGGATCCTTCGGGAACTACAGAGAAGCGATAGAAGCGTATCGCGCCAGCGGGGAAACGTCACCGCCGGATATCACCCTTCAACGCCAACCGGGGCGCATAAAGTATGGCTTTGGCCTGAATGTGGAGCAGGAGTTGACACCGCTGCTGCGCGCCTTTGGCCGCTTTGGCTGGGCGGAAGGCCACCTGGAAACTCTGGCGTTTACAGAAGCCGATCAATCTATCTCCGGCGGCGTGGATCTAAAAGGAAATCCATGGCGGCGGAAAGACGACAAGCTAGGCGCGGCGATGGTCTCCAATGCGCTCTCCGGCGACCACAGGGAATATTTGGCGCTGGGCGGAACAGGCCTGGTTTTAGGAGATGGCGGGCTGAACTATAGGCGGGAAAAAGTGCTGGAGACCTATTACACGTTTAAACTTTGGCGTTCCATTTATCTCTCCGCCGACGTGCAGCGCGTCTGGAATCCGGGTTATAACCATGACCGGGGCCCCGCGCTGGTCGGCGCCATCCGGCTGCATTTTGAAGGAGTACTATTCACGCCCCACTAACGGGCAGCCTGAATTTGTTCCGCCGCTTTCTTTGCCAGCGCATCGATCTCTGCGGGCAACGCGGCGTAACCGAGCGCACCACACTGCTTCTGCCCTGTATCCAGCATCCACGCCAAAAACTGCTTCATGGCCGCGCCTTCGGTAGCATCCTTGAAAGTTACCGGCACTAGCAAGTAGGTAAACGCGGCAATGGGATAAGCGTTCTTGCCGGATGCATTCACCAGGGAGATCCGTAAATCGTCCGGCGAGGCGGGCGTTGCCTCAAGCGCCGCGGCCGGAAGCGTGGTCAAATCCGCCTGCACAAATTGCCCGGAACGGTTCCGTATCGACGCATAATTGAGCCTGTGATCCAGGGCGTAAAAGAACTCGACATAGCCAATGGAATCGGGAGTTTTGGCAACCAATTCGGCCACCCCGTCCGTACCCTCAGCGGAAATTCCCACAGGCCATGTCACCGTGGCGCCAACCCCAATGCTCGACTTCCATGCTTCGCTCACGCTGGAAAGATAACTTGTCCAGATGTAAGTGGTGCCGCTGCGGTCGGAACGGTGCACTACCACGATTTTGCGATCCGGCAATTCAAAATCGCGATTGGCCGCGCGGAGCAGCGGGTCATTCCAATGCGTGATCTTGCCTGAATAAATTCCGGCCAACGCTTCCGGCGTGAGGCGTAATTCGCGCGGAAATCCATCCAACCGGTAGGTCAGAACAACCCCGCCGATCACGCTTGGTATGTGCTGAATTTTAACCTGGTAAGCGGCCATCTCGCCGTTGGTCAGCGGAATGTCCGATGCGGCGAAATCCACTTCACCTTTTGAGAGTGCGTCCAAGCCTGCGCCGGAGCCCACTGAACGGTATCCAATGGTTAGGCCTGGGAATGCCTTTTGAAACGTCGCAAACCACTTCTTGTAAAGCGGATAGGGAAAGGTGGCTCCCGCTCCCAGTAACACTTGCGGGCTGTTCTGTTGGGGTACGGAGCTTTGCGGCGGCGCATTGAGCAAGTATTCGGTTAATTTTTTTACCGCTTGTTCCGCCAGGTTCTTGTTTATGTCTTCCGGCCCGAAGCGGCGAGGCGTGACCAGATAAGACCAAACCGGCTGATCCTCTTTTGTTTTTAGTTCCAACGAAAGATAGCCGCCGTAGACCGGCTGGGAGTCTGCATTCTTATAGCGGACGCGTATGTTGCGTCCGACATACCCCTTAATATAGGTCGCTCCCGCTATTGACAAAACCCTGTCCGCGTCTTCCGCGTGCTCCACCACGGCTGCGGTCTTCCCCTTACTGGCCATCTCCATCAGTGCCTCGCGCAATTTGACCGCGGATGGTTCCGGTTTCTCTAACGGCTCAAAGTAAAGCCGCGTGACGGATTGCGCCCTCGCCACCCAAACCGACAGCAGAACCAGCGCGAAAAGGCGTTTCACTCGCACGATTATAGAGAAAATAAGAGCTATTAACGCCGATGCCGCCCCGCCGCATTAAAAAATATCTCAAATGAAACACGTTATTCATATTTCCAGCGATCTACGCCGCCTAAAATGAGGCTTTCCGCTTGAAGGAGAGTAACCATGAGTGCCGCACCTGCTTTAGTGTCAATTGGCGATCACGGAGTTCTAAATGCGCAGCTAACCGCGGCTCAGGCCGGCATTTGGATTGACCGCGACATGAGTTGGCTCGACTTCAATGAGCGCGTCTTGGCGGAAGCGCTAGATGAGCGCACGCCGCTGCTCGAACGAGCTAAGTTCCTAGCCATCTTTAGCTCGAATCTGGACGAGTTTTTCATGAAACGCATGGCTCTGCTACAGCAAGGAGAGACCAAACAGGAACAGTCGCTCTTGCAAAGCTTACGGGAACAACTGCTTCCGCAGCTACAGCAGCAGGCCGATTGCTACCGCAATACCATTATTCCGGGCCTCGATCGACACGGAATCGCGCTGCGTCACTGGGATGACTTAACACCAGCTCAGCAAGACGAAGCGGGGCTTTATTTCGATGCCAACATCTCGCCGGCAGTAACGCCCTTGGTGATTGATCCCGCGCATCCATTCCCCTTCCTCTCTAATTTGTCTTCATCCCTCATATTCGCCATGCGCCATCCAGGCCGCACTGATTTCATGTATGCTCGCGTCAAAGTACCCACTGTTTTGAAGCAATGGGTTCCGCTTGAAAAGGATGTTCCCGCCGGCAACAAGCTTTTCGTTCCGTTGTATGAAATCATTCGCGGCAACGCTTATAAGCTTTACAACGGTATGACACTCAGCTCCGCCACCCTGGTGCGGCTCACGCGCGATGCGGAGGTGGAACTGGAAGAAGATCCGACCGAGGGCCTGCGTGAGCAGGTGCAAGCGCAAATTCGCCAGCGCCGCTATGAACCGGTCATCCGGCTGGAATTCGGACCTGGAGCAGACTCGGTGATTCGGGAAATGCTACGCGAACGTTTTCAACTCACGCCGTTTGACCTTTACGACTTGCCGGAGGAACTTGACTACACCACGCTGTTTGAGCTCGCGTTCCTGCCGATTCCTGAATTACGCGATCCAGCCTGGGTTCCTTTAACTCCCCCAGTGCTTGATGATGAAGATCCCGCGGCAATCTTTAACGTCATTCAGAGCGGCGACATATTGGTTCATCATCCATACGAAAGTTTTGACTCGAGCGTGGAGCGCTTCATTCATGCCGCGGCTGACGATCCGCAAACAGTCTCCATCAAGATGACCGCTTACCGCATTGGCGACGATACGCCGTTCGTGAAGTCGTTAATCCGCGCGGCCGAGCATGGCAAACAAGTGGCCTGCGTCATGGAAATCAAGGCGCGCTTTGATGAAGAGCGTAATCTGCATTGGGCGGCGGAATTGGAACGCGTGGGCGCGCATGTGACCTTCGGCGTCAGCGGCCTGAAAACCCACGGAAAGACCGCGCTAGTGGTACGGAAAGAATCCAGCGGCTTGCGCTGCTACGTACACATCGGCACCGGCAATTATCACGTCAAAACGGCGCGTCTCTATGCCGATTTCGGTCTGCTTACTTGTGACCCACTTATCACGCGCGACGTCGTGAACCTGTTTCACTACCTCACGGGTCATGCGCAGGCGCCGCAATGCTCCACGCTGCTGGTTGCGCCGCTCACCATGCGGCCCCGGCTTCTTGAGTTAATCAAACGCGAGATAGAAAACAAGCGCGCCGGATTGCCCGCGCGCATCGTCGCCAAGATGAATCAACTGGAAGATCCCGATTTGATTGACGCATTGTGCGAAGCCTCCGCGGCGGGCGTGCCCATTGACCTGATCGTACGCGGCTTCTGCTGCCTTCGTCCGGGAGTTGCGGGGCTCACCGAAAACATCCGTATCCGATCGATCATTGGCCGCTTTCTGGAGCACTCGCGCGTGTTTCATTTCGCCAATGGCAAAGAAAATCCGCTGGACGGAGACTTCTTTATCGGCTCGGCGGATTGGATGTTCCGCAATCTCTCGAAGCGAGTGGAAGTCGTTACGCCCATATTTGCTCCGGGCCACAAGGAAAAACTCTGGCAATTCTTGGATATTTGCTTGAAAGATACCCGCCAGGCTTGGGTTTTGGGCGCCGATGGCGCATACAAGCAGTTGAGCCCTGAGACTCCTGACCAATTAGGCACGCATCAAATCCTGATGAATTTAACACTAGAGAGCGTGCAGTAGCCGACATCTTGAATGCCGTCTGATAGAACAGAC
>DASXGT010000123.1:0-57528 GCA_036488895.1 Bryobacteraceae bacterium | reverse complement strand
CCGTTGCGCTGCGCGGCTATAGGTACGGATGTAATGCTCTGGCTGTCGTTGATGTAGTTGTATTGCTCCCAATTGCCGAAAAAGAAGGTCTTGTTTTTGCCGTCATAGACCTTAGGGATTTTGACGGGTCCACCGATCGCCAAACCGTATTGGTTGTAACGGAAGGGCAGCTCGGCCGCCGCGAAGGCATTGCGGGAATCGAATATATTGTTGCGGACGAATTCATAGAGCGTTCCGTGATAGCTGTTGGTTCCAGCCTTGGTGGCGACGTTGATGACGCCTCCGAGCGTGAAACCGTATTCGGAGGACATGGTGCCGGACTGCACCTTGAACTCCTGTACGGCGTCCACGGCCAGATCCGCGTTGAGGTCAGGGTAGTAACTGTTAGATGCCACCATGCCATCCACCAGCATGTTGTTGACGGAATTGGGACCGCCGTTAATACTCCAATCACTCAGGCTCGTGCCGCGATCGGCGAATCCGCTTTGCAGTGGCCCGGCGTTGGAGTGAACGTTAGGCGCCAGCAGGATCAAGGCGAAAGCGTTGCGCCCATTAAGAGGTAGCTCCTGCACGCTGCGGTTTGCAATGACTTGGCCGAGGGACCCGTTTTCGGTGTTGACCATCGGCGCTTCTCCAGTGACTTGCACAGATTCAGTGACCGCGCCGATTTCCAGATGGATGTTGATCTCCGCCTGCTGATCGACTTCCAGAACAATGCCGGAGTGCACCGCTTTCTTGAAGCCGCTGCGTTCCACGCTGACCTGGTAGTTGCCTACGTTGAGCGCCGGCGAGGTATAAAATCCGTCCGTATTGGTTTCGGCGTTGATGGTGTCGTTGGTGTCCACGTTTACGATGGATACCTTGGCGTTGGCAACAGCAGCGCCGGTCGAATCAGTGACCGCGCCTAGAATTGTTCCTCGACCTTGCTGGGCGTTCACAAGGAAGGCGCAGCAAACAAGCACGATAAATAAACCGGCAATGAGTTTCGACATGGTCCCTCTCTGTTGAATCGAGCCACACGTTGCCCCGGCTCCAGATTGCGATCAGTTTGTCACAACTGTATCCAAATGTAAAGTGTGAAATTTCAGATTCGGTTAGTACTTTGGCGGCGAGTCTGAAGGTTATTCTGAATAGGAACTTTTGATTCATCAGATACAATTCGTCCTCATCCTGCTGCTGCTCTTCGTCATTGGATTTGGGATGCTTGCGCAATGGCTCAGGACGCCTTATCCGATTGTGCTGGTAATAGGCGGATTGTTGCTGAGCTTTGTGCCCGGCCTGCCGCACATTTCGCTGGATCCGGACATTGTCTTTCTGGCAATCCTGCCGCCCCTGCTTTTTTTTGCTGCGGCTGAAACGTCATTGCGGGATTTTCGCCATAACCTGGTTACGATTCTGTCTCTCGCTTTCGGCCTAGTTGGATTTACCGTCTTGGGCGTCTCGTTGGCGGCGCACTGGTTAATTCCCGGCTTTGATTGGCGGCTCGGCCTGGTTTTAGGCGCCACCATCGCGCCTACGGATGCTATTGCCGCCACGGCCATCGCCAAACGTGTCGGCTTGCCGCGGAGAATAGTCGACATCCTTGAGGGCGAAAGCCTGGTCAATGACGCCACTGGATTGCTGGCGCTGGAATTTTCGACCGCGCTGGTAGTGAACTCGCGAATGCCCTCAGTGGAGGATGGGCTGCTACGGCTCGTTGTATTGGTCGTTGGGGGGATTGCCGTTGGATTGTTGACCGGCAAAATTGTGTACCTGCTTGAAAAATATATCGACAATGCGCCGATAGAAATCACGCTCAGCATTGTTACTCCGTATCTGGCATATATGGGTGCTGAGGCGCTGCATACTTCCGGAGTGCTGGCGGCAGTCGCGGTGGGGCTGTATCTAGGGCGCCAAAGTTCTTCACTCTTCACGTCGCGGGTCAGAATAGAGTTGCAATCGTTCTGGAACACGCTTACTTTTCTTCTCAATGCCGTGGTGTTCCTGCTGATCGGATTGCAATTGCCGTATATTTTGCAAGGCATCCGCGGCATTACGGTCGCGCAACTCTTCACCAGCGCGGCGCAGTTGGCAGTCTCGGTCGTGTTCTTACGCCTGCTTTGGGTTTTTCCGGGTGCCTATGTGGGGGATCGCATTCGGGGCCATCTGTTACACCAAAGCATGGCGCGGTTACCCATGAAAAGCGTGTTTGTCGTGGGCTGGACCGGCATGCGCGGCGTGGTGTCGCTTGCTGCGGCGTTGGCTTTGCCTGTCGTCCTGAGCAACGGGCAGCCTTTTCCTCATCGAAGCGAACTGCTCTTCCTTACTTTTTCAGTGATACTGGTGACTCTGGTCCTGCAGGGACTCACTCTTCCCGGCTTGATCCGCGCGCTCAAACTTTCCGATGCCGGAAAGCCCAATTTAGAAGAGCGGGAAGCGCGCCGGGCCATGTTGCACTCGGCCCTGAAGCATTTAGAAGAAATGAGATCAGCTGACCGGCCTGAGTTTAATCCCATCTATGACAACCTGGCGCAGCTTTATCAGCACAGATTGAACTCCGTGCCCGGAGAAGACGAGCAAGGCTCCAGCGCCGCGCTAACGCACCATTATCAGGCCGTCTCCCGAGAGTTGCGCGCGGTGGAACGCTCCACAGTAGTCGGCATGCGCAACCGCAAGGAGATCAGCGATGCAGTGATGCGGACTCTTGAGCGCGAACTCGACCTTCTCGACGTGCGATTTTCGCGTAATTAGGCGCTTAACGTGAAGCGGAATCGCATATCCTCCGCGAACCACTGCACATAATTGGTTCCCCAGCCATTGTTGAATAAACAGAAGTGGAGACCTTTTTCAATTTCGGGTTGCTCCTTTGAAAAGTAAATGGGCGATTTTTCTCCCAGAACAAGCAGCGGGGCATCCATCGTTTCGATCTTAAAACTGCCTGATGCGTCTCGATAGCTGAGGGCATTGAGCGCATGCATATGGCGGTTACCGCCTGGCACGACATCGAAAGGCGACACTGGGCGGCCCACTTTGTCCATGGACCAATTGCGGGCTTCGGGCGCATTCGGTTGAAAAGTGAGCCACATGGCTTCCGGCAGGCGATTGGCTTGTTTGCGGAACCAGGAGAACTGAATATGCACGGCCGGCTCCGCACTCGGGAGATGGATTTCCAAATACAATTCTTCAGGCCACGCCACCAGTCCGGAACGCTGTGCCGCCTGGTCTTCAATCTGCAAGCTGGCGTGCAGCGTGACGCCGTGTTCGTCCTTGCCGGATTTGCATTCGATCAGTTTCGGAGTCCAAATTTTGCTTCGGGCTCCGAAATGCTCGATGTTTGGTTTACCGAAGTCCTTCGGCGCCCAGTCGGTTTGTAGCGTAATGTAACTTGCTAGGAAACGGTCGTAATCGCTTTTCGAGAGCGTTTGGTAGCTAAAAAGCGCAAACGGATGGGTAGCGTCGGCCCAATCTCGGCCATTCGCCTTATTGTGCAGGTGCTGAATCGCTCCGGTGGCCGGGTCAAGCTTCACCGTAAAATGCTCGCCATCGAGCGGACTTGCAGCGTCATGCGGTTTCAATTGTGACGTGGCCGGGGCAACCGGCCGCAGACTGAAAAGCCGTTGTTCCGCCTGCGCGCGCAAGCCTGCCGGGAGCGCCGCTACTCCCTGATCGATATCGTTTCGTTTTTCCACCCAACTGCCTGTGACAGTCTTATACTTCGGCTTATCGAGCATTTCGGCCAGGGCCTTTGGTGTGTAGTGGTCGAAGTCGAGCCAGGTTTTGGTATCAGTTCCCCAGGTGTGCTCCACGGCCAACGAATATCTACGTAAGAACGCCAAGTCAGTGGCGTCTCCGGCCTTAAGTTTGCCGGCGGTGATCCACTCGTGTCTCAGCCGAAGCAATTCCCGGTAGCGGGCAACTTTCACCGGATCGCTGGCGACTCCGTAGATCCAGGTATCGCCAATCTCCTGAGTCACCACCGGCATATGAGCTCGGAACGGAGCGACTGCATTTGCGATCTCCGTCAAATTTGAGGCGGTAATTTTGGCGCCTGGAAATTGATGTTGCAAATCCGCATAGATTTTGTTGATTTCGTCCACCGTATGCGGCCCGCTGTTGTCATCGCGGACTTCCACGGCAATGGCGAGATCGGAACCCGGAACAGGCACCACGCCGCCGTACGCTTTGCGGTGATACAGCATCAGCAGCGAAGCGCCTTGCGGATCTTTCCAAATGAAAATGGGCGGAACGTCGGGCGGAGTGCTGGCCGAGTTGACTCCGATATCCAGCAGCATTACTCCGCTTTCGGCCAGAGGCGCGATCAAGCCGCGGGAATGCCCGGGTACGTCGGTCATCTTGGCGCCGGTGGTGGTGCGGCCAAAGCGCCGGTCTAAGGATTTCGAAAACCCAAGCGCGCCTGTAATCAAGGAACGATCCATCAATTCGGTTTGCCAACTGAAAGGCAGCGCATGCCAGGCGATATCGCCCGCTGCTATCGCCCTCTCCATGCGTTGCCGCTCAGGCTTGCCGGCCTGCTCCAAATATTCAAACAGCAGCCAGGAACCCGTAGTCCAGACATAGCGCTCCTTGCCCGCTTGCCGCAGTTTGGCCGCAATCTCTATGGCCCGCGGATAGTATTGCTGAAAGTATTTAGCGATGATGGCGCTTTGCGTATCCACGAAGCCCACGTCGAGGTGACATTTGAACATGACCAGCACTCGTTTTATATCCGCCGCCCTCAGGCGCGAGCCGTAAAAGAGGCCTCCGGCCGCCCCAGCCATGTTTGTGACAAATCTACGCCTGTTCATCTGTTTAATAATAATGTCGTCGATGCCAAGCACATACGTTGCACTACTAAGAGGGATCAACGTCGGAGGCAAAAACATACTTCCGATGAAAGACTTGATTACGCTATTCGAGGCGGCCGGGTGCGTGCAGGTGCGCCACTATATCCAAAGCGGCAACGTAATCTTCAGTGCGGCTCCGGCCCTTGCGGCGAAGCTTCCCACTGTGATTACCGCGGCAATTACGAAGCGCTTTGGATTCGGTCCACCGGTACAGGTGCGCTCGGCTAAAGAGCTCAACGACGTTATCGTCCACAATCCGTTTTTGAAATTGGGAATGGCCGAAGATTCATTGCATGTGATGTTTCTCGCGGACAAGCCAACCGCAGGCAATGTCGAGAAACTCGACCCCGACCGGTCTCCACCGGGCCAGTTCATCGTGCAGGGGCAAGAGATCTATCTTTATCTCCCGAAAGGCTTGGCGGATACAAAGCTGACAAACGCATACTTTGATGCAAAGCTTTCGACCGTGAGCACTGTGAGGAACTGGAGGACGGTCAAGAAGCTCCTGGAGTTGATGCAGGATTAAGGGTGCGCAATCACCATGAGGGTTTCCGCGCGCCGTAGGGTACATTGCATGGCCATGTGTAAATTCTCCGGATCCAGCGCCGCGAAACTTTCGTCAAGGATGACCAGCTCGGCGTCTTGCAGCAGCGCGCGCGCGATGTAGATGCGACTTTTCTCTCCATGCGAGAGCTGCCATCCGCCTTCACCGACCATTTGACGGATACCGGCGGGCATGCGATCGAGCAGTTCGCCCAATCCGAGTTCCCGGCACACCGTTTCTGCTTGCTTGCAATCTTCGGAGGTGGGCGGCCAGCGGCGTCCCATCAAGCAGTTAAACAGCAATGTTTCCGTAAGAACGTGGTTCTCATGAAACTGCGGCGCAGCCGAAACGCAGCGATGCCAACCGCTATCGCCCAGTGTGTGGCGGTCTAGACCGTTGGCCAATAACAAACCGGCTTCGGGCTGGCGCAAGCCGGAGAGCAGGGAAGCGAAGGTAGTTTTTCCACCGCCGGAAGGCCCTTCCAGTAAGATGCGCTCGCCTTTATAAACGATGAGATTGCAGCCTTTCAATGCAGGGTTGCCGGTCGTGCGATAACGAAAGGCGACGCCGTCCGCTTCCATTACTTTCTGGTTGCGTTCTGCCTTGCCAACGCTGGAAATAGCGCCCGCAATCTCGCGCCTTCCGGCGGCATCGAATAGCGGCCGAATGCGTTTCCACGCGGCCAGCGCGACGGCTATGTCGGTAAACGAGGCGGTCACTTTTCGGAAAGCAGTATAGGCCAGTAAGACTCCGCCGAGCAAAACGGCGGTTTGTGCGCCGCTCTCCTGTCTTTCGATAAAGGACGGCAGCAGGCACGCCAGGCCCATGAGCAGCCAGCCGCGCGGAATGGCTGTCATCAGCCAAGCGCCAGAGCGGTCCACGCGCTGTGACAGCGTCAGATATTGGTCCAAAGCCGCTTCTTCACTTTGATGCCATATGCCCCGCCACTGCTGCGCGAGCGTGGTGCGATGGCCCACCATGCTCTCAATTAAATTCTGCGTCATGTCCAAGCGAGAGACCGTGCAGCGTTCCCAGCGCATCTGAAATCGCCACGCAAGAAACGCCGCCAGAGCGCACCACAACGCGAGCACCAGCGCAAACTTGCCCAGGAGCAACATTGACACAGCAAGTTCCACGATTCCTAAAACACCGGCCAGTCCGCCGCTCACAGCCAAAGTTTCTACTGACGTAGCTTCCAAAGCCTGACCAAGAAACGTACCAACGCCCCAATGGCGGATTTCCTCCGGTTGCAGCCGCAACGCACCGGCGAGCAGCCTCCGTTTTAGAAACGCGCCCAAGTTAATAGCGAATAAGCCTTGCCACCAGGTAATGGCCGCTTGGAACGGAATGAGCGTGACTAACAATAGCGCCCAGGCTGTCAGCCAGCCTTTGTCCATGTGGCCATTGAACGAAAGCCAACCCAGAATGCCCCAGGACGCCAGCCACAACAGATATTGGCCGATCTTCGCTGTCAGCAGGGCGACGGCATGCGGCATTACGCATGCTTCGCGCAATAACCGGAACAGGCTCCGGCTGGTTTGGGAGCTGTACTCGGCGTGTAAGACCCAGCATCCGTCGAAGCGCTTGGTTGCTAGCGGCTCCTTCATCAGTTGATTGAGAACATGCTCTTGCTTGGACGATGGGATTTCGGCTTCGTTGAGCAGCTGTCGCCATTGGCCGCCGTGTTCTTGTTTCAACGGCTCGCAAATGGCGGCGCTGATCTCGCGAATGCTGAGCGATTTTATGGAGCCATCAGGCGCGAGCAAACGAAGCTTCGAACCTCTGCTTCCCAGCACGAGCAGGAACGAATCTCCATGCACGCGCAGTAATGCCGGGTAAGTAGCGGGCAATTCCCGCGCCAGATCTCCAAACGACATCTCCGCAGCCTGCGTCTCACAACCTAAGCGCTTCGCTGCCCAGTCGACCCATATCGATAGCTCTTGGGTGGAGAGTTCTTCGTTTTGCGAGACCACCGGATTCGGAAGGTCTGTAGCCTGCGTGCGCAAGTCGGCCCGGTGCGCAAGCGCCGAAAGCGCTTCGCCCAGGCGTGCCGCCGGCCAACTGAGTTCCTTGCGCGTCGTCACTAGGCCACCGCGCTCCGCACGCGCTCTTCTTTGGTCGCCTTCGGCAACTTCTCGGTGATCTGGCCGGACTGAATTTGAACACGCCGCCACAGGCTGTTATTCCAAAGCTCAGTAGTAGCGGCTTCTTCCGCTGCCAACAGACGCGCATAACGGGAGTCCGTCCGGGACAAGAGTTCGGCGGGAGTTCCTTGTTCGGCAATGCGTCCCTGCTCGATAACGACCACTCGATCGAATGCTCTGGTTTCAGCCAGGTCATGCGTAATGCAAAGCAGCGTCGAACGGCTCCAGAAAGCGCGCGCACGGTCCAGTAGATCGCGGCGTTTTTCGCGATCCAAGCCGCGGAACGGCTCGTCGAGCAGCACCAGTTGGGCATTCTCCCGTAGCAGGGCGCGGCCGAATCGAACACGCTGGCCCTCGCCGCCCGAAACCAGGCCGCCGCCTTCACCCAGCTTGGTCTGCAAGCCCTCCGGGAGCGATTCCAATACGCTGCGAAGCATGGCGGTATCAATCGCGTCACCAACCGCAGTCGAATTCGAACCATAAGTGAGATTGGAAAATAATGACCGGTTCCAAATCTGCACCGAAGGATCGACCCAAGCGGTCATCAAGCGCAGTTCTTCGAAACTGAACGGCTTTCCATGCAGCAGGACTTCGCCCTGACTCGGATTGGACCAGCCGAGCAGCAATCCCATCAAGCTCGATTTACCCGCACCCGATGGACCGATGATTGCCACATGGCTCCCCGCGCTCAGGTTGAGGTTGATGCCGCTCAGGATGGTGTGGCCCGAGGCCTCGAAGGCTACATCGCGAAACTCGATGTCGGGCGGCGTTTGTGGGGAGACGATTGCGCTCGCAGGCGCCTGTTCTTCCGGAGCGCCCAGCGGATCAAGTACGCGTAAAGTGAGGTTGCGATAGGCCGGATATTGCCGGGTCAACGTGCAGATATCCTGACCGAGCACCGGCAAGCTCAAAGCCCAGTAGGCCATCAGCAAAATTCGGCCAGCTTCCGTGCCTTGCAGCGGGCGCGTCAAGATGAGTGCGATGACTAGTCCGAATACGGCAACCGCTTGCAGAGTTTCGATACTGACAATGGCGCGCTGTAACCGCATGGAGGCATGGGCCCATTCGCCTAAGAGCTTTTCCTGTTCGTGACGCACGCTTGCGCGCGCGCCGTGCGCCCGGATGGCGATTAGTCCGAGCATGGAATCCAAATAAAAGCGCGTGAGGCCGCCGGCATGGTTGCGCGTTCGCAGGTCCCGCTCGATGAGCACGCTTTGCGCTCCGAACGCAGGTAGAACTGCTGCGGCTATCGCCAGCAGCACAAACGGAGCGGCCTTCGGTTCGAGCCAGACGATACCAGCACCAGTCGCGGCCAATTGGCAGAGCGAAGAAAGTAGTTGACTCGCTTGCGCCGGAAGATTGCGCAGGCGGTGCGTCACGTGGCTGCGCTCGGCCATATCCGATATCAGGCGGGTTTGGAAATAGCGGTCATTGAGCTTTGGAATCTTTTCAAGGAAAAGGATGCGCAGCCGGGTTTCCAGTTGGCGGCCCAAGCGACAGCCGCTGGCCAAGACCGGAACATCGAACAAGAACATTCCCACGCCAAACAGGAGCAGGGCCGCGGCGGCTCCCATGCGTTGTCCCGCAATGTTGAGCTGCGTGTTCAAATCCAGGAGTCCGCGAAAGAGCAGGGCTTCCACCAGCGTTCCGCTGGCTGCGGCAAACAGCGCAATGACCAGCAGCGGAGCCAGCAGCCAGCGGCCTTGCGACAGTGCTCGCGCTAGTTCGGCGCCGGGCTTGAACTGTGATTCGCCTAAGGCGCTCGCAAGTTCCGGGCGCATCTCCGCCGCGGAGACGCCGGCCGCCCGACTTTTCACGCGCACCAATACTGCGCCGCGCATGAGGACTTGCTCGACGTCTTCTGTATCAACTGGCATGGAGCGTACGGACCAATAACGGGGTGGGATCAAGTCCGGATTGGCGGGCAACCGCTCCAGCAGTTTCGTACCGTGTCCCATGTCCAATGAGGCCACCAGGCGGGTGGCCGCATCCAGCGCGGCGAGGGGACGCCAATCCTCTGACGCGGCGGCTCGCGACAACAAGCGTGTCCGATCCGCCTTACCGACTCCAATAGCGTGTAGCCTGGCGCTGAGCGCCGCTTGAAAGCTGTTGGACCCAGCGAATTCGCGCCAGTCCGCCGCGGCCACGGGCATGTTGTGGTTGTACACTTCGGCGATGAACTTTTGGCAGGAAACCCAGCGCCGCCCTACCGACGGATCCATCACTTGCAGCAGCTTTCCGTGCCGCCTCCAAACCACCACGAAATGGGTGAGCCCGTTCGGGAGCAGTACAACCACGATGGCGGGCAGAGCTTGCGCTTCATCTAGCAGCAGATGGTCCGCCGGCAGCATGACCTGCTCGGCCTCGAGCCCGAGCTGATTGGCCACAAACTCCATGGTGTCGATAGATGTTCCGTCGAGTCCGGTCTGGCAGGCTTCGCGTAATCGTCCGTAACTGGCGTGGATGCCAAACCCTGCCAGCAGGCACTTTAGGGCGGCAGGTCCACAGTCGAGTGCGGAGGTTTGGACTATCTCCGGCGCTAACAGGCTCCTCAACGCGCACCTACTGTTTGTCCAGCGGAACGCAATAGCAGCAGGGCCGGAGTGACACGCTCGACTTCAATTTCCACCGAGCCTGGCAGGCCATGTTTCAGCGGCAGGCGTGAATGCGCGGGCGCAGTTACCGCAAGTTCCACGCGAATGTTGCCGTCGCGAATGTCGCCCGCCACGCGAGAAACGCGCGCCGAGAGAGTGCCGAACTGCGCCCAGGGAAAGCCCTGCAGCTTTACTATCGCGTTCTGGCCAGGGCGAATCTTGCCCAATGCGGCGGAGGGAGTGAACTCGGCCACCACTTGAACCGCGCTGCTGGGGACAATCGTGCCGATTTGCTGGCCTTCACTAATATGCGCGCCGGGGCGCAAGGTGGCGCACTCGGTCAGGGTTCCGGATACAGGGGCGCGAATGTGGCGCTTTTCGAGCTCATATTCCAGCCTTTGAATATTGGCTGATGAGGTGGCTGCCTCGGCCTGGAGCTTAGTCACATCCACCAGAATTTGGTTCACGCGCACAGCGCGGTCCCGGTCGCGTACCTGCGACTCGGGCTGGACACGCAGGGCCGAAGCCTTGCTGCTCTGGGCTGCGTCGCGTTTGCTTTCAGCGTCGGCGTTCGCGCGGCGCGCCTCGGCCTCGGAAATGAGTCCTTCGGCCCGTAAGCGATTTGCCCTGGCTGCTTCGTCGGCCGCGAGCGAAGCCTGCGCTTCCGCCTGGCGGTATTGCGCCTCCGCGTTACCCGTTGCGAAAGTGAGAACCTTCTGTTCGTCGCCCTTTCCCAGGCCTTCCTGCTCGATTTGGGCATGCAGAGCGGCAAGCTGTGGTTCCAGCGTGGCGCGGTGGGTGCGCTCCAAGGAGAGATTCAGCTGTTCATCGCGGCTGTCGAGATCGACGAGTATGTCTCCAGCCTGTACTTTCCGTCCTAAGAATAACCCGGATGAAAGTAACTTACCCGTCATATCCGACTGGATTACATAGGGGGCCCCCATCACCTCCAGGCGCGCGGAATCAGAAACTTCATAACGCACGATAGACGCTTTGAAGGCCCAAATCACCCAGGCGGTTAGCAGCGCCAGAGCAATGGTGAGGGTCAAGCCGGACAAAAGCCCTTTGTCCAGGCGCAGAGACTGGTTCACACGGTGGAAACTGTTGGGCATTTGAAGAAACCTAGCTGACCGTCCCGCGTGTCGGCCGAACGGTCAGCTATAAGTCGTCTAAACTGTGGATCGGTAGTTACTAACTACTTTTCCCAGATGGAAATGCCAGCGTTTACTTTGCTCTTGACTTTCATTCTTGAACTCCTTTCCAGGCCGATGATCTGATCGCCCTCCATCACCGGACCGTGACTGAGCACTGTGGGTTTGTCAGTACTATGAGCAGGAGTCTAACAGGCGTAAGACGACCTACGCAATACTGCATGAGGCGAGTAAGTAATAGGATTATCCTTACGGTGCAGGTATATGAAGCGTCACATGAACTTAGAAGAGCAAAAAAGAAGACCGCCGAGGGCTAACCCGGCGGTCTTCGTACTTATTGTTGCTTGACTAACTAGTAAAATTACTCGGCCGTAGCCCGTACTTTAGTCACCCATTGCGCCGACTTCTTCTTGCTTTTCCTTCGCTACCGCCTTGGACGGCAGGGACCCGAGCAAACCGTCTAGCGGAACAAATCCTTCCACTTTCTTTTCGCCGAGAATATGCTCGCGATAGAGACGAGCCATCTTTTCGTTCTCGATCTTGGCCTTCAACGCTTCATCACGCGCACGCGTCTTTTCTTCACGCGCGGTTTTGGCGATGCCTTTGTCATCCAGGTCATGCTGGCGGCCGGCGGCGACGTGGGCTTCGTTTAGAACCAGATGGTGATTCTGTTCCACCAGCGGTACGGCTTTGTTGCCGGCGAAGATTTCATGCCGGCCGTTATCCGCATACCATTTGGTGAGCGTAGAGGTCATGTGCATCTTCTCAATGATGTTGCGCCAGCCTACGCCCGTGTTATAGGCGCAGAAGGAGATTTCGCCTTCCTGGGTAGCGTACGGAATGATGCATTGCTCGGTGCGGCGGAAATCGTAGTTGAACAGATCCTGGAACCACATGCCGGCGATGAAGAGGAAGTTCCAACGGTCGCCGCGGCGCTTGTCGATGTCGGCGCGCGTACGATCGCCGGTCACCTTGCCATACACCTTCCCGTGATCAGCCTTAGTCATGCCGAAGCATTTGTCGAACTTCGCGACCAGATCGCTGAGTTTGAAGTGCGTGGGGGAAGTGAACGGGTCGTAATTACGAAGCAAAGCCAAGGTCACGCCGAATACCGACAACGCGCGTCCGCGTGCGGCATCGTTTACCCGGGCAATGTCCTTCGCCAGCTGGTCGGCGTGCAGGAACTTGGTGACCGGAACATATTCCTTGGTTTCCTTGTCGCACATGACCGCCATGCCGATACCGCAGTTCGGGTGGCAGCCACAGCTAATCTGGCCCCAATCGGCATTTGGTCCATGCACCAGATCGGCAAAGTCCGAAAAGGTGCTCATGAAGCTGATCGGGAACCAATCACGGATCGGCTCGCCGATACCGATTTGGTTCTTTACGTCATGCGCCAAATGCGACAGCGTATAGCGCTGGGCTTGACGGCGCTCGTCGGTTACGGCTTCATCGCGGCCGGTGAAGGAAACGGGCTGGAAGGACAAGAACGGAATCTTTTTGGGATTGTCGAGCGCGAACTGCACCACGCGGCCCACCTGCTCGTTATTGACACCGTTGATGATGGTGATAACGGGGACGATGTCGACGCCATTGCTCCACAGATTTTCAATCGCGCGCAGTTTCACATCAAATAGATTGCCTACCGCGCGATGCGAATTGGCTTCATTGCCGATGCCGTCGAACTGCAGGTACGCATAGCGCAGACCGGCTTCGGAAGCTTCCTTACAGAAATCGGGGCGTTTCGCAAATTCGATGCCGTTGGTGGCCGCTTGCACGCTGTTATAGCCGACCTTGCGGGCGTAACGGACCGCGTCCAGGAAGTAAGGAGACAAGGTGGGCTCGCCGCCGGAGAACTGTACCGACATCTGGCGGCGCGGCTTGATTGAAATTGCGTTATCGAGCAGCGTCTGAATATCCTGCCAGCTCAACTCGTGCACGAAGCCGACCTGGTTGGCATCCATGAAGCAGGGGTCGCACATCATGTTGCAGCGGTTGGTGAGATCGATGGTCAGAACCGATCCGCGGCCGTGGGTGATGGTGCTGGTGCCGTGGTTGTGCAGCTTCTCGTCGTTGTGGGCGCGGATGTCGCGGCCGGGAAACACATCTTCGAGGTGCTTGCTAAACGCGGGATCGATCGACATCAGGTCTTCGAACACGCCGTGCTGAGGGCATTCCTTCACCATCAGGATCTGGCCGTCGCGTTCGATGATCTTGGCTTTGATTTCACCGACCGGCTGATTCAGCAGAATTTTGTAATCGACCTTACCGTCTACGATGCTCTGACGGATCTCGGGAATGCACTTCGGGCACAAGGAGTCGGTTTCGCGGGGCCAGCCGAGCGGCGGCTTCGCTTTCTGATAGCTCTTGAGTAGAGGCTTATCAGACCACTTTGGCGTGAAAGAGGCGCTTTGGTTAATCTGGTTCGCCCTATCGAACACTTGCCAAATTGCGTTTGCGCCTACTGTGACGGCCTTTTCCAAGTACTTAATTGGTTTGTGCATGTTTAAGACCCTAAACTCCGATCATTCGTCAAAAAAATTTGTGGAGAAATACATCCCCGGTCTCACACAGTATAGGTCCCGACTTAGTTGCCTGAAAACAAATTGAAAGCGAACTGCGCCGTTTGCGGGTTGTATGGGTGATTAGCTCTGTTGAACAGGATCGGTAGAAATTTGCAACTTCTTCGCTTTCAGTGAGTTAAGTCTGACGCTAGGCCGCCTGAAAGGCGGCTGCGGCCAGGATTGACCGCCCCACTTTTGCCGTTTCAACCCGGCGCGCGGCGGAGCAGGCGAAGAAACGGCGTATTTTGCGAAAGGAACCTCGCGGCCCGCTCAGCTCTGTTTGGGGCTTTTTACGGAGCGAAGCCAATTCAAGCAACAGAATAGGCGAAGAAACGACGTATTTTGCGAAACGAACTTTCGAACTGGGTACCGCTGAGGTTGTTTTACGGAACGAAGCCAATTTTTCGACTGAATACGAAACGAAGCCAAATGCGGGAGTTGTGTCTGTCATTTGTTGGTAATGTAACGGTTGAAAAGTTGGGACTGTCGGACGGCTTGGCGTTTAGACTTTTGGTCTCAATTAGTTAATGGGAATGGAAAGTTGTGATGACCCCGCGACGGATACGACCTGACGTTGCAGTTCGCGAATCGAAGCAAAAGCCAGTCCTCCTGCGCGGCATCTGGCTGCCGGGGTAGTTGCCGCTCTGCCAATTCTCGTGATGTGCATCACCGGGGTTCTCCCGGAGTACCAGCGGCAGACGCAGGCGTTGATAGATCGATGGGGCGTGAAGTCTTATCCGCCCCTGCCCGGTGCTCGGGCGCTAGACATTGAAGACCTGATGCGGAAGATTCAACAGACACAGGGCATCAAACCCGAGGCCATTACAGTGTTCCCCGGCGCCACGCAACCAGTCGCAGTCTATTTAAATCGCCAACTCGGCTCCCTTTACCTTGATGCTTATAGCGGAGCAGCCATCGGCAGACCTTCCCAGAAAACCAGGCAATTTTTTGGTAAGGTCACGGCGTGGCATGGGCGTCAGCGGTCCTCATCGGCCGCAGTTTCGCGCGATGGTAGACGCGACCAATATAGGTGTGCTCTTTCTGGCGATATTGGGGATCTAGATTTTAATTGGCACTATGCCATCGGAATCTAAAGTGCCGTTCCAATCCTCGTGATCGCCTGGACGGGTACGCTGTGTCCTACGACTGGGCTAACCGATTGACGTATCGGGTCGTAGGTAACACAGATACGGAGTGGCGCGGGGGAGATGAGACAGCGTCATTGGCCGAGCTCCACGGAAACACGCGGTTGGACTCTCTTCTCTCGCGCGCGAAGCGGCAGTCCGCGCAATGGAAAGCGATGACCATGGAGGTGCCGCACCACGACTCTGACGCAGTAGATTTTGCGATTGACATGAGCGGCTACACCGGCATCGGCAAATCCTCCGCTCTGGAATTGGATCGAACCGGCAAGGTGGTGGTTTTCACGCCTGCGGGTAGCGGCGGCATTCCCGCACCCACGTTCATTTGGTACGGTCACACGGGCGAGGCATTGGGAGTTGCTGGTCAAACGATTGCTGGCGCTGCACGTAGGACAAAGACCGTCAGGCGAGATGCATGACTTCAGCTAACGGTCGGAGTTCGGATTATTTTGTATCTTCCACCGTCAGACGGACGTTGCCATGCGGGGAGATCTCGCCGGTCTTCAGGTAATAGTCGGCCTCATCTGCCCGCAAGACTGTTGCTTCGCGCACGTTTTTGGTTGCCCAAATTTCGAACCGTACATTGCCTTTGAGGTGGACGACAGACCCGGCCCAATCTTTGTCGATGTTGTCCGCTTGCAATCGAAACCGCCCTTTCCCATCCGGCATTGCCATTGCCATATGTTTCAATTCCGGGGTGCCGGTTGTGGTGGCGTTTTGTGAGAACGCCATTTGGGAAACGATTGCCATTGCAACGCCTGCGGCAAAACACTTCATAGGACGGGACTCCTTCGTTCCTCCTTATCTTATATCTATATGGTATTCACCAGGCGTGATAAAAACCGTCGCGCTCGGAGACTTCGAGCGGCACGCCAAAAGTAGAGGAAAGCTGCGCGGAGGTGAGCATTTCGGCTTTCGGGCCGTCGGCGAAGACGGCTCCGTTGCGAATGAGGATCACCCGGTCAATTTCAGGGATGATGTCGTCCAGATGATGAGTCACCAGCAGCAAACCGACTCCGCTGGCCGCTAATGCGCGTAAATGCCCGCGCACTTCGCGCAGAGTGGGTAGATCCAGGCTGGTGGTGGGTTCGTCCAGAAGCAAAGTCGATGGGTTGTGAATGAGCGCGCGCGCGATCAGGAGCCGGCGGCCTTCGCCGGAGGAGAGCTCATCGAGCCAGCGGTTGGCCAAATGTCCCACTTCGAGTTGCTCCATGGCTTTTTTTGCGGCGGCTTCCATCTCCGGCACTACGTGGTGATTGAGGCCGAGGCCGATGGAGCCGAAGAAGCCGGATAACACCAACTCGCGCCCGGTAATGTCGCGCGTGCATTGTGCCATCAGGTCATTGCTGACCAGGCCCAGGTGGGTGCGTAAGTCGAAAATATTCCAACTCTCCTGGCCGAGGATACGTAGGGTGGTCTCGGGACGCAGCAAGGGGTAGCACTCGCGCGTGATGGTCTTAATCAGGGTCGATTTTCCGCTGCCGTTGGGGCCCAGGATGGCGACGTGTTCACCGGCTTCGATGGAAACGGTGAAGCTGTTGAGGGCGAGGCGTCCGCCTCTTTCGACGAAAACATTACGAAGTTCAAGTAAGGAAGGCAAAATAAGAGTTGAGCACATTCGATTTTGCCGATTACCGCTGCCATTGTGAAAGATTTGGCGCACGCCTGCGGGTTCGAACTCGCGGGCGTGGCGGCCGCGTTGCCGAGTGAGGATTTTGCGCGCTTTGAAACGTGGCGCGCGGCGGGCATGGCGGGTGAGATGAATTATCTTACTGACCGCCGCGGCGATTTGCGCGCCGACCCTCGCCAGCTTTTGCCGTCCGCGCAAAGTATTGTCTGCGTGGGCAAACTGTACAACACGCCGCATGCCCGGTCGAGTGAAATGAACGATTCAGAACGCGGCTGGATCTCGCGCTATGCCTGGGGCTCGGATTATCACGAGGTGCTGCGCGCACCGCTGGAGCAATTGATGTCGCGGATTGGGGAACTGCACGGTGAGCCGTTCGACTCTAAAATCTGCATCGACACGGCGCCGCTGCTCGAACGTTCTTACGCGCGCGCGGCCGGGCTGGGCTGGATCGGCAAGAATACTTGTTTGATCAATCAAGAACAGGGCTCGTGGTTTCTGCTGGCGGAGGTGCTATTGTCGATTCCTTTGACGGCAGACATGCCCGCACCGGACCGCTGTGGGACTTGCCGCCGCTGCATCGATGCTTGTCCGACACAAGCGATTGTGCCTGCCGGAAACGGTTGGACGCTGGATGCCCGGCTTTGCATTTCGTACCTGACGATTGAAAAACGCGGCGACCTACCGGCCGAGCTCGCGGAGGGTACGGGCCAGCATATTTTTGGGTGCGATATCTGCCAGGATGTTTGCCCGTGGAACCGCAAAGCGCCGGTCACGCTGGATGAACATTTCGGCCCTGTGGAGTTTGCTCCGGGCCTGGAGCGGATGGCCGATTTGACGGAGGCTGAATTTCGTTTGCTTTTCCGGCGATCGCCTATTTGGCGGGCTAAATATGAAGGGTTTTTGCGGAATGTGGCGGTGGCTTTGGGAAACAGTGGAAACGCTGCGATGAAGGCGCCGTTGGAACGTTTGAGCCGGCATGCCAACAGCGTCATCTCGGCCGCGGCCCGGCGGGCTTTGGGCGAATGGGAGGCGCGGCATGCGGGTTAGCTGGATCGTGCTGCTGGTTTGGGCTGGCGCGGGGGCTATTTTCGCGGGTCCGCCGACGCCTGGGCCATCTGCCACAGACCCGTCCGCCACAAACCCAGGCTGGGTTCATTTTTACAATAATGAGTTCGACGACGCGCTGGCTTATTTCGACCAGGATCTAAAGAAGCATCCCGCCGAGGCCGAGAAATACAATCATGTGGCGCAGGCCATCCTCTATAAAGAAATGCTGCGCGACGGCGCGCTTGAGAGCCAACTGGTTTCCGGCAACAATCCGTTTTTGCGGCGCGCCAAAATGGAAATTGACGCCGCCGACAAGCAGCGTTTTCAAGCCTGCCTGGATCAATCGATAAAGCTGAGCGAAACCGTGCTGAAGAAAAATCCGCGCGACATCGATGCCCTTGGCGCTCTCGGCTCGGCGCATGTGCTGCGGTCCAATTTTCTGTTTTTAGTCGAGAAATCATGGATGGATGCACTACACGAGGCCACCGCTGCGCGCAAAGCGAACGAGCAGATTTTGGCGGTTGACCCGAACGCCGTGGACGCGCATTTGGTGCTGGGCCTGAACGCGTATGTGGTCGGATCCTTACCCTTCTATATGCGTGCGCTGGGTTTCCTGGGCGGCTTTCACGGCGATAAACAAGGCGGCCTGCGGCAAATGGAATTGGTGGCGGCGCACGGGGTGCGGGACCGCTATGACGCGGAGGTGGTGCTCGCCGCGATTTACCGCCGCGAGCGGATGCCTGAAAAGGCGCTTCCGCTGCTACAGGATATGACGGCCAAATTTCCGCGCAACTACTTGTATCGTTATGAGCTGGTGCAAATGTACAGCGACGCGGGGGATAAGGCATCGGCCTTGCGCGAGTTGGCGGAAATCGAGGATTTACGTCAAAAACAAGCGCCGGGTTATGCGCATTTGCCTTTGGAGAAGATCCGCTACTTGAAAGGTAATCTGCTTTTCTGGTATGGCGACCTCGCGCCTGCGCTGGAGGACCTGAAGCAGGTTACGTTGAACGCCGATGAACTGGATTTGAATACAGCCGTACTGGCCTGGCTGCGGGTGGGGCAAATTCACGATCTGTTAGGCAACCGCGTGGAGGCGATCGAGGCCTATCGTGAAGCCGCGAAAACAGCGCCGAAGTCCGAAGCGGCCACGGAAGCCAAGGGATACATCTCTAATCCTTATCATCGGCGCAGAAACGTTGGATAGAATACGTATCCTAAGGTGTAAATAGGAATTAACCTATTCGAGATATTTCAAAACGCGGCTACACTAATTCTATGATGCAAGCGCAATTCCCAGTTGCAACAGCCTCGCCCAAGGCAGCCCTTTATCATGCTATTTGCGAACAATTGCATCCGCTGCTCGGCACGGAAACGCATTTCATCGCGAACGCCGCCAACACGTCTGCCCTGTTGTTTAAATTGCTGCCGGATGTAAGTTGGGTGGGCTTTTACATCGTGGATGGAAGCCAGTTGGTGCTCGGTCCATTTCAAGGCGATCCGGCGTGTTCGCGCATTCCGCTTGGAAAGGGCGTGTGCGGTATGGCGGCGGTGAAGCAGCAGACGATCATTGTGCCGGATGTGGATAAGTTTCCCGGACATATTGTATGTGACGCGGCGGCGCGCTCCGAGATTGTAGTTCCGCTGCTCAATTGGGGTAAATTGCTGGGCGTGATCGATATCGATAGTGCGAGTCTCGACCGCTTCGATGAAGAAGACGAGGAAGGCTTGGAATCGGTGGCTGCGGTGTTTCTGGCCTCACAGCCCACGCACGATTTGCCGGATTTAAGCGACGACGCGGCCGCGAAATGAGCGCGCGTCTCACGTAGACTTAAAGTTGGCAGCATTTTCTCCACCACCCACTCCGCAACAACTAGAGCAACTGGCAAACCAGGCGCGCCAATTGACCGCGATGGGGCAACTGCCGGCCGCGCGGCAACAATGGCATCTTCTTTTGCAATTGCTGCCCGCCGATTCTCCTTCGCATGCGAGTATTGAACGGGAAATCGCCAAGCTAGACGCCCGAATGCAGGCCGCGCTTGCGCCTAGACCTAAACCCAAAAGAAGCTGGGGACAACGGTTGGGACCGATCGGCGTGACGATTGCCGCGCTGCTGACCAAGGGCAAATTCCTGTTCAGCCTGCTGGGCTTTGTGGGCCTGTATTGGATGGTGTTCGGCTGGTGGTTCGCGGTGGGATTGTCGGCCAGCGTGTTGATTCACGAAATGGGACATTATGTGGTGGTGCGGCTGTTCGGCTTAAAAGCGGAATTGCCCATGTTCCTGCCGGGCTTTGGCGCGTATGTCAAATGGGAGGGGACCGGCGTAGACGCGGACAAACGGGCGCAGATCTCGCTGGCCGGACCGCTATTCGGCTTCTTTTCGGGGGTGCTGGCGTACGGAGTGTATTTGAGCACCCATCAGCAGGTCTGGTTAGCGGTGGCGCAATTTGCAGGCTGGCTCAACCTGTTGAATTTGGTTCCGGTGAGCATATTCGACGGCGGCAGAGCGATGGATGCGGTGGGCAAGCAGCAGCGTTTCGCGATTATGCTTTTGTGCGCGGCGCTGGCGTTCGTGCTGCATCAATTTGTGTTTGCATTCGTGGCTATCGGCGCCGGATACCGCTTGTATAAGCAGGATGTTTACGCAGCTTCGGAGAGAATTGGCTACTACTTTATTGCTTTGATCCTGGCGAACGGGTTACTGAGCTGGTACTGCTCGAATCAGCTGCATTTCTTGCGGGGGGATAGCGGGTTCTAAAACGAAATTCGGGCGGCGAACAAAAGAGAATTTTCATTCTCGTCCACCCGAACCCGTGCGCTTAAGTGCAACGTTTAGCTCCGGCGTGGCGCGCGTATATCTCACGCGATGCCGTGCTCCCCAGGCTGCCATTAGTCCGAGAATGGGTTTAAGCGTTTCACCATGGGGAGTTAGCGCGTACTCGACTCTAGGCGGCACCTCAGCATAATCTTTCCGTTTAATCAGACCGTCCCGCTCCAATGCCCTGAGTTGTTGCGTCAGCATCTTCTTGCTCACTCCCTCAATTCGCTGCTGAAGCACGCCCGTTCGTTGCGGTCCGCGTTTCAAATAGTAGAGGATTAGCGTTTTCCACTTACCTCCGATCAGGTCCACCGTCAATTTGACTGGACATTCGTTCTCGCGCATAACCGAAGCATACTGCGAGCAGGTAACCAAAAAGTGCCTACTTGCCGGGTATGGCAAGCTGCGGCATACTGAATCTGCGCACGCAAGCAGAGCGTGTAAACAGGAACAATAAGGAGCAAAAAAGACTTGAAGATCATCGCCTACGATCGCTTCAGACCCGGTGTGACCATGGAGACCATCCGGCCCCTTCTGCCCGAGGAGGTCTCCAACGTCTGGCGGCTTTGGAAAGCGGGAATTGTTCGTGAAAATTATGCGCGCGCGGACGAACCGGGCGTTATGATCGTTTTCGAACTGGATAGCGTTGAGCAGGCGCGGAAGTACGTTGCTGACTTTCCCATGTCTAAAGCCGGGTACCTGGAGTGGTTCTATATTCCGCTGCAAGCCCCGCTGCCGATCGAGAGTCTTATGAAAGACACCATGGACGTCGCGGAACCCTACGATCGCACAAGCGCAAGCCAGGCCGGGTAAAGCGAAAATCATGCACCATGCATTTGGGTTGAATATTCCGCAGACACTCCCTGAGATGTGCGATCCGCGCACGATGGCTGTACTTGTCTACGACATGCAGATTGGAGTGGTGAATCAGATCAAGAACGGCCCGGAGATCATCAGCAAAGCGGCTGAGGTAGTCTCCGCGGCGCGCGCCGGCGGATTCCGGGTTTTCTTTACGCGATACATGTCGCTACCGAAGGAAGTGGCCGGAGCCGCACAGCTACGAATGGCGATGGCCTGGCAGCGCGTCGCTTCCCCTGAGCTTGTCCGATCTATCTTTCTACCTGATTCACCTGGCTTTCAGATGGTTCCCGAACTTGCCGCACGTCCCACCGAAGCGGTCTTTGATCGTATAACCATGTCCGCCTTCGAAGGTAACCCTTTGACGATTGCACTCCGAGACTGTGGGATTATTTCTGTCGCATTCGTGGGTGTGGCGTTAGAAGTGGGCATCGAGCCGTCGGTGCGTCACGCCGCGGATCTTGGGTTCATCCCCATACTTGTAACCGATGCTTGCGGCGCGGGTCATGCGGAAGCCGCGGAGCGTTCAGTTGAGAGTCTCAAATTCGCAGGCGATACGATTTTCACGGACGTAGCCAATATCTCCGTTTTGCTAAGCCGGAGATAGGCGACGCACTCTGCTTTTTGCAATGACAAGACGGTATCGGTGGAGAGCTATTGAATGTCGCTGACTTTGCCACCCTTGAACGTAACCTTTAATTGCGGATAGACGTAGATTTTCTTAGCCCCCAAATCAACAATGGTCTTGGGGGCGCCCAAGCTTGCGGTGACTTCTTCGATGGTCTGGCCCAAAGAAGCGGTCACGGTCTGCACAGCCGGCTTGGGCGCCGGAATCTCAGCTAATGTTTGCCTTTCCTCCGTGTCGGCGGCGGTTGACTGCTGGGCAATTTCAGTAGCCGCAGCCGGGTCCGGGCCGGGAGCGTCCGGAGCAGAGGCGAACGCAGTCTTTACGGGCGGGGCATTGGCCGAAGGGGGAAGCGCAGGCAATCCACCCTGCGCTTGCTTGCTCTGCAACTCACCCATACCCTGGTCGATGGTTTCGCGCATGTGATTCTGCATATCCTGCAAATCGGCGAATGCGACAGAGACGGTGGCGCCGCGACGGCATTCCACGCCGCCTTTGCTGGAGAGCACCACTAAGTTAGCCGCGGTTGCGTCGGGTGGCGGCGGCCCGGCCAGTTGCAAGGCATCGCCCTGGCTCACCGCGCATTCCATTCCCGAGGTGTCTACCAGATCGAGACCGCTGCCAGTAATAAAGATGTGCTGGATGTTATCACCTAGCATGCGTTGGATGCCGCTGGAGGCGGGGTCAGCTTGGCCATTTTGCATCGCCTCAGCGTTTTCAAGAGCGATCTGGCGCTGTACTTCCGCCGCAATCAGATCCTTCGTTTGCCTGGACATGGCGTCGGCTGCGGCAATCTGCGCGGCCGCCGCCTCTTGTGCCTGGGCCTCATAGGCCGCTGACAGGCTCTGCGAAACCAGATAATCTGTTAGCCAGAATGAGGCGCTCGGATAGACCGGGTAGGGGGCAAAGTAAGGGCCATAGTAGCCGTACCAAGGACTGGCCGCGAATCCCCAAGAGAAGGCGATCGGCGCGACCCACGGGTTATACGCCCATCCATAGAAAGCCGGCCGGTAATAAGCTACCGGGCTGTATACATTGATGTAGCCGCCGCGATAATAATGACGGGCATAGAAGCGATCATACGCGCGGCCCTGGTAGTAGTAAGTGCGGTGAGCGAATTCGCGGCCGCCGTAATGGTAGGGCCGTTCGACAAATCCGCGCCCACCTCGCTCGGTAACGATGCGGCGGTCTCCATGCATTACTTCCACGCGGCGGCCTCCGGCCAGGCCATGATGGATTTCCATGCCGTGTGCGGTGCGTATGTTAGCGGGCCTGCCGTTTGCGCGCATGCGGACATCCGCGCCATTGCGGGCGCGAATGTCATGATTTCCGGCAGGGGTCCGGCCGTTGCCATATCCCCGCCCGGCAGGTTCAACGCGGCCCGCCGGCCCGTGTGCCCCCGCTGTCATGGGACGATTAGTCGCAGGGTGACTCCCCGTGGTCATGGGGTGGCTATTCGTAGTTGTGGGGTGACCGGTGGTTGCGCCCCCGGGATGAGCTCCTGGTGTGGCGGCATGGTTGACAGGTGCGGCCGGCTTGGCTGGCGCCGCCGGTTTCGCTGGAGCGGGCGCCTTCTTCGGAGGATCCGCGGGCGTTCCGGCATTGGCTGTGGACATAACCAGCAAAGCCGCGAATGCGCCGGCAAAACACCATCGCGAAAAATTTCTATTGACCTGAATGGGGTTCATGGTTGCTCCTAAATGACAAGATCCGGTTTGAAAATTCATTAAAGAATGCAGGGTCGAACTATTGCACGTCGCTGACTTTACCGTTCACAAAGGTCACCTTAAGGTCGGGGTAGGTATAAATTTCTTTCGCGCCAAGCTTGATGTCTTTCTGGGGGGCTCCGAAGATAGAAACTACTTGGTTCGTAGTTTGCCCGATTGCAATGGTTTTCGGCGGCGCGGATGGCTGGTCAACCGGAGGAGGCGGGGGTGTAATCGGCGCTAGAGTTGCTTCGGCGGCAGGCGGTTTCTGTGACGGCGGCTGAGCTGGTGGTGCGGCAGCCTGCTGTTGTCCCTTACCCTCTTCACCCGGCTGGATACCAAATACCTCGGCAACTGTGCGGTCCGCTGCATCCGGATCAGGGAAGAAACCCTTCGGGTACGCGAACTTCAGAGTCCCTTTGTAACGTACATCCGGTAGGGGGTCACTGAGCAAACTGAAGACGATGCCATCATCTTTGACTTCGATTTGGGTCAGCCACAGTTTCTCGCCGGGAACAAAGGTTCTAGTCCCGGCCGCAGCAGCAGGGACGCTCTCCGTGCCTGGAATCATATGAGTCCAACGGTTCACTTTGGCCGTGGCGCTCTCGGATATCTTCCCATCTCTATAAGTGTTTGGATATACGTTTGAGGCGGTGATAGGGGCCAGAGTCAGCCTTCCCCTTTTGATGATGAGTACAGAACCTGCAGTGACAATGTCAGTGTTGTCGGCCGTCGGCTGGGTAACTGTGTAGCCCGCCGCTAGTTTTTTCTGGATCGCGGCTTTAGAATCCTGGCCGTAGCTCGATAAACAAACTGTAAATAACAGTGCAACCAGTGAACTGAAAATGTTAATTTTTCGCATTGGACATCCACCTTCGTATCGTCTTGCCTCTCTGGCCGTGGTCAGTAGCCCTGACCAGGAACGCTATACTATACACTCGCTTCGTTAGAGTATTCAAGTTATTATTTCTTCTTTAGTTTGTTTTTCTTTTACTTATAAGTAATGCGTGGAAAAATACTCAAATAACCAGAAAAAGTTTCGTGAATCTGGCACTAAGTAACTCATGATGCTCCACGGGGTTTCTCAAGCCTGCATAACAGCGGCCGTGTCAGCCGGCCAGGGGCACGGTCGCCATGGCTAAGCCCCAGTTACCCTGGACGATTGCGGCCAGCAGCGTGGTCATGGCGCCGAGGCCTCCGCAATCTTGGCAATTTCCGCGGCCCAGGCTTCGAGTGAAAAGTTCGCGATAATTTCCTGTGAGCGCAGGCCCATGTCCATCCTGGCTGCGGGGCTCAACCTACTCATGGCGTATAAGGTTGCGGCTAACTCGTCGGGCTCGTGCGGATCAAATGAGAAGCCATTCTCGGGTTCGTACAGCAGATCTTCCACGCAACCGCAGCGCTGTGAAAGAATGAGCGGCACGCCGCACGCCATGGCTTCATTGACGACAAGTCCCCAGGGTTCGCGCGTGCTGGGTAAAACAAAACATCCGGCGAAACCGTAATATTGCGGCAGGTCGGGAGTACCGCGCAGACCCTCAAAATAAACATCGACGTGAAATGCAGAAGCAGCGGCGCGCTCACGCAGCTGCCGAAGCTGCGGACCATCGCCTACGAATACAAGCGACCAATCGCCACCCGCCGCGCGGTATCGAAAATAGGCTTCGAGTAAACCGGCAACGTTTTTCTCTTCGGCGATGTGTCCGACGTATAGGAAATACTGTGCGGGCAAATCGAAATCCGCGGCGGTGCAGTGGTTTCGAAGCGCCTGGCTGCGTCCTTGAAAGAAATCATTGTCGACTATGTCGTAAAAGCGCGCGATGCGGTCAGCCGGAAATCCAAGCTTTTCAAGATAGCGCCGGTGCGGAGCGCCGCCGGCCACGGCCCAATCGAAAAGGACGCGTACCAGCATGCCCTTGAATGCTTCTTTCCACCACACACGCTTGTGATCGTATCCGGTGCTTTCGGTCATCAAGACAGCGCGGCGGCGGTTGAGTTTGGCCCAGAGAGCGGCGGCAAGGCCGGGTAAAGTGTAGTGGCCGGGAATCAGAACCACTTCCGGGCTGAGCCCGTCGAGACGATTCCATAGCAGCAGGGCCAGCGCAAGGCCTTTCGTTTCACGCCAGCCGGCTGCGGGAAGCAGCGTTTCCACGGGCATCGAGGCCGGAATTTCCTCGCGGAACTTCAGCCCCGCGTGGACGCCGACGCCACCCACGATTTCAATGCCAACCACGCCGCCGGCCAGGTCCACGTTGTCGAGAAGGGCTTGGAAGCGCGCCAGATGGTAGGCATACCAATCAATCCAAATCACCGCGACGCGGCAGTACGGCGGATCAGGCTGAATATCCGCCGGCATGGCGAGCATTTGTGGTTTCAGCGCGGATTTATGTACGGTTTTATCCAATGTGTACGCTCCCGGAATCAAACAAATCGCCGCCCGAGTGAAGACGCACCCGCGCGCTATGACGCGCGAGCAGCAGGCGCTGCAGCAGACCAGCTTCGGACAAGGCGGCGGCCACTCGATACGCGTCGGCGAAAAACTTCAATCCGGTCAATGCCGAAAACTCGGTTTTCGCGGGCTTGGCGAGGCTGGATGGAGCTAAGGTCGTCATATGTTTCAAACGAGTAAGTCGAATTGCCCTTTCAATTGGTTTGCCGAGGCTTGCCATGTGAATAAGCTGGCGCGAAGCTTGCCACGGTTTGCCAGCTCCAGGCGCAGCCGGTCATCTTCCAGCAAGCTGGAAAGCGAATCGACATGATCTTCGGGGATCGCCGGAGAAGCCAGCAAAGCGGCATCGCCGGCTACTTCGGGAAGCGAGGAAGCACGGCTGGTTACGACAGCCGCGCCGCAGGCCATGGCTTCCACTACGGGTAAGCCGGAGCCTTCATAACGCGACGGAAACCAGACCACTCGCGCGGCCGAATACAAAGACCGTAAGCCTTCATCAGGCACAAAACCCAGCATGCGGAAGTCTTCGCCGAACCACTTCGTTCTCTCCACATAGTGCGGATTGGAGTGATTCACCACGGCTATGACCAGATCCGGGAAGCGGCTCTTGAGCATCGGCCAGGCCGCTAGAATCAAGTCGGCGTTCTTGCGGTAGTGCAGGCCGCCGGGGACCAGGATAAACGGGCGGTTGTCCAAGCCAAGCTCCTTTACGTAGGCATGTCCGGCGGCTGTGACCGGCTCAAAAAAATGCGGCGTCACCGCATTCGGCACCACCTTCAGGCGCGAGCGAATATCCGGGAAGAAGTGCGTCAAGCGGTCCGCCGAGAATTGCGAGACGGTATGGAACATATCCACTTTGCGTGCTAGCTTGCCGTAGAGCAGACGCCACTTCAGGCGCTGCCTGGAAAAAGATTGGTCCCGCTTGTGAGCATCTGCTTCGAAATAGGCGGCGTCGTGCAAAGTGACCACGAGCCGCGCTTTCTTCGTTGGAACGTAGGATTCGCTGGTGCAGAAAATAATCTGGGCCTCCGGCCAATACTTCTCGGCGCGGGGGCGGTCGAACAAAAACCATTTCGCCTGTTGGCGGGAAGTCTCCGACTCAAAGAACGAATATTGAAAACGGTTCCAAGGGTCGCCCACCAAGGGGATGATGCGAACGTAGTCGCCGGGATCGGCCAGGACGCGCAGATTGACGCCGCTGCAGCGCTCCAGATGTTCTGTCAATTGCCGCGCTACGCGGCCCGCGCCGGTGCAGCCGTAAATATTGCGCAGGTGGACATAGGCGAGCAAGCGGATCTCTTTGCCGCTCGGGCGCACGGCTAATTCCGTGATGGACGAATTTAAAGCCGAAAGAACCTCTGGCATCGAAGCCTCCTGTCGATTTAGCGAACGCCGAAGACAGCCACGCCGGCGGCGATCTGCATGGCGGCTTCCGTGGCGCGTTTCAGGCGGGACCGGAAACGTTATTCGGGACAAAAAGTACGTCGTTCGGACGCAAGACAACATCGGGCGATTGGCCCGCGAGAATCATTTGCAAATTGACGGGAATCTGCTCGGGTTCAGTGGCGCCGATATACTTTGCGAGGCTGGCCGTGAGCGCGCCTCTGAATTGCTCCACAGTTAATCCGGCAACATGAATGCGTCCCGCCAAGGGAAGATCGATAAAACCGTTCGGATCGACGCGAACTGGTTTGTCGGGCACGTCCTCTAAAGCGACGGCATGGATCGAAATCTGGTCTTCCGGTCCTAAGACATAGCTGAGCGCATTGAAGGCAGGCGCGGCTAAATAGGGTGGCGAAAAGAAATAGATTAACTCCATTTGTCATACTCCGTAAACGTTTAAGCTAAATGACTAAGCGTATTTAGCTCGCGCTGCAACTTTGAATACCGGAGTAAATGAAGCTTCTCTTCTGTGTTTGAAACAGATTGTGTAAGAACTGTGTCACACCCTAAAGCCCTCCGAAAGCCGAGTAAAGGCGAATCTCGTTCCATTTAGCCAGAGCATTGAATGGGCTGTCAACGCATGAGAGTAATCGGATGGGTACCGTACCAAGATGCGAGCACCTCCGGGACAAACAAGCGGCCGATCTCCTCCGCCACACTAAACGCACCGGATAACCGATGCATTTTGACCTCAAAAGCATTGTTGTTATTTGCCTTTCTAGAAAATATCCGTTGCTTTGTTTCAGAAGTATGCATTTAGTAAGCGGCTTTTAAAGAAATTCGTTTCGCTGTAAACATTTGCTAAAGTACCGGTACTATCCTGTAACTCTGTTGGATTTCGCGGTAGCTCAGTGGCTATTTCTGGAATTTTATCCGTAACATTGGCGATTTAAGAAGCAATTTAATAACCCTTATCCATTGCGGCGGCCTAAGGCGTATTATGCAAGTGCTATCTGGAGTCAAGCGCATGTCACTTAGAGCTGGAATAGATTGACCGGGCTACGCACGTAGGCCCGTCCAGTACGGCTATCCGCTTGAGGTCAACAGTCAAAAGGGCTTTGCGGACCGTATAGTTTGGACTGGGAGAGCAAGGTGCGGACATCTATTTTTTCGATGGCGGGCGCAATGCTGGCAATGTTATTGGTTTCTAGCCAAATTGTTTACGCGGTGAATGAAACGCAGAACATTTTGATTAATGAAGAGCTGCAAATTCCCGGAGCGGTGCTGCCTCCGGGTAAATATGCTTTGTCGGTGGTGGAGCATTTCTATGACCGGGCGATCGTCAAAATATCGCGGGTTGGCGGGAGCGAGCGTTACTTAGTGCTGGCCGCGCCGAACACCGTCAAGGAGAACAGCGCCGGCGGGTTGGTGTTTTTTCGGCAAAGCGGTGACACGAAGGCGGCGCTGAAAGCATGGGGCGCCCTGGAGTTTGTGTACCCCAACGCGCAAGCCCTCAAGATCATTGAGGAGAGTGGTCAAACAGCTTTGGCGCTGGATCCGGCAACCGATAGACTTCCGGTCAAGATGAGCCGCGACGATATGAAGGCGGTGACACTCTGGTTGTTAGCGCCGAAACAAGTTACATCGGGCAACCGCCGGATGGGAGTGACGGCGGTGAAATACGCTTCGGCCAGCGACAGCTCCGCAACCGCCAGCGTGGCCAGGCCGACCGCCGCACCGGCGCCCATGCAAGTGGCAAGCGCATCCGTCCAGCATCCGGGCAAAAAGTTGCCGAAGACGGCCAGCAGCAATTACGCGTATCTGCTCTACGGCGCCATCCTTTTCAGTTTGGGAGCGGGCATTCGTACTCTTCGCGTCAGACGGGGCATGGCACTGTGACCCGCTTACTGCGGCAGACCACATTTTATGGCGAGATCGCATTCCTTCTGGCCGGAACCATTTTCCTGGGAACGGCCGGTTGGAGATTTGTCAGCTTTGCTGCTTTCCAGCGGTACTACGACGTGTTGCTCAATTACACGGGCGCGCCCGCCGATTTACAGGTGGCCGGTAAGCTGATTGTGCCGAGACTCGGGTTGGCGGTGGTGGTTGTCAATGGAGACGATGAGGCAAGCCTGAATTTCGGCGCCGGACATGTACCCGGCACGGCCGCCATTGGCGCAGCCGGCAACACCGTGATTGCGGGGCATCGCGATATGGCCTTCAGAGCGCTGCGAAATGTGCACATGGGTGATGAAATTCAAATTGAAGCCGGCAAGACGTACTCCTACCGGGTGGATCAAATCCGGATTGTGAGTCCGGAGGACGTTTCCGTTCTGCGCGATGATGGCTCGGATCGGTTAACCATGATTACCTGCTACCCATTTAACTTCATCGGAGACGCTCCGATGCGTTACGTGGTGCAAGCGGAAATGGTGCATTAACCGGGTCCGCGCCTGGAAGAGGGCTATGGCGCCGCTACGAAAGTTACCGTCACAGCCTGCGACAAGACCTAGGCTATAGCGTGCTTTTGGCGCTTCGAGCGCCGCGTTCCCTGTCTAGCAGGGCGCGCTTTCGCTCAATTCCCCAGCGGTATCCGGCTAAATCGCCATTGCCGCGAATCACGCGATGGCAGGGGATCACCAGCGCGACGCGATTGTTGGCGCAAGCGTTTGCCACCGCTCGGACTGCCGTGGGTTGACCGATTCCGGCCGCAACCTCGGAGTAAGTCTGCACGCTGCCGTAGGGCAAAGATTGCAGATAGCGCCATACCTTCATTTGAAACGCGGTGGCGCGCAGGTCTAAAGGAAGATCGAGGCTGGTCTCCTGCCCTTTTAGATGTTCTTGCAAAGCGAGCATCCACTTTTCGAACTGGACAGAATAGGGCTTGCTTGCCGGCTCTATTTTCGCGGCTGGGTATTCGGCGCGCAGCAGGCGCAGCAGTTCTTCATCGTCATTTGCAAACTGAACAAAGCAGAGGCCGCGGTCAGTTGCCGCAAGCATCATCCGGCCCAATTCAGAATCGACGGAAACATAAGAGATGGCGACATTTTTCCCGCCTTCGCGATAAGCGGACGGGGTCATTCCCAAGCGCGTATCGACGCGTTCATACACGCGGCTTCCGGACCCAAACCCGGCCTCGTAGATAGCGGCGGTTACGGAGGGCTGCGAACGCAAACTCTCTTTCAGGATTTCGAGGCGGCGTGCTTCTACAAATTGCCTCGGCGTCAGACCCACCACGGCTTTGAAGCTTCTTTGAAAATGAAAGGAGCTCAGGCCCGCGCGGCTCGCCAGGTGATCCAGGGGCAAGGGATCGTTTGCGTGAGATTCGATGTAATCGCAGATTTTCCGGATTCGATCCGTATCGGGATCAAGACCCACCGCAGCCAAGGGACGGCAGCGCTCGCAAGGCCGCAGCCCGGCACTTTCGGCATCCGTTGGAGATAGGAAAAAGCGCACATTCTTACGGAGGGGCGTCCGGCAGCCGCAAGACGGCCGGCAATAGACGCCAGTCGTCATCACGCCAAAGAAGAACTTGCCGTCCCAGGAACGGTCGCGCTCCTGTACCGCATTCCAAAAAAGCGTTTCCTGGGGCAGCATTACGCCGGTGTTCGTTTCCGCATTCATTTGAAGTTGTTGCATGCTTCCAGCGTGCGGCATTTTCCGGAGGGCCGCTATCCGGTTCTTGCGGATCTCGTTTGGCGTCCTTCTGACGGATTAGAGAAACGCTGTTGTTTTGATACCCGAAATGTCAAAAACTCTGCGGCAATGCTTGCACGTCGCTTTGTCTTCCATCAGGACCATGTAGCTCGCCGCTTTGGCAAACTTGGCGCGATCCCGCTCGTCTCCATTGCGGGGCAGCTTGTCGATTTTTTTCCGCAGCAGCCACTTCAGTGAATACTCATCGGAAGTCTTGCAATAGGCACAGTTCAGGGTAGCTTTCTTGGTCTCTTGCGACTCGCGGTAAAACGTTCTTTCGTCAATGCTCATGTGATCTCTCTCTTAATGACTGGTGAAATGAAAGTTCGCCACCGCCACTTCGTCTTTATCAGGTACGTAAACTCCCACCCGGTCCTGGGTAAAGTCGCGGCCGGGGCTGATTACTGCCACGATGTCGCTCCAGGTTCCATCGGTGGTGCGCGCCCGGACGCTGATGGTATCGGCCTTTACTGCCAGGTCCACTTGAACCCACTCGTCTGAATCCACGGGAAAGGCCACGCGGCGCTGTTCAAGCGATTTGCCGTCGCGTACCTCGCGCGCCGTTATGCGCTTGCCGTCGAGAACGAATAAGACATAATTCTGACCATCTTGATAACCGGCATACCACTGCAATTTGCCGCGTTTGAGAAATCCTCCCAAGCGGCCCTGTGCTTGAAACGTGTAACGTCCTGGAGACTTGGGCGTGCCGTAGGGGACGAATCCCCCGCCTTTCAGGACCTTTTCCGATCGCAAGGGAGGGCCAGCTGGCGCCAGCGTGGATGTTTCCGGGTTAGTTGGCGGCGTGGCGGCGGTTTCCGTTTTAGGCGCATCGGTCCCGGCAGCGGGCGCGGGGACAGTCTTGCTTTGCTCCGTCAATTTTTCCAGAGCGATATCGGAACCGGAGAGCAGCGTTGTTTCGCCGGCATGGAATGTGCCGACAAATTTCCGGGGGGCATATTCATCGTGCCGGAGTTCAATAGTATGGTCCCCGGTTTTTATGTTTGCGATTTGGGCGACGCCATCCGGCCCAACGGTAGCCTGCGTGTCCTTGTCGATGGAAACCAGCATTCCCGGCAATCCGCCTTTGATCTGCAACGTCGCAAGTTCCGGAGCGACGGGGCGCATGTGAAACTGAAGCTCGGTCTCCTCCGTTTTTTTGATATCGACAGTGGAAGGCGGCGGGTCGGCAAAGCCATCTTTATGCACGCGAATGTTGTATTTGCCCGCGTGCAAGGAAACGCGTAGCTGGCCATGCGCGGTTTTACGCCGGTAGAGCACGTTTTCGATATAGACATCCACGTCATCCTGGCCGGCTGTCAGCACGAGGGTGCCGATGCTTGGATCGGATTTCACGTAAGCGGTCAAGGCCGGCGCCGGTGTGTAGGTGAGCACAAAACGTTGGTGGTCTTTGTCCTGGACGACTCGTAAATCGTGTTCGTTCTTGCCGAGGTCGGGCAGCGCCAGCCCCTTCGCATCGACCTGGCCGGCGTCTTTGCCGTCGAGCAAAATGCTGGAATGCTCGGCGTTCGTCACCAGGCGCCCGTGCCCATTTTCCACGGAAACCAGCACAGCTAGCGCATTTGAGACAAAGGGAGCGCCAATCGCGCGCGGCGCGGCATTGCCGGTCACCTCGAAACGGAAGGCCGCCATGCCGCCGGGCCCGGTCACTTTGAGGGAGTGCTGCCCCGGTTTCAAATTGTCCAGCACCAGCTCGCCGTCTATGTCACGCGGCGGCTGATCGTCAAATACAACGGCGCCCGGAACAAGATCGGTGTAGAGCCGCAGCGTGGGTGTCATGGCAACCGGCGCTGGTCCTGAAACCGCAGCCGGCGTCGAAATCGCGGCTGCTTTCGGTTTGCCTGAATCGGCCTGCGGCGCGGCGGTGGCGGCCACGCTATCGTCTTTAAAGTTGATTTTTCGCGCGGTCTGAATCAGGTAAAAAAACGCGGCCAAGACCAGGACGGTCAAAAACACCGCCAAGCCAACGGCAATTTGCCAAGTTTTGGGGTCAAGGCGAGGAACCTCAGGCGGAATTTCGGCGGCTTCCGGTTCGTCGTCGAATGCACCGGATGCCGGTGTCTGGTGTGCCGGTGCCTGGTGCGACGGTGGCGGTTCTTCGGGGAATAGCTCGTAAGTTTCTTCCGGCGTCAGCGCCGATGCGGGCGATTCTCCGCGTAAGTAGCGCGCCCGCTCCACAATCTCCTGATGAATGTCGGCCACCAGCACCTGCACATTGAAGTCATCAATATACAAGCGGCGGACGTTCTGCAGACGGTCAAACTGCCGCCGCAACATGTTCAACGACCTGGTGTGGCGAGCCTCCTGGCGAATCAGCCTCAACTCGTCTAGGGCGGGAAGGGTTTCTTGAGATCGATCCACAAAAGCCTGGTTCTACTCAATAAATTATAGCGGGAAACAATGTAAACGCGGCGCGGCGAAGCACGCGCTTTCGCCCGCTACGCGCGATTGGAGTAATTCAACTCGTAAAAGCGAAGATATTCTCCGCTTTTAATCCGTTGCGTCCAAGCGCCATTCTTCCGGTACCAATCGATGGTGGCGTTTAAGCCGCGATCAAAGTCCATCAAGGGCTCCCAACCGGTTTCCTTGGTCAATTTGGCGTTCGTCAACGCGTAACGGCGGTCATGGCCGGGGCGGTCTTTGACTTGCGTGATAAGGGTCTCGGGCTTGCCGGTCGCTTTCAGGATGCGGTGGATCACATCCAGGTTCGGCAGCGAGCAATTGCCGCCGATGTTGTAGATTTCGCCCGGGCGGCCTTTCTTCAAAACGGCAAAAATAGCCCGGCAATGGTCTTCCACATACAACCAATCGCGCACCTGCTGACCGTCTCCGTACACCGGCAAAGGCTTGTCTTCGAGCGCGTTCGAAATCATTAACGGGATCAGTTTTTCGGGGAATTGATAAGGTCCGTAATTGTTCGATGCGCGCGTGACTGACACGTTCATCTTATAGGTTGTGTAATAGGACAGAGCTAAAAGATCGGAGCCAGCCTTGGATGCCGAATACGGACTGCTGGCGCGCAACGGGTAAGTTTCGTCGGCATCGTGCGGCGCCTCAATGCTGCCGTAGACTTCATCGGTCGAAACATGTATGAAGCGCGCAATATTGTGGCGGCGCGCGGCCTCCAGCAGGGTGAATGTGCCGTTGAAGTTGGTTTGAATTACCGGGGCGGGGGAGTGAATGCTGCGGTCCACGTGCGATTCGGCCGCGAAGTGAATGACGGCGTCAGGGGACTCACGGGCGAATACCGCCTCAACGGCTTCGCTGTCACAGATATCGGCGTGGACGAAGCGGTAGCCGGGGTGATCCGCCACCGGCAGCACGTTGTCCGGATTACCCGCGTATGTCAGCTTGTCGAAGTTAACTACCTGTTCGGCCCAGCCCTGGTTGAGAGCCATGCGGACAAAAGAAGAGCCGATGAATCCGGCGCCGCCGGTGACCAGCAATTTCATTTGTGCTGTAACTCCCAGTCATAGGCGATGGCCGTATCGTTGTGCGGAATGCGGCCTTCGTCTTTTGGATCATAAGTCCGGTTGGTGACGTAAACCAGCACGGAAGGCTGTTCGCCGATGACCTTATAACCATGCGCCACGCCGGGCGGAATCAGGATTTGCCAAGGCCGGAGGGCGCCTACATAAATCGTATTCTTGAGGCCAAAAGTAGCGGACGCGCGGCGCAGATCCACTAGAACCACTTGCAGCAAACCGGCTGCAGGCACCCAGAAGTCGGTCTGAAATTTATGGTAGTGGAACGCCTTGATAATGCCCGGATAGTTCAAGGCGGTCGAAACTTGCGTGGAAGCGGCCGGAAAATCGGCCACCAGCCCCTGTCCTAAACGTGCGATTTCCAGAAAATAGCCACGGTCGTCCGGCCACAGTGAAAACGGATTGATCTGAACATCGGCGATGAGGTCTTTGCTGGTAGGCGAAAGAATGACTTTCCCAATACCTGGCTCGGAGACCGGAATGGCAAGATCCTCACCCGAGGCAAGCGTACCTAACGCGGTAGTTGTGGTGCTCATCGTCCTAACGCAGCTCCATTGGCCGCCGTCGCATTCACTTTATTCGTTGCGGTATCGTGCACCAGGTAAGCGGCGCGCAATAGCGAATCGAAAGTGCCCGCGTCCGTCCACCAGCCTTCTAAGAAGTTAAAAGTCATAGTGCCTTCTTGGATATAGGCGTTGTTCACGTCGGTAATTTCCAACTCGCCGCGCGCGGACGGCTTCAGCGTGCGGGTTTTGTTGAAGACGGTTTTGTCGTACAGGTAGACGCCGGTTACCGCGAGATCGGATTTCGGCTTGGCGGGCTTCTCTTCAATGCCGATGATGCGGTTGCCATCCACTTCGGCAACGCCAAAGCGCTCGGCGTCATGCACCTTTTTCAGCAGAATCTTCGCTCCCGTTTCCTGCTTCTTGAAATCCTCCACGGCGCCCGCTATGGAGCCTTCGATGATGTTGTCGCCTAAAATCACGCAAATCTGGCTGCCTTCGGCGAAATGCTCCGCCAATGCCAACGCCTCGGCGATACCGCCTTCGCCTTCTTGGTAGGTGTAATTGATGTGCTTCAGGCCGAACTCTTTACCATTGGCCAGTAAACGCAGGAAGTCACCGGAATTGCGCCCGCCCGTCACCACCAGCAGATCTCGAATGCCCGCTTCGACCAACGTCTGGATCGGGTAGTAGATCATCGGCTTGTCGTAGATCGGCAAGAGATGCTTGTTGGTGATCTTTGTGAGCGGAAACAAGCGGCTGCCGGTGCCCCCGGCTAGAACGATACCCTTCATAAACATCTAGATAGTAACAGGCCCAGGCCTTGTTTCAATCCAATATGAGCCCTAGTCCAATTTGAGGGTGGACTGGGGATCGGGTTGCGCGGCACGCGCACTGCGGACTTTCAGGACGCGGCCTACCAGGCGGATCAGGAGCAGGACAACCGCCGCGGCAATGGCGCCCCGTGAATAGAATCGGGAGGTGGAGCCGCTGAGCGCGACAATGAGAAGAACGACCACCACGAGGGCGATGGCGGATGTCCAGAGCATCAGCGCGCCGCGCTGGCGCGCGAAATCTTGACGTTTCAGAGACGCATCTTGCTTAACCATAACGGTCCTTTTTTTAAAGATACCGCGATTTTGCCCAACGATACTTGTGAAATTCAGTCTCTATTTATCAAACCGTAACGCAATTGTCATGACTATCCGATTACTCTAGACTTAGATTGTTTCAACCGGATTAGCCCATGCGAAAAATAGCCCTGATTGAAGATGACGCCGATTTATACGCGCTAGTGAAATATAACCTCGAAAAAGAAGGTTTTGCCGTGGTGGGTGCTCAGACTGGTAAAGGCGTGACCGACCTTTGCCGGAGAGAAAAGCCCGACCTCATTCTGCTCGACATCATGCTGCCGGATTCGGACGGCCTGGATATCTGCAAAAGCATCCGTCAACATCCTGAGTTGGCGCACATTCCCGTCATCTTCCTCACGGCGCGCGCTTCGGAAACGGATCGCATTGTCGGTTTGGAGCTCGGGGCCAACGACTACATTGTAAAGCCATTCTTCGTCAGAGAATTGGTGGCAAGAATTAAAATTCAGTTTCGCGGCCAGACCAGCGCTACCCGCGTATTGAAAGCGTCTTCGCTCGAACTGGACCGCAGCAGTTGCGAAGTACGGTTGGGTGGTTCGCTGCTAACCTTGACGGCAACCGAATTCCGCCTTTTAGAATTCCTCATGAGCCGCCCGGGCGTGGTTTTTAGCCGCGAACAACTACTGGACGCGGTTTGGGGACACGACCGCGCGGTGACGGATCGAACGGTGGATGTGTATATCCTGCGCTTACGCCAAAAAATTGAGGCGGACCCGGCCAATCCTTTAATGATCCGGTCGGTGCGCGGCTTTGGTTATAGTTTTAACAACTCGATGCAACCGGTGGAGTTGGAACCGCGCACTGCCGCGTTCGCCAGCTAGACAGCTATTGATGTTGCGGTGATCGGCGGCCCCAAAAGCTCCACGCCCCACCGCGCGTACGGTAAGCCCGAGACCGATGGCCGGTATGTTCAGGCTGGATTCAACTCCAACGGACGAAATGAAAGAATTCAAATGGCACGGCTAACGGTCCTTAGTTTTTACACGGCTGGCGTTCTACCTTTCCGCCAGGCTCACTGAGCTGAATCGAATAAGAACAAGGCCACGTTGGCAGGCCGACGAACGGGTTCTGATAAACAAATAGCTTGTTCAGGCCGGGATAGTATACGGTCAGGCTGCTATCTCCGCCTATAGGACGAATTTCAATCTGCGGATTTCCGGCAGAATCGGCCCTGACGCTCATATTTGAGTTGCTCCATCTTCCAACTATGAAGGCAGCGAGCGCAACGGCGGCCGCAATCAACCAGGAATTCCTTTTTGGCATAGCTATTCTCCTCAGGTGCTTCTAACTGACATTGCTTCGTTCATTGTCGTGCATTTGATCTAGCTATTTCACGCTAGAATAAGCGGTAATGAAGGCTTTGCTTGGGGGCTTGTTCTGTTGCGCCCTCACCGCTCCCGGACAAGCGCAAAGCGATCACCTGCGCGGGTTTTTGAGGAAGGACGTGCCCGGCCAGCGGCAACTGGAGCAACAAGTCCAGGCAATGCCCGATACCGCGCGCCTCCGTAAATACATGGAATTGCTGGCGGGCGAGCCCCATAATGCCGGGTCGCCGCGCTCGAAAGCCGTGGCCGAATACCTTCAGCGGAGTTTGCAAGAGTGGGGATTCGACGCGCAAATTGAGCGGTTTGAAGCCTTGATGCCGTTTCCATCCGCGCGCCTGGTGGAAGTCATCGGCCCGAAGCCTTTTACCGCCAAGCTGCAAGAACCGGCCGTCGAGGAAGACCCGAATAGCAGCGGCGCGAATCAGCTCGCTACCTATAACGCCTACGCAGCCTCGGGCGAGGTGACGGGGGACGTCGTCTACGTTAACTTCGGCGCTCCGGCCGACTATGTTTGGCTGGCGCAGCAGGGAATTGACGTCAAAGGCAAGATTGTCATCGCCCGCTATGGCAAAATATGGCGGGGCGTCAAGCCGAAGCTGGCGGCCGAACATGGCGCTATTGCCTGCTTGATTTATTCGGACCCGCATGAAGACGGCTACTTTGAGGGCGATGTTTACCCGAAAGGTCCGATGCGGCCGCCCGGCGGCGTGCAGCGCGGCAGTGTGTTGGACGTGCCGCTGTATCCCGGCGACCCTCTTTCCCCCAGCTGGGCTTCCGAGAAGGGAACGAAACGCCTGCCGCTGGCGGATGCGAAGACCCTCGCCAAAATTCCGGTGCTGCCGATTTCCTATGGCGATGCGCAGCCGATTTTAGAGCAACTGACTGGTCCGGAAGCGCCGCTCACATGGCGCGGCGCGCTGCCAATCACCTATCACCTTGGCCCCGGCGCCACGCGCGTGCATATGAAAACGGATTACGATTGGTCCATCCGCCCGTTGTACGACGTGATTGCCACTATTCCCGGCTCGGATTTCCCGGACGAATGGGTGATTGCCGGCAATCATCATGACGCCTGGGTGAATGGTGCCGACGATCCAGTATCCGGCGTGGCTGCGCTGCTCGAAACAGCTCGCGCTCTCGGCACGCTGCAGAAACAGGGCTGGAAACCCAAGCGGACCATCAAAATTGCACTGTGGGACGGCGAGGAATTCGGCTTGTTGGGGTCGACCGAGTGGGCCGAAAAGCACCAGGACGAGTTAAAACAGAAGGCCGTGGCGTACCTGAATTCGGATCACACCGGTAAAGGGTGGATTCAACTTAGCGGTTCGCACACATTGGAAGCGTTCGCTTCGGAGGTGGCCGGCGCCGTTCCACAACCCGGCACGTCCGGAAATCTGGTGGATGCGTTCCTAGCGAACCCAACCGTTCCGGAGGGAGAAGAGGAAGGTCCTCCGCAAAAGCGGACTGAGTTTGCTATCGGCGCTTTGGGCGCGGGGTCCGATTACGTTGCTTTTCTGGACTTCCTAGGCGTCGCCAGCTTGAATGCCGGTTTCGCCGGGCAGAGTAAGGGCGGCGTCTATCATTCCGCGTACGATTCCATCTATTGGTATTCGCACTTTTCTGACGGGACGTTTGTAGATGGCAGGGCACTTTCGCAGTACACCGCCACGGCCCTGCTGCGGCTGGCCAATGCGTCGGTTTTGCCTTTCGAATTCAGCCATCTTGCCAATACCGTCGGCGCGTACATCGACGACATTCAGAAGCGCGCGCAGCGCCAGGGACAAACGTTAGATTTCGGGGAGTTGAATCAACAGCTGGAACAATTGCGGCAGAACGGCACGAATTTGGATGCGCTGATGGAAGCCGCTATGTTGAGGGACTCCATTGCGGCGGTGCGGCTGAACACCGTGAACCAGGCGCTGATGCATAGCGAACGGACGCTCACGCGGCCCGAAGGCCTGCCGAATCGCGGTTGGTACAAGCATCAGATTTATGCGCCGGGCTTTTATACCGGTTATGACGTGAAGACCGTTCCGGGGGTCCGGGAAGCTGTGGATGGCAGAGACTGGGCGCTCGCTCAAAAAGAAACAGGATTAGTGGAGCAATGCCTGCAGCGGTTAAACCAAGCGGTCAGCGCAGCCGTTGACGGGCTATTAGGCATATAAAGCTGCCGATAACTAACGACCCGCCTCTAAGCTCAGGGCTTAAAAGTAACCGCACCTACAACGTTAAAGAATCCGCCAACCGTATCATCAGTGAACTGGAAGACTCTGAATGCTGGACCGTCGAGATCATCGGTCTGAAGTGTGAATCCCATGGGGACTCCGTCAACCAGCGTAAGGGAAAAGTTGGTCAGGTTCGCGAGCCCAAGCGTGAATTTGGAAGTGAAAGGTCCGTTAGGCCTCGCGCCATGGCAAAGGCCGCATTCAGTTTCATCCGCCGTCTCCGTGAACGAAAATTTGGTTAGATCCGTCATCCGGACGCTAGTCAACCCATCGGGAAAGGTGAATATTCCCTTGCCCGTTCCGCGAACGCCAGTAACAGGCTCAGAAGCTGACCAAGTGAAGGTGAGGGTCTTTGCGTTTACCGCTTGTACCAAAAAGGCGGCAAAACAGATCGTATAAGTTAATAAAGTTACTCTTTTCATCGTGAAACCATGGTGTGGGAAACGTTCAGAATTGCTTATAGCTGTTCTTACCAAGAACTTAGTGGGCCGTTGCCGTCCAAACGGTAGGAGCGGCCGACAACGTCAATTTGTTAGGCGGCAAGATCTGGCCGGGAGTGTTCACATAAAGGCTGACAGTACTGTCGTAAATGGTATAGCCGTTACCACTAGCTACAATCAAAAAGCGGTCGCCGCTCAGGCCAATCGCAAGGGCGCCCCCATTATTATAAAGATACTGGCCGGGACTTTGCACAGATTCTAGTTGCCCGGCGGCCGTGTAAGTGATTTGCTGGCTAGCGCCGTTGTTATAGCTGTATAGATAGACGAAGGTGCCATCTCCCCATTGTGGGTTGAGCGCCCAGCCGAGGTCCATCGTATTGCTGGACGCATCCTGAAAGTTATATGATTTGCCGGTTGCCAATGAGGTGGGGCTACTTCCTGTTGCTAGCGGGGAAAACATCCAGACGGTGGCTGTTGAAGATAAGGAAAGTTTATTGAATGGACCAATTGCGCTAGCGGTTTGGACATAAAGGCCGCCTGCTGTTTTGTCCTGGATCGTATAACCATTGCCGCTCGTATTAATCGTGAAGGTGTCGCCCACCGGGCCAATGGCCAGAAAACCGCCATCATTGTATAAATACTGGCCGGGACTTTGCACGGACTGCAGTTGGCCGGAACTTGTGTAGGTGATCTGTTGGCTGGCGCCGTTGTTATAGCTGTACAGATAGACGAAGGGGCCATCTCCCCATTGCGGGTTGAGCGCCCAGCCAAGGTCCATCGTGTTGCCACTCGCGTCCCGGATGTTGTATGCACCGGATTTAAGCGATGTCGCGGTAATAGGCGGCGGAGTAGTAGTGAGCGCCACTCCCGTGCCGCTCAGGGCAATTGTCTGAGGCGACCCGCTTGCGTTGTCTGTAATGGACAGGCTGGCGCTTTCCGCACCCACAACGGAAGGCGTAAATACCGTCTTAATGGTGCAGGAGAGGCCCGCCGCCAGCGACGCGCCACAAGCCGAAGTCGACACAAAATCTTTCGAATTCGATCCAGCGGTGTTTATGCCATTGATCGTCACAGAACCGGTTTTCGCGGTGACCGTCAATGTCATGTTCAACGCCAGCCCAACAGTTTGTGATCCAAAGGAAAGAGTGGCCGGGGCTACTTGAAGGGTAGGGGTACTCACCGAACCGACATTAAAAGACTGCGATACACTTTGCGTTGCGCCCGCCACGTCGGTTGCTTTCGCTATTATGGTGTGGCTTCCCGCTGCAAGCGTGGAAGCATTTACCGTTGCGTGATACATCCACTTCCGGTCGGCCGCAAATGTCGTACTTACGTCTTGAACCTCCTGCGTCACGGTGGGAGTGGTAGACCCGTCCAGAAAGAATTGCACATACCTAATCGGCAGCGCGCTAATTGCACTCAATTGCCATATTCCATTTGTCGCGGAGACTGCCGGTGAAACGTATGCGAGAGTAATGGCGCTCTGAGTCAAAGCACCAGCATTAGGGCAGGAGTTAGCAATGTAATTGTATTGGTTCACCTTTGTGCCGCTTGAATTGGGCTCATCACCAAAATTTCTGGTTGTGGCTGCGTCACCGCAGAGCACATTGTTCTGGGTAGTAAAAATGCTTCCGGGCGCCTGTGAACCGTAGATAATGTCAGCTGCCCAGCCATGCGGAGTCGCCCCGGCAATATAATCCGCCGCCATCACGTTCCCTTGTGTGAGCACGTTGTTGCCCATGTCTTCAATTCCGTAACCGGGCGTTTGTCCACTGATGAAATTGTCAATGCCTGCATTGTTTATATATTGGCCGTCGCCCCATATCGCAAGCGAATAAGCGTAGGTTTCGACGTAGGTCAGAAGGGGATCATGAAAGTAATTCCCCTTGATGGTGGTATTGGTGCTGAAATTATGAGATATATCGCAGCTGGACGCACCGTTCATGCCGCATTTTGGATAGGACCAGATGGCTTGTGCTTCAATACCAATCCGGTGCACGCGGCTGAAAGTGTTGTAGCTGATATCGTTGTTCTTTGTAAGAAAATAATTGGCATCCGCCGCGATTAAATTCCAGCCGATGTGCATTGCATCGTTTGCTATGAGGTCGAACGAGTTATTGTCAATAGTCGTTTGATCTATGCCGCCGTAGATGGAAATGCCGACGCCGGCCGTGTCACAACCACCTTGGCTATAACATCCGCCAAAGCCGAGAGATGCATACGTAGCCGCCGCGAAGCCGTTTGGGGCGATGGAAGAGAAGGTGTTCCGGCTTATCTTGCTGGTTCGCAATATGCCGTCTACGACAATGCCATTGTTACCGTTTGTGTTGCGAATTGTATTATTCGTGAAAAGAAATCCAGATTGCTGAGGAACACCTATCAGGTTTAGCCCAGCTCCATTAAAAGTAAGGCCACTGATGGAAACATTATTGGACCAGATTACAAAGACAAAACTCCCACTGCTATTCAGTTGTGCCGTGCCTGTAATTACTACGCTATTGCCAACGCTGATAGCGGTGGATCCTAAGGCGCACACGCCGCTAATCGAGACGGCGCCACCGGCATTTACGGCTGATTGAATGGCCCCGGCATCCGCAGAGCTATTCGCGCAATTAACCGTGCTGCCGAAGGCAGTATTCCCTGACAGTACTACGAACAAGAAAGAACACACTAGAGTTGCACTTACAGAAGAGGACAGATCCATATAGCGTTAACCAACTAACATCTCCGATACCATCGAAGTGTCCGCTAACTATCACTTGCTGTCAACTGGAAGTTGTTCTTACGCTATATTACTGCAACTAGGAAATGCCACCCATTCGGGATAAATTATCTCAATTAAAAAAAATGTAGTTACTCTTTATGCCAAGGACGTTGGTGAATTTTATTTTTACAGTGGCTGAGGGTGGGTTACCGCATCGAAAAACCGGTTATCTTTTGCGGTACATCTTCAGTTTCAGAAACACCGCGCACCTGCGACAGCAGCGGCCCGACATGCAAGGCGGCGGCCAGATCGCTTAACTGTTCGTTCGTTCCGGTCGCGTAGACTTCCACTCGGCCATCGTCTAAATTCCGGGCCCAGCCGGAAAGGCCCAGCATCGAAGCTTTCTGCTGTACGAAAAAGCGGAAGCCGACGCCCTGCACGATTCCGCTGACGAACCAGCGCTTGGCTGCGTGATGCTTCATACCGACATTGTCGAACACGTTTTCCAACATCGCAATTTGCCAAACTGAAGGGACACACCTTATGGCATTTCCGGTTCAGCGCCCGCGCCGCTTGCGTTCTTCAGAAGCTATTCGACGCCTCGTTCGCGAGACACAACTCGCGCCTTCGCAGTTCATTTTTCCGCTCTTCGTAGTCCCCGGCGAAGGCGTGCGGAAAGAGATCAACTCCATGCCCGGCAATGCCCAGCTTTCCATCGATAAGCTGGTGCGCGAATGCGAGGAGTGCAAAGCGTTGGGGATCGGCGGCGTCATTTTGTTCGGCGTTCCGGATGAGAAAGACGAATTTGCGTCGGGCGCATATGATCCTGACGGCATCACGCAGAAGGCTGTTCGAGCGGTGAAACAGGAAGTGCCCGGTTTGCTAGTGATCACCGACGTTTGCAACTGCGAATACACCAGCCACGGACATTGCGGCTGGGTAGAGGATGACGACGTCCATAATGACATCACGCTCGATTGGCTGGCCAAAACCGCGGTCTCGCACGCTAACGCCGGCGCGGATATTGTGGCCCCTAGCGACATGATGGACGGTCGTGTGGCAGCGATACGCAAAGCACTGGACCGAGCCGGGCATAGCTCCATGCCCATCATGTCCTACGCTGCTAAATATGCTTCGGTATTCTACGGTCCGTTCCGCGAAGCCGCCGAATCTACGCCGCAGTTTGGTGACCGGCGGAGCTATCAAATGGACCCGGCCAATGGGCGCGAGGCCATGCGCGAAATTGTGCTCGACCTCGAAGAAGGCGCCGACATGATCATGGTGAAGCCCGCAATGGCATATCTGGACGTGATCAAGGAAGCCCGGCAACGCTTCGAAGTTCCGCTGGGTGCGTATCAGGTGAGCGGCGAGTTCAGCATGATTATGGCAGCCGCCGATAACGGTTGGCTCGATTTGGACCGGACCATTCTGGAAACACTGACCAGCATCCGGCGAGCGGGGGCTGATTTCACGCTCACGTATTTTGCCAAGCGCGCAGCGAAACTGCTTTAATTTTCGGGCCAGCGTCCGGCTAAGTACATGCGCTGCGGCTCGCCATGTTTGCCCGCCCCGCCCGGCGAACGCACGACATGCACGGCCACCGCTTGGCCGGGCTTGAAAGCGGCCGGCACTTTCATCATGTCTTCGGTCGAAGAAATATGTTGCCGGTTGATGGACAGGATTGCGTCGCCTTCTTCCATTCCGATATCGTCCGCAAACGAACCGGGATCAATGGTGACGACCTTTACGCCGCCCTTTTCCTCGATTGCCAGGTCCGCACGTTCTTTTTCGGTGAGCCGCATGATCAATATTCCGAACTTGGCCGTATTCAGCCGTTTATCCGGAGAGGGCGCCGGAGTGTCCGGCGGCTGAGCGCTGCTGGTCTCGGTTTCAGCCCAAACCGTCTCGCGCTCGCCCACTTCTACTTTGAAATTCTTCTGCCTTCCATCGCGGTCGACCGTAAACATGGCGCTGGAACCGATCGGGAGATCGGCCACCTTATTCACCAACTCCTGTCCATCCTTCACCGGCCGGTCATTCATGGAAATAATAATGTCGTCCGGCCGCACGCCAGCCATGCCTGCGGGACCGGTGGGCGCCACCTCTTGCACAATCACGCCGTGGTCCAGGCCGAAAGCTTGCAGGGTATCACTATCCGCGGCGCTATGAGTCCACCTAATGCCGATGGAGCCGCGAATCACGCGGCCGTCGTGAATGATGTCGTTATACACCTTCACGGCCATATTCGAGGGCAGGGCAAAGCCGTAGCCCTCGTAGGTTCCGCTACGCGTCGCGATCATGGTGTTGACCCCGATCACTTCTCCGCGAACATTGAGCAGCGGCCCCCCGCTATTACCGGGATTGATGGCCGCATCGGTTTGCAGAAAGTTTTGAAATTGCTTGGCGCCAGGCAGGTCGCGGCTGGTGCGCTGCGCGCTGATGATGCCGGCGGTCACGGTGGCTTGCAAGCCGAACGGAGAACCGATGGCAATCACCCAGTCGCCGACTTGCACGCTGTCTGAATTGCCAATCTGCACAGGGACCAAGGGCTGTTTCGTATTGATCTTGAGCACGGCCAAGTCAGTCAAATCGTCGACTCCAACGATTCGCGCGCGATACTCGGTTTCGTCCTCGGGGAGTTTTACTTTGATGCGGTCGGCGTTTTCCACTACGTGCTGGTTGGTAATGATATAGCCGTTTTTGTCGACAATGAAGCCGGTGCCGGAACCTTCCGTGCGGAGATTACGCTTTTGCTGCGGGGAGCCGAAGTACCGCTTAAAAAGATCGGAGGGATCTTTCGAATGCGGAGGGTCATCCGGGCTATCGTTTCCATCTTCATCGGGATCGGCTTTGTGGGTGCGCTTTCCCGGCTTCGGCAGGTAATCCGATTCGATATAAACCACCGAAGGCTCCACGCGCTTGGTCAGCTTCGTGAATTCGTTCGAGATGAGCACCGCTTGCGGAATATGCAGTGGCGTGGCATCGGGGGCGACACCGCCGACGCTTTGCCGCTCCGCTTTCACATCCGTGTTGATCACCGTTCCGATGACGATGCCCAGGGCCAGGGTAAATAGCAGCAACGCGAAGCTCAGTAATTTGAGCTGCTTAAACTTTTCCACGAACACCTTTTCCAAAAGCGGCTTTTTTCCCAGTATACGGAGTTTTTCACAAGTCTGCTCTATACTTATTCGGCCGGTTTGAGCTCGACGGCTAGGATTCCACCGAGAATGAGCGCGCCGCCTACCAAAGCGCTCGCCGTGAGTTGTTCGCCGCCGACCGCAACGGCAGTAGCCAGCGCAATGACCGGTTCTAGAGCAAAAATCAAGGCTGTACGGGTGGGGGTTGTGTATTTTTGGCCCCAGGTCTGGAGCGCAAAGGCCACGGCCGTGGCGAAGATGGCGGTCAGCACGATGGCAAAGATGACTTCCGGGCTCCAGCGCGCTTGCGGCGGCTCGATGGCCAAGGACACTGTCGATAACACTGCCGAGCATGCGATTTGGCCTAACGCTACAGCTTGAAAACTCTCGCGCTTTGAAAAGTAGCCCAGCACCAGCAGGTGAATGGCGAATACGATGGCGCAGCCGACCGTCAGCAGATCGCCGCGATTGAACTGAAAGCCGCCGGAAATGGAGGGCAGCGTCAGCGCGGCCATGCCGGCAGCCGCCGCTAGAACGCCGAGAAGCTCACGGGTTTGCGGCCAGCGGCGATAGATAGCCGCGCTCAGCAGTGGCACGAGCACGATATAGAGTCCGGTGATAAAGCCGGATTTACCCGCGCCGGTGTATTTTAATCCGAACGTCTGAAGTATGTAGCCCAGCCACAGAAAAATGCCGGCCAGTGCTCCGCCGCGCAGTCCGAGGCCGATTTCCCGCCAGCTCAAGCGGCGAAAGGCCGGCCAAAACATGGCCAGCATGCAAATGCTAGCCAAGCAGAAACGTAAAGCCAGGAAATAGACTGTTGAGATTTCGCTGAGGGCTTGCTTCACCACAACGAACGTGGTTCCCCAGACGATAGCGACCAGGGCAAGCGCGAGATCGGCTTGCCAGCGCTTAACGCTATTCACCGTTTGTTAAATTCCGCGAATGCCGCCAAAACCAGCAAGATACGCCGCAATCCCAACTCGCGCGTATCGGGCTGGTACCACTCTTGCGATGTATGCGCGCCGCCGCCCTGGCCGCCTGCTCCGATGGAGACCGCCGGTAATCCCATGGAAAGTGGTACGTTGGCGTCGGTAGAGGCGCAATCCACGCGCGAACGGATATTCAGATAGGTATCCACGGCTTGAATCGTTTTCAAAAGCGGTGCCTGCTCGGGTAATTTCCCACCGGGCCGGGAACCGAGTTCCTTGATTTTGGCGTTGAGTCTTTCGCCTTTGGAGGCTCGATTCTCACGTTCCAATGTCCGCTCGACGGCGGTCGTCAGCAGCGACGCTATCTCATCCAGCAGCCCTGGTTCTTCGGAGCGCAAATCTAATTTCGTGCGCGCGCTGGACGGAATGGAATTCACGCTGGTGCCGCCCTCCACGATGCCGAAATTATAGGAGCAGCGGGTTTTGCGTTCGCCAGCCAGTCTTGCTGACGCCATTTGCACGAACGAGCTGATTACGTCGCCGATGGCGTGTACCGGATTGGGAACGCCGTAATCGTTCCAGCTATGACCGCCCGGACCGGAAAAGCTGACTTCAAAGCGGCGGCTGGCTAACGCTTGCACGGTGACGTGGTCGGTGGAAGGTCCGTCCAGCACGATAAATGCCGCGATGCGCGACAATTGCTGCGTTTGCCGGCATAAGTAACGCATACCGCTCAAGTTTCCTTCGCCCTCTTCCCCCACGTTGGCGACCAGCAATAAGGACGACGCCAGGACGTGCAGATCGGGTATTTCCGGCAGAATTCTGGCTAATGCCAGCAAGGCCGCCAGCCCCGCGCCATTGTCTGAAACGCCCGGCCCCCGTAGCCGCCCGTCCGGTGAGTAGAACACTTCTTCGGGCCGGTTCGGTGATAGCACGGTATCCAGATGCGCGGAGACCACAATGGACGGCTCCGCTTCTCCGGAGCGGAACGAAGCCAAAACGTTACCGGCACGGTCTAGCTTGGCGTCCCAGCCCAATAGTTCCAATTGCTCGCGAAACCAGGCGGCTCGCTGCTCCTCAAAAAAAGTCGGGGCCGCCACGCGGCAAAGGGCGAGTTGCTGCTCGTTGATCCAGGCGCGCTCCCGCGTCAAAGCGCGTTGGGCATGAAACAAAGCGGATTGCTCGGAAAGCTGCGCAATCCAACGGCTGTCCAGGCTAAACGGCCCGGCGGAGGAGAGCGGCTTCAATTGTGTTGCCAATAGCTTAGTTTACCCGCTGTCGCGCTTATTTAGCTTGGGAATGCTTCGAAACATAAAACCTTCTGAGCCAATCGAAGGCCATCAACACGTCGCCCTGCGACAGAATATGGCCAGATTTTTCCCAATGCAGGGTCAGTTCGGCGTTGGCGGCGCGGAAGATATCGGCTAATTCCTCGACTTCATCGGTACCCACAATCGGGTCGTCGAAGCCGCTGGATACCAGCACGGGCTTGCGCTTCAGGTCCACCGGGGTTTCGGGCACGAACGGCACCATGCCCCGCAGCAGAATCGCTCCCGCCAGTTTATTCGGATAGCGTAGTAATAAGCTGGTGGCGATATTTGCGCCATTCGAAAAACCCACCGCGATGAGCCGGCTTCTCGAAAAATGATAAGCCTTCGCTGCGGCGTCAACGAACTGGGCCAGGTCGTTCGTCCGCAGCGCCAGATCCTCCTGGTCAAAGACTCCTTGGGCGAGCCTGCGAAAAAAACGCGCCATGCCGTGTTCCAGCACCTTGCCGCGCGGGCTGAGCTGCGCCGCCCCGGGGGCGATTGCGCGGCCTAGAGGGGCTAACGTATTCTCATCGCCGCCCGTTCCGTGCAGCAGCAGGAGGACGGGCGCGGCGGGATTCGCTGCCGCTTCAAAGCGATGAATAAAGCTAAGGTCGGTATTTGCGTTCAGGTGGAACTCTCCGGCTTATGCTTGCTCCCTGAAGAAGTCATATACTGAATGGTAGTTCTCCCTCCTATATGCATACCTACTTAAAATTCGGCGGTTTGATGGTCCTGATTGTCGGCTCGTTGGTCTGGCTGGCGGTAGGTGGAGTCAAAGAGACGAAAACATACTACAAGACCATCCCAGAATTGCAGCAGATGGGCGCAGCGGCGCGGAACGGCCGTGTGCGCGTCGGGGGCGACGTGCAACCCGGATCGATTGTGAAGACCGCTTCGCAGGTGGCTTTCGTTTTGCATCAGGGCGCGACCAAGCTGAATGTGGTTTACTCCGGCACGGACCCGCTGCCCGATACCTTTAAGGACAACTCGCAAGCCTTGGCCGATGGCCGCTTGGGCTCGGACGGCGTGTTCCAGGCGAATAAAGTGCAAGCCAAGTGCGCATCGAAATACGAATCGAAGCCGACACAGCGCGGCTTGTCGCACGATAGCCCGGCGCAGAAAATTACCCAGAATTCCGTCACCAGCATGGCCAGCAGGTAGTAGAAGGTATAGCATCAAAAATATATGGAAAACATCGGCGCTTTAGCGATCCTGCTTTCGTTTTGTCTGGCGGTGTTCGCTATTGCCGCCACGCTGGCCGGAAAATACGGCAAGCGTCCGTTCCTGGTGGTGAGCGCCGAGCGCGCCGTCTATTCCATCTGGGTGCTGCTCACGGCTGCTTCGGGCATCCTGATTTATTCCTTGATGAGCGGCGACTATCGCATGGCTTATGTGATTAGCCATACGAACAAAGCCATGCCCACCATCTATAAATTCACGGCATGGTGGGGTGGGCAGGAAGGCTCGCTGCTGCTTTGGTCATGGCTGCTGGCCAGCTACTCGGCGGTCATTGTTTACAGCAACCGGCGCAAGTTCCGGGAGATGATGCCGCTGGTGACCGGCATCATGATGACGGTTCTGGCTTTCTTCCTGGGCATGATTACTTTTGTCGCCAGCCCGTTTCAAGTGCTGACGGCGGGACGCGGAATTATCGACGTAGGCGACGGCAACGGATTGAGCCCGCTGCTGCAGACGTGGAATATGGCCATCCACCCGCCGTTCCTCTACCTCGGTTACGTCGGCTTTACCGTGCCGTTTGCATTCGCCATGGCGTCTCTGATCACCAAGCAGCCGGGCGAAGCTTGGATTCATACGACGCGGCGCTGGGCCATTGTCACTTGGCTCTTTCAGAGCACCGGCATTCTTTTGGGCATGGGCTGGGCGTACAAGGTGTTGGGCTGGGGCGGCTACTGGGGCTGGGACCCCGTGGAAAATGCTTCGCTGATGCCCTGGATTACGGCCACCGCGTTTCTGCATTCGGTGATGATGCAAGAGAAAAAGGGAATGATGAAGGTGTGGAACATGGTGCTGGTTTCCGGCACGTTCCTGCTGAGCATCCTAGGCACCACGCTGACGCGCACTGGGCTGGTTTCGTCGGTGCACGCCTTTGCGCAGTCGCCGGTGAAGCCTTACTTCACCACGTTTCTCATTTCAGCAATTGTGCTGACCACGTTTGCCATCATCAAGAATCTGCCGTATTTGAAGAGCGAGGTCAAGCTTGAGAGCGTCGTCTCGCGGGAGTCGAGCTTCCTCTTCAATAACCTGATTTTGTTAGCGAGTTGTTTCGCGGTGTTGTGGGGAACGCTATTCCCGGTCATTATGGAAGCGCTGACCGGCGAGAAAGAGACCATTGACGGGCCTTACTACAACCGGGTCACCATCCCCATTGCTCTCTTCCTGATTTTCCTGACCGGCGTGGGGCCGCTGATTGCCTGGCGCAAGAGTTCGATCAACAGTTTAAAGCGTTCGTTCGCGATTCCCGTGGCTGTTTTCTTTCTGGTGGTCATCGGGTTGGCGGCCTCAGGGATCCATAACATTACGGCGCTGATGTCGTTCGGCCTATGCGCGTTTGTGATCGCATCGGTCCTAGGTGAATTCTGGAAGGGTTCGCGCGCGATTCAATTGAAGGAACAGATCGCCCTGCCCAAGGCCGTTTTCGAATTAACCTGGCGCAACACGCGGCGCTACGGCGGCTATCTGGTGCACATGGGTATCGTCTGCATGTTCATCGGATTCACGGGCGCGGCGTTCAACCAGCATGAAACCCGCAGCCTGGGTTTGAATGAAAGCCTGCGCTTCGGCTCCTATGATTTGAAGCTGCTGAATGTGAACGACAGCACCAGCCCCACGGGTGATTACCAATTCAGCCGGGCGACGCTGCAAGTGTCGCGCGACGGCAAGGTGATCGATCAGCTGGAGCCGGAGATCCGGCTTTACCAATCGAGCCAACAGCAGTCTACGATTGTCGGGCTGCGGCGGCGGCTGCAAGAGGATCTTTATATCAATTTCTCGGGGCTTGCGCCGGACAATACCAAGGCGATTTTTTTGCTGTATATTTCGCCGCTGGTTTCTTGCATTTGGATTGGGTATTGGGTATTGCTTTTCGGAACTTTGGTTTGCCTGGTTCCCGGCAAGGTGCGCCTGCAGTATGCGCGCACGGAGGTAGTAGGCATTGCTAGCAGCACGCCCGCCACGATTCAGCACTAATCGGTTTAGCCTTAAGTTGTTTCTGGCGTTTTTCGGGGTGATCGCCGCCATGGTGGCCCAGGGCGTTGCGCAAGATTCAACGTCGTACTGGACGCCGGATGTCATGCGCGTCGGTCAGCGCCTCGCATGCCGCTGCGGAGGCTGCCGCAATACGGTGGGCGATTGCCCGATGCTGCATTGCGAATCAGCCGATCCGAAGCGCCACCGCATTTACGACATGAAGCAGAAGGGCGCCACCGATGACGACATCGTCAACACGGTGGTGCGCGAAGAAGGTATTGTGGCGCTGGCTACTCCGCCAGGCAAGGGTTTTGGGCCGGTGCTGACGTGGGTGATGCCGGGAGTCGCTTTGCTGCTGGGCTTTTTTGTGTATTCCTGGTTCGTGAAGCGCAACCGTAAAACTCCGGCGCCGATCACTTCGGTTGACCAAGCCATGATGGATAAGTTCCGCGACCAAATAGATCACGAGTTGGAATGATCATTGTAGTTGCCGTTATGCTCGCGCTGGGCGCGATGTTTTACACATTGTTCGTGCGCCAGCAAGATATTCCCGAACCGATTCCGGTCTCGCCGATTCAACATCTGGAAGACCGCAAGCGCGCCATTTACGATAACCTGCGCGACTTGCAGTTTGAGTATCGCCTGGGCAAATTGTCGGATGAAGATTATCAGCAGACGAAGCTCGCCTTGCAGCGCGAACTGGCGGGAGTTTTGGCGGAAACGGAAGAGACTGTGAAGCGTTTGGGCGGTTCAACCGTAAGGGTGGAGGCAAAGCCCAGCAAGGCCGCCGCCGCTCCGAAAGGCACGGTTTGTCCACATTGCCGCGCGAAGTTCCCGCAGCCTCTCAAGTTTTGCGGCGAATGCGGAAAGGCCATGTCATGAAGATCGCTATTTTGCTGCTTTTGAGCAGCGCTGGCTGCCTGTTCGCTGCTATTGACGGCACGGTTGTGAATGGCACCACCGGCAAACCCGAAGCGGGCGTCAGTATCACGCTGGTGAAGCCCGGACAACAAGGGATGCAGACGCTTGGCACGACGGTCAGCGATGCGGCGGGCCATTTCGTCTTTGAAAAAGATCAACCGGGCGGCGGCCCGCAGCTTTTGCAGGCGGCCTTCAAAGGCGTCAATTACAACAAGCTGATGACGCCCAACATTCCCACCTCGAACGTTCAACTGGAAGTTTTTGAGGCGACGAAAACCGCGTCGGTGGCGCGCATTGAGCAGCGCATGATGCTGATTGAACCGAACGTCAATCAGATCAGCGTAACCAATACGGTAATCGTACAAAACGATTCGAAGACCACCTACAACAATGAGGCCGAAGGCAGCATGCGCTTTTATCTGCCGCCCGAGGCGAAAGGCCAAGTGCGGGTGAACGCGCAAGGTCCGCAAGGAATGCCGCTGCCGCGCCCCGCCGAGAGAACGGACGAAACCGGCGTCTACAAAGTGAACTTTCCGGTAAAGCCGGGCGAGACCCAGTTTGAAGCCACTTACGTGATTCCCGCCGGCTCGCCGTTTACCCTGCGCGACCGGGTACTTGGCGTGAAAGGCATGCCGGCGGGGCCGGTACATCTAATTGTTCCGGCGGGCGTGACGCTGGCTGGCAAAGATTTGCAGAACGCCGGAACCGAGCAGAAAACGCAAGCGACTATTTACACCGTGACCGCGCCAGAAGCGTTTTCGGCGGATATTACAGGCATCGGTTCACTGCGCACGCCTGGTGCGGATGGACCTACGGCCGACACCAGCGAGGCGCCGCAACCAGTGGAAGCGCCGCCGCAGATTTACCATCACATTGCGTGGTTGCTTTCGCTCGCGTTGTCCATTTTGGCAGTTGGCCTGATCTTCTTGTTCCGCAGTTCGCCGGTTCGCTCGCCGTACGCTAAATGAGCGGAACCATAGAAATCGATCACCTGTGGAAATACCACGGCGATTATGCGGCTTTGCGCGATTGCACGCTCACGATTCAGGAAGGTTCGTGCTGTGCGTTGTTGGGGCGCAATGGGGCGGGGAAGACCACCCTGCTACGGATTCTGGCTGGCCTGTCGCCTTTTCAACAAGGCAGCGTGAAATTATTCGGTGAGAAACCTCGCAGCGATAAGGCGCGGCGGCAAATTGGCTTTTTGGGTCATGGCATCGGGGTTTACGAAGATCTTTCGGCGCGCGAGAATCTGAATTTCTTTGCCGGAATTTCCGGCGTTGCGCAGCCCCGCACGGTGGCCACGGCCTGGCTGGCACGGGTCGGATTGGAACGCGTGGCGGGGATGCCGGTTCGCCAATTTTCGCGCGGTATGCGGCAACGCCTGGCGTTGGCCCGCACGTTTCTGCACTCCCCGAAATTGCTCATACTGGATGAGCCGTTTACTTCGCTGGACGATCGCGCTATCGCCATGTTGAGCGAACTGCTGAATGAATCAAGGCGGCGTGGCGCGACGATTGTTCTTTCGACGCACCAACTGCGCGAGGCGTTGGCCATCGCCTCGCATGTGGCGCTGGTGGAGAACGGGCGCTTGCGCTATACCGGCGAACGGACGCAAGAAATGCTGGACGATCCAGCTTTGCTTTATCGCCTGTACACCGAACTGGGAGCCGACTAGATGCTCCGGCAGGCGCTCGCTGTTGCGCGCAAAGATCTTTCTATTGAACTGCGGACCAAGGAATCTTTAAACGCTTCCGCCGCATTTGCGATTTCCATTCTATTGTTGTTTAGCTTTGCTTTCGATGCTGTCCTGACAGACACGAACGACCTTGCGGCAGGACTGCTGTGGCTGGTGTTTGCTTTTGCGGGTGCGCTGGTTTTTAATCGCGGGTTTGCACGTGAATTGCCGAACGAATGTCTGGATGCGCTACTTGCGTCGCAGCTCTCGGCCGCCAGCCTTATCATTGGCAAAGCATTGGCCAACTTGGCGATGCTGTTAATCGTCGAGGTCATCTCGCTGCTGGTGCTTGGCCTCTTCTTCAACGTGCATTGGATGAGCCATCCGTTTCTCCTAGCTATTTTGTTTGTCGTGGCGACCTGGGGGATTTCGGTGCTCGGCGCTGTGTTCGGAGCACTGACGGTGAATTTGCGCTTGCGGGAATTGATGCTGCCGGTGATCATCTATCCGGTTTTGGTGCCGCTTCTAATTGCAGCGATTGAAATCACGATTACGCTGTTCAGCAGTCAGCCGGTAAGCAGCACCGATTTGGAATGGGGTAAGATGCTAGTGATTTTCGACGTGGTTTTTACGGCACTTGCCGTGTTCCTGGCCGACACTATACTGGTGAATTAAGACACAATAGAGTTATGCGCGAGAAAATAGCGATCGGTTTAGGAGTGGCGGCAGCATTGCTGCTGACCTACACGTTGTACCAGATGTTCATGGTGTTGTCGGATGAAGCGCTGCAAGGCGCTATCTACCGGATACTGTTCTTCCACGTGCCGGCGGCCATGATCGGCATGATCGGCTTCTTCGTGGCGCTCACCTTGAGCGTTCTTTATCTTTCAGGCGGAGATCTCCGTTATGATGCCCTGGCAGCGTCAGTAGTGGAAGTGTCGGTGGTTTTCGCCACCGTGAATATTGTCACTGGCAGCATTTGGGCACGCATCATTTGGGGCGTTTGGTGGGTTTGGGATTACCGGCTCACGTCTCAGTTGGTTTGCATATTGATTTTTGCCGGCTACTTGATGATGCGCCGCGCCATTGATGAGCCCACGCAACGTGCGCGCCTGTCCGCCGCCTTATGTATCTTTGGCTGCGTGGACGTGGTGATCGTTTGGAAATCGATAGAATGGTTCCGCAATAACCATCCGGGTCCGGTATTGAGTTTTCGCACCGGCGGCGGGACGATGGATCCAGCAATGGAGCACGTGCTTTACTGGAACGTCTTGGCGCTGCTGTTGCTAGGTACGGCGCTCGTGCTGGTTCGCACACGGCAGGACGATACAGCCCGGGAAATCGATTCGTTGCGACGCTTAGCTAACGCCTCCGCGTAGAAGGAAATATGGACGCACGCAATTTCACTTTCATGTTTTACGGCTTTCTGGCCGCCTGGTTGATTGTTGTTGTTTATGTGATCAGCCTGGCGCGCCGTGGAGCACGCCTCAAAAAAGAGCTGGAAGATGTAAAAGCACTGGCCGCATCGGCCCAGGGCAAGGCCGGGCGTTTGGAAGATAGAGTCCGCTAAATCGCTTACACATGCCATTACAGTTGCGTTAGAATGCAACATGCGGCGACGTTCTGCGCTCCTGTTCCTCCTCTTAGCTTCTTTCCTTGGAATCACTTTCGCGGCGGATAAACGGCCGCTCACCCATGCCGATTTCGACGGCTGGCGGCATATTCAAAACCAGCGGCTTTCCAATGATGGACGCTATCTGGCCTATGCGCTTTTTCCGCAGGAAGGCGATGGCGAACTGGTTGTCCGCGACCTGAAAACCGGCAAGGAACAACGCCAGCCGATTGGGGAATTGCCACCGCCCCCTCCCGTAAACTACGCCATCCCGCAGCCGGAAGATGCGCCGCCTCCGGTGACCGGCATGGCGATCCAGTTCTCCGCTGACAGTAAATCGCTGGTGTTCGTCACCTTCGCGCCGCGGGCCGAAGTGGAGAAGGCGAAACGTGAAAAACGCAAGCCCGCGGATATGCCTAAAGGCGATGTTGTGGTGATGACTCTCCGTTCGGGCGCGGTTTTTCGCGCCCCGCATGCGCGGGATTTCCAACTGCCGGCGGATGGAAATGGTTGGGTTGGCTATTTGCAATCGCCTGAGAACGTGGCCGCTCCCGAGAGAGGCAGCCCCCAAAGAAGGCGCCGCACGCAACCAGGCGACCTGGTTTTACGTAGTTTGACCGACGGCGCGGAGCGCAAATTCGCCGGCGTGACGGAGTACACACTCACGAAAGACGCCAGGATGCTGGTCTATGCCGCGCAGACAGATTCCGATGCCAGCGGAGTCTATGCGGTGAAGCCGGGCGATTCCTCCGCGCCGGTTGCCTTGCTGGCGGGAAAAGGCAGGTACAGCAGGCTTTCCTGGGATCCGGAGCAGACCAGGCTGGCTTTTTTGAGCAACAGGGATGATGCCGCGGCGCGCCCGCCTCGCGATAAGCTCTACGCTTGGGACCGGAAAGCAGCGGCCGCTACTGAACTGGTGTCCACGGAAACGCCCGGCGTCCGTCCGGGTTGGGTCATCTCCGAAAGAGCGTTGATTACGGTGTCAGAAGGTGGAACGCGCATCTTCTTTGGAGCGGCGCCTGCTCCTCCAGCACCAAAACCTCCGGACGACAGGCCCGCCGATGAGCGGGTTTCGGTGGACTTGTGGTCATGGAAAGACGACTATATTCAGCCCATGCAAAAAGTGCGCGCCGGGGTGGAACGCGGGCGCTCGTACCGGGCAATGTTCGACATTAGCACCGGGAAGTTGATTCAAATTGCGACACCCGAAATGTATGAGCTCGTGCCCAGCGAAGATGGCACATTCGCGATGGGTGAGGACGACCGCGCTTACCGCCGCATGCAGGAATACGATGGACGCTATCAAGATTCGTACCTGGTGAACACCGAGACAGGCGATAAAAAATTAGTTGCCAGGAAGCATGTCGGCCACATGAACTGGTCACCCGATTCCAAATACGCCGTTTACTACGACGGTAAAGACTGGGTCTCGATCGCAACGCCATCGGGACAGCCGGTGAATCTGACCGCGAAACTGGGCCAAAAATTCGGACGGGAAGACTTTGATTCACCGACGCGGCCACCCGCCTACGGGTTGGCCGGCTGGACCAAAGACGGCCAATATGTGCTGATTTACGACCGGTATGATATCTGGCAGCTGCGTCCGGATGGATCCACGGCAGTGGACCTGACGCAGGGCCAGGGGCGTAAGAACCATTTGCAATTCCGTTTGGTGCGGTTTGACCGTGGAGACCCCAGTTCGCGCTGGA
>DASXGT010000121.1:0-14107 GCA_036488895.1 Bryobacteraceae bacterium | reverse complement strand
GTTGCGCCCGCCACTTCTTCGTGCGTTTACTCTGCCTCGCGCCCGCAAAGCCGTAGTCGTCACTTTCGGCGGCGGAGCCCGGGACGACGAAACCTTCGCGCCAGACGGCCAGGACAACATCCCACACATGCTGTCCGAGCTGGCGCCGCGTTCTACCTTCTTCACGCAAGTCATCAATCGCGGCATTCTGGGCCATTACGTTGCGACAGCCAGCCTGGCCACCGGCGTCTATGAAACCTTCAACAACTTCGCCGCGGTCTCTCCCGGCAATCCAACGGTCTTCGAATACTTCCGCAAAGATCTGAAGCGCCCCGCCACTGACGCCTGGGTCATCGCGCCCAGCAACGGCTTCAACCGTATCGGCGAAAGTGCGCATCGCGGCTATGGCCCCGGTTACGGCGCGGGCGTGATTCTTCCCAAACGCCTGCTGGCCGCCGCGCTCGCTTCCGGAAACACCACCGATTTCAACCATCTGCTTCGCGATAACTACGAATCGCCGTCCTTCAGTCCAGTGATCGGAGGCAACGATCTCGAATTGCAGCAGCTCGCGGACGTCTTTCGTTTATCGGTGGACAATTTCATTGCGCATGCCAAAAGCCTGGCCAGCCCCGACGAACTTTCCGTATATATTGCCCGCCAACTCATGCACCGGCTCGCGCCCAGCTTGCTGTGGATCACCTTACATGACATCGACGTCGCGCACTCGGGAGCCTTCTCGCTTTATATAGACGGCATCCGCCGCTCAGACCGTTTGTGCGCCGACCTCTGGAAGGCCATTCAATCCGAGCCGGAATACGCCGGCAAAACCAATCTGTTCATCATGCCCGATTTCGGCCGTGACTCCGATACCAGCGCGGGCGGCAACGGGTTTCAGCATCACCGCACCGGCGATCCCACATCCCGCACCACTTGGATGATGGCCTTAGGTCCGGGCGTCCGTGAAAACTTCATCGTGGACCGCCCCATCGAATCGACCGACCTGGTCCCGACGCTTGGCGCGCTTTTCGGTTTTTCGCCTTCTCTGGCGCAAGGCAAACGCCTGCCGGAGGTTACATAAGCCGTGCTCCCCGCGCAACTCACGCCGGAAGACTTCAAGACTTATCCGCCCAAAGCGCGGGATCTGGCGGTGGAGCATCTGGCGCTGCTGCGCCGGCTTCCCTTAAGCTTCGCGCCGTTTCTGCTGAAGGAAATCATTTCTTACGATTGGAAATTTCCTGTTGAGCAAGCGGAGCTAAATCACCAACTCGCTTACCTGGAACAGCACCCGCAAATACTCGAACGCTTTCAGCATTTGCAGCTTGCCGCCAATGCCGATGCATTTGATTGGGTCCATTCCCCCGCGCAATTTCTGGAGCAGCTTTCCGCGCATCTTTGGGCCACGCATCAGATAGATGAATTCCGCGCCGCGTCTGAAGAATACATTCATCAGTTTTACGCATCTCTGCCCGAGCGTCCGCTGCCAACCGCGCGCGTTGCAATTGTGGTGATCGGGCAAGGCGCTGAGCCAGGCCATTATCCGTTGTTCCGCAAGATGCGCGCCAGCGGGATTTACTTTACGCGAGTGCAGCCGGCCAATGGCCTGCCGGCGATTCTGGAAGCGTTAAAAGCCCGCGCGGCCGCGCATCCGGAGCCTTACGCTCATTGGTACATCGACGGTGCGACAGGTGTGGCCCCTTTGCCCGAACTCGCGACGGTTTCCTACAACGCGCTGAACCCCGTTCGATCGGCGCTAGCGGAAAAGATCCGCGCGGCTTATGAATCGCCGAAGTTTGATCCGGAGTTGCTGCGCTCCACGCTGGCGCAAGTGAATCCGGAATCGTTGGGTATGGCCAGTTTACTGCAGCGTTTCGAACTCAGTCTATTGACGGAAGGCTCGGGAACGCAGATTTACAGCACTACCTTTGTCCAATGGGCCGCGCGCGAAGCTCTGCGGCGCGCTCAACCGCTCACCTTGCTGGCAAGGTATGCTCCACGCCAAAAAGAGCGGAGCATGAGTGAATTGCTCGGTGGCGCGCAACATGCGCCCGAGCTCGATGCGCAAGGCTCTTTGGTGGATGCCGACATGGGTGCTTACTATACCTGGCTCAACCAGCAGCGGCTCAGCGGAGCCGTGAACTCCCGCTTTCTGGTCTGGTTTGAGAATGGCAGCGAAGCCTTGGCGATTGCTCCCGGTTTGAAACCGGCCAGCATCAATACTGCGGCCATCGATGTCCCTTCGCTGTTGCGGGAGTATATCTTAAAGGTTTGATGACCGCTTTCCTCGCCCTGTTCTTGCTGATTCTTCAGGACGATTTCCAAACACAATTTGCGGCCGCCCTGAAAGCATTGCATGATCAGAATTTCGCTGCCGCGCAAGCCGGATTGCAGGCTGCTAGTCAATTGCATCCCGCCGATCCGCACGTATGGGTCGCCCTGGCGGAGACGTACTGGAAGCTGGGGAATGCTGACTTAGCAGCCGAAGCAGCAGGGAAAGCGGAAAAACTTGGCGTCAATGATCCCATCACTCGCCGCGGCCTTGCCCTCTTCTATGAGGCGAATGGCCAGAGCGGGAAGGCTGTTCAAGAACTGCAGGCAATCGTTCGCCTGCAACCGGACGAGGCGCACTATTTTGATTTGATCCAGCTCTTGCTGAGGCACTACGACTTCAACGGCGCGATTCAACAGAGCGAGGCCGCACTCAAAAAGTTTCCCAAGAGCGCGCAGCTCACGCTGGCGGCAGGCGTAGCCTACTACGGCCAAGATCAATCGGAGCAAGCCATCGGCAAGTTCTTACAGACCATCGCGCTGGACCCTTCCATTGATCAGCCTTACATTTTCCTGGCGCGCGTCATTAACCGGGCGCACGCCCACCTGCCGGTGCTCACCCAGCGGTTTGCGGAATACCAGGAACGGAATCCGCAAAGCTATTTGGGCTACTTCATGCACGCCAAGGCATTAAACGCGCAATTCAAGGACCCCGAATTAGCTGAGAATTTGCTGCGAAAGTCCATCTCGCTCAACGCAGATTACTGGGAGTCGCACTACGAGTTGGCAATCCTATTGGAGAAAAAGGGAGCCATGGAAGAGGCGGAGAAGGAATTCCGGCGCACCACCGAACTGAACCCCGCGGAGCCCAGTCCGCATTACCGTCTATGCCGCGTGCTCGCCAGGCTCGGGCGAACGGAAGACGCGCAAGCCGAGGCCGCGGTCTATCGGAAGACGTCCGAAGACTACCGGGACGACCTGAATCGCCGCCTCGCCACCGTGCAGCGCCTGGCAAATAAGAACTAGAATTGAGGATATGAACCTCACAGTGAACGGTTCGCGCTTCAACGTGGAAACAGAGCCGGAGCGTCCGCTTCTCTGGGTGCTCCGCAATGACTTGGATCTTACCGGCACGAAGTATGGCTGCGGAGAAGGGCAGTGCGGCGCCTGCACGGTTCTAATTGACGGCGTCGCTCACCGCTCCTGCCTGACGCAGGTGGGCGCCGTTGCCGGACAGGAGATCACCACTATCGAAGGTTTGGCGGATGGCGAGCGCTTGCATCCAGTGCAGCAGTCATTCATCGAATGCGATGCCATGCAATGCGGCTACTGTACGGCGGGAATGATCATGCAGTCGGTTGCCTTGCTCCGCAAGCATAAGCAGCCGTCGGAATCGGAGATCAAGCAGCAACTTGAGGGTAACATCTGCCGCTGCGGCGCTTATAACCGCATCGTCGCGGCGATCCGGCAAGCGGCCACCCAGGAGCGGGCTCATGCTTGATACGCGGCGAAACTTCTTGCGATCGTTGGGCGGAGGCTTGTTAATTCTCTGCGCATTCGACGAAACAGATCTGGCGCAAGAATCCGGCACTTCCGGAAGGCACGGCGGCCAGAGTCTCCCGCAAAATGTAGCGGCCTGGCTGCACATCGGGCCGGATGGCTCCATCAAAGCCTTCACCGGCAAAGTAGAAGTCGGACAGAACATCCGCACCTCTCTAGCGCAGGCCGTGGCCGATGAGTTGCGCTGTGATCCCGGCTCCGTCCAATTGCTCATGGGCGACACCGCCTTGACGCCTTGGGACGCTGGCACCTTCGGTAGCCGGACCACGCCGACCATGGCGCCGGAGCTTCGAAGAATGGCCTCCACCGCGCGGGAAGCGATGGTAGATCAAGCGGCGAAAACCTGGAATCTGGATCGTACGCGCCTGCGTGTGGCTAGCGGCTGCGTGCTAGACCAAGGTTCCGCCCGGAAAACAACCTTCGGCGAGCTTGCGGCCAAAATCAATTGGGTGAACGTTGCCGCCCGGCCTGATTACGTTACGCCGCCGCTACGCTGGCAAGTGGCTGGAACCAGTTTGCCCAAGGTGAACGCGCGCGAGATTGTCACCGGGAAGCATAAATATACGTCTGACCATAAACTGCCCGGAATGCTTTACGGCCGGGTTTTGCGCCCACCTAGTTTCGGCGCCAAATTGATTTCAGCTGACACCAGCAAAGCTGCTGCTATCGCGGGCGTTCAAATCGTGCGCGATGGTGATTTCATCGCCGTGGCCGCAACCGACGAGCAAAAGGCACAAAAGGCGCTGCTCAGCATTGACGCGAAGTGGGAGCAGGAAAAGCAAATCTCAACCGCGGAACTAACCTCGTACATCAGAGCCAACGGCGAAGCTCCGAAGGCGGGGACTGCTACTTACAACATCGCCTACATCGCGCACACCCCGCTGGAGCCCCGCGCCGCTGTCGCCGAATTTCACGATGGCAAATTGACGGTGTGGACCGGCACCCAGCGCCCGTTTGGCGTGCGCGGCGAGCTCGCCGGTGCCTTGGGACTGCCGGAACAGCAAGTGCGCGTCCTGATGCCGGATACCGGCTCGGCTTACGGTGGCAAGCACAGCGGAGAATGCGCCATCGAGGCGGCCCGAATTGCCAAAGGCGCCGGCAAACCAGTGAAGTTGATCTGGAGCAGGGAAGAAGAGTTTACCTGGGCCTACTTCCGGCCCGCCGGCATCATTGACATTCAGAGCGCGGTCAGCCCGGACGGAACGCTGCAAAGTTGGCATTTCCATAATTACTTGTCCGGCCCGTCAGGCTTGCAAACACCCTACGAAGTTCCGGACAAACACGAGCAATTTCATGAGATCAAGTCCCCCTTAAGAGAAGGTTCGTATCGGGGTCTGGCCTCCACGGCGAATCATTTTGCCCGCGAGTCCCACATGGATGAATTGGCCGCTGCGGCTGGATTAGATCCGCTCGCGTTTCGTCTGAAGAACCTGAAGAACGAGCGCGTACTCGCGGTGTTAAAAGCGGCTACGGAACGCTTCCAATGGTCCTCCCAAAAATCTTCAGCCACGCGCGGATTCGGGCTCGCCTGCGGCCTGGAAAAAGGCGGCTACGTCGCCTGCTGCGCCGAAATTTCCATCGGCTCCGGCAAACAGGTGCGAGTGGAGCGGGTGGTGGAAGCTTGGGAATGCGGCGCCATCGTCAATCCGGAGCACTTGAAAAATCAAGTAGAAGGCGCTGTCGTGATGGGGCTGGGCGGGGCTTTGTTTGAAGCAATCGATTTTGCCAATGGACGCATCCTGAATGCGCGCCTCTCGCAATATCGAGTGCCGCGCTTTAGCGACGTTCCAAAAATTGAAGTGGTCCTTATCGACCGCAAAGACATTCCCTCGGCCGGCGCCGGTGAAACGCCCATCGTCGGCATTGCTCCAGCGGTGGCGAATGCAATCTTTTCCGCCACCGGAGTGCGTATCCGGTCAATGCCCATTCTGCCTTCCTTCCGGGCATCATAAAGAATAAGGTCTAGCCAAGTAGTGCAACTGGAAAACATGACAGAGCAGGTTAAATAACTTATTCTGAGAAGGATAGAAGGTAGCGCATGGAACTGACAATGCACATCCCCGATGATCTAGCCCGCCGCATGAGTGCGGATGGCAACGATCTGTCCCGCCGGGCGCTGGAAGGGTTAGCGATTGAAGAATACAAGAGTGGTCATATCACGGACCCTGAACTTCTCCGCCTGCTCGGTTTCGAAACCAGATACGAACTCGATGGCTTTCTCAAGGCTCATGGCATCTACGAAAATGTCACCATGACCGATTTTGAACGCGATCTTGCCGATCTCAAAAGTCTGGGACTCTGAAAAAGCGGTGCGGCTCGTCATTGCCGATACCGGTCCCATTAATTATCTGATTTTGATCGGCTGCATTGATCTCCTGTCAGCCCTGTTTGAAAAAGTAATTCTGCCAGCTCAGGTGCGAGCCGAATTGTCCACCCGGAAAACGCCGGCACTCGTGCGGAATTGGATTGCCAATCCGCCTACATGGGTTGAGGTGCGCGAAACGCCCGTCGCTTTTGATCCTGACCCTTTACTGAAAGGAATTCATGAAGGAGAGCAAGCCGCTATCGCCCTGGCCGCCGCGCTCAATGCTGATCTGCTGCTCATGGATGACCGTAAGGCCGTAATCGCAGCGCGGGGCAAGGGCCTTCGTGTAACTGGTACGCTCGGCATTCTCGAACTTGCCGCGCAAGACGGCTTAACCGATTTCACCCAAGCGATAGAACGCCTTCGACAAACCAATTTCAGAAGCCCGGAGGCTCTTCTCGATGCTCTGCTGAAAAAACATAGCAGGTAGTAGCTTTCCTTTACGCATGCTGATAGAATCACGTACAATTCACGACCAGTGTGTTTTAACACTGAATCGTGGCTTCGGGGGGGTGTCAATAAGACGTCTCCGTGATCAATTAGCAATTGTGAAGGAGAATCAATGAAGATTCCACGAGGAATCGCTCTGAGAAGAGCGCTCGCTATTCTTGTTACCTTGTTCGCTCTAGGGAGCGCCGTCTGGGCACAGTCAGGCCGCGGGAACGTCTCGGGTAGAGTCCGCGATAGTTCCGGCGCCTCGATACCCGCCGCGAAGGTGAAGGTCACCAACTCGGCGACGAATGAGACGTACGATCTCACCACCAATGCTACTGGAGACTACACCGCAGCCGACGTGCCAGTGGGTACTTATTCCGTCAGCGTCCAGAAGGAGGGCTTTGGCCCGTCACAACTAAACGGTCTGGATGTAAACGCGGCGGCGACTGTTCGCGCCGATGTGACGATGCAGATCGGGCAATCGCGGCAGACGATTGAGGTGCAAGCCGATTCTCTCCAGGTGAATTCAGAAGATTCGCAGCTGGCTGTAACGGTCAATCAAACCTTGGTGAATGAGCTGCCCTTGGTGGTTGCCGGAACCGTGCGCAGCCCGTTCGATCTGGCGTCGCTGACGCCCGAGGCGAAGAATACCGGAAGCTCGGAAGGCTTTGCACTCGGCGGCGGCCAAGCCGATAGCTATCAGGCAACGCTCGATGGAGTTTCAATTAACACTTCCCGCGCGCTCCAAAAGAACTGGGTGACATCGAACGCGCCGTCCGTGGAAGCCATCACTCAATTCACGGTTGATACGAACGGATTCAAAGCCGAATACGGGCATGCCGGCGGCGGCGTGATGATGTTTGTCGCGAAATCGGGCACCAACCAATTCCACGGCTCGGCCTACGAATTCATACGCAATACCGATTTCGACGCGAACGACTGGTTTAGCAACCGCGCGGGCAAAGCGCGTCAGGTCTACAAGCAGAATGATTTCGGATTCACCGTCGGCGGCCCCGTTTGGATCCCCAAGGTGTATCACGGCAAGAACAAGACGTTCTTCTTCTTCTCCTATGAGGGGTTCCGCAATCGCAATGGCGCCACGAACGCAACGGCAACCGTGCCGACTCCGGAGATGTACAACGGCGATTTCAGTAAATGGGTGAACTCCGCCGGCGCTGTCATTCCGATCTACAATCCAACCACGCAGGTACAGAATGCCACTGGATCGTATACTCGTTCCGTTTACGCCGGAAACCAAATCCCGGTATCGTCGTTCAACGCCACCTCCCTGCAAGCGCTAAAGGTGTTTCAAACCAGTGGAGTGCTGGGGCCGAATAATGGCGCTAAGCCCGGCACCCTGGCTTACGTCAACAATAACTACATCATCAGCAATGGAACCAGCGTGCAGCCCGTAAATAAATGGAGCATCAAGGGCGACCATCTTTTCAACGAAAAACACCGTATCTCGGGTTACTACGGTTATGACCGCGAAGCCACCACGGCGGGTCCTGACGGGCCGGCGACGCTTCCTGGACTGTACTCGAATTACAACGATGCGCATCAGAACTCAGACGTGCTGCGGTTCACTTGGGATTGGACCATCACCCCGGCGCTGTTCAATCATTTCTACGCGGGCGGTAACAACTGGCGGCAAGACCATAAGCCTCCTCAGGAATACCTCGGAAACTGGAAGGACAAGTTTTGCCTGGGCAACGTTCCCAACTGCGACGAAAACTTGGTGAATCTGTTCTCCGGCGGCCAAGGCAACAATTACTCGACCTGGGGAGGCCAGGCGGATAACGGTTCCGAAAACACCGTCTATTCCTATAACGACGACGTGACCTGGATCAAGGGCGCGCACACCGTCAAGTTCGGCGGCCAATTCCAGATCAATCACTACAACGGACTGGGACGGCAGTGTGAAGCCGGGTGCGTGGGCTTCAGTTACACCGAGACCGGGGTTCCTGGCTTGACTGATCCGACTCAAGGCGGCAACGCGTTTGCGTCGTTCCTGCTCGGCTACGCCGACTCCGGCCAGATTGATACGCCTCGTTTCATAGGCCAACAATTCTCTTATTTCGCGGGTTTTGTGCAAGACGATTGGCACGTGACTCGCAAGCTAGTACTGAATCTGGGATTGCGCTGGGAAACGAATTTGCCGCCCACCGGATTGAATGATAAATGGAGCGATTTTTCGCCCACCACGCCCAACCCCGGCGCCGGCGGAATTCCCGGCGCGGTGATCTTCGCTGGTAATGGACCTGGGCGGCAAGGTTCGCGGAGTCTGGCCGATTCCTATTTCGGCGCGTTTGGACCGCACATTGGATTTGCTTACTCGCATGATCAGAAGACGGTGTTTCGCGGATCGTATTCCCGCTCGTTTGCGCCATTGATGGCCGTCAGTGGTTCCACTCACAACATGGGTTTCACGCTGACGGATAGTATTCAGAATCCAAACAACGGCATTCAGCCGCTATTTCTGCTGAACCAGGGATTCCCGGCTTACACCACGCCGCCGTTCATCGATCCGTCTGTTTCGAACGGCACGACCGTTTCCTGGTGGCAAGGTCAGGAGACAACTCACCCGCCCACCACCGACAACTTCAACTTCACCATCCAGCGGCAGCTCAGTTCCAGCATGCTGATGGAAGTTGGCTACAACGGCGTAGTGGGATCTCACTTGCAGGCCCAGCTACTCGACTACAACCAAGACAATCCGTCGCTGCTCACCAAATTTGGAAGCGTTCAGCAAAGCACGCTTGTGCTGAACAGCAACGTGGGGTCCGCACTGGCTAACCAGTACGGAATTACCGCTCCCTATCCAGGGTTCAAGGGAACCGTGAAGCAGGCGTTGCGGCCGTTTCCGCAGTACACGCTGATTGATACTTATGGCGGCCAGGGCGATCATAGCGGCCACTCCACCTACCACTCAGGCATGGTCCGGTTTGAAAAGCGGGCAGGTGGCGGACTTACAGTTCAGGCGTCTTACGTCTTCTCGAAGCTCTTAACCAACGCCGATAGTTACTGGGGCAACGCGATTGGAGGCAACACCAGCAACCTCAACGGTGGCGGCGGCTGCTGCCTGGCGGCGGATCAATACAATCGCGGACTGGAAAAATCGATTGGCGAATTTGACGTCACACACGATTTCAAAGCTGGAATTGTTTACGATGTTCCGTTCGGAAAGGGCAGACGTTACCTCACGCATGGGCCGGCGTCCTGGATCCTCGGGAACTGGGGCATTAATGGCGTGCTGACCTATGCGAGCGGATTGCCAGCAGGAGTTACTTCTTCGTACCTTCTGCCACTTTATGGCGCCAGCAATGGCCGCAGCATTCCGTACGTAAATTCCTACACAGGGTGGCAGCCGAATTGGAATGGGAAGTTCGATCCCACGGTGGATTCGTTCACGGTTCCCTATGGCACGGGGCCGTTTCCCCTTCAAGGCAGCGCGTCGGCGACGGACAACAGTTTCGGCAATGAGACGCGCTTTAACCCGAAGTTCCGCCAGTTTCCGAATCTGAATGAGAATATTTCCGTCGCGCGGACCTTTCCTATCAAAGAAAGCCTACGGCTGGAGCTTCGCGCCGAAGCGTTCAATGTGTTTAACCGGGTTCGCTTCGGAACCGGTAGCCTTCAATTGCAGGATCAGAACTTTGGGCGCTTGCTCAGCAGCAGCGATCTCCTGAACTCGCCGCGGCAGCTGCAAATGGCGCTCAAGCTTTATTTCTGACACCCTTGTGCGGCTTCACGAACTGTTCGGCCGAGAGGCCGAACAGTTCGAATGGGCTATTCTTTGTAAATGTTGGAGACATTGCAAAGAGAGGCATAACCGTGATCCGTTCAGTGAAGAAGGCGGTTGGGACGGTCCTCCGCATTCCCGCGATCAAGCGGGTGTTGATCGAAGTTCCTATCATCTATAAGGTCTACCCCGCTTGCGAGCGAACGCATCCCTTTGACCGCGCGTACAACGTGGATACCAGCGGCTACCTAGCGGCTGAAAAAATCCACACGGATCCGAAGATGAAGGATCTCGTCGTTCCGTACAGTGCATCCCAAGCGAGTATTATTCGTGGAGCATTGGCCGCGCTGGGAGATGTCAGCGAATACACATTTGTAGACTTTGGTTGCGGCAAAGGCCGGGCTACCCTGGTTGCCACCGAATTTCCCTTCCAGCAGATAGCGGGCGTGGAGTTATCTTCGGCCTTGGCGGAGGTGGCGCGCCGCAACGCCGCCGGCTTCGCCAAACGCTTTCCGGACCGCCCGAAAATTACCATCTATACCCAGAACATTCTCGATTACGAACTCCCCAAGGGCAAGCTGGTGGTTTACATGTATCACAGCTTTGGACCTCCAGTGCTGGCTGAGATCTTGAAGCGGCTCGAGACTTCTCTCGCGGCGGCTCACAACACGCATATATTCGTGATCTACTACAACCCGGTATTTCATGCGGGGCTAGACGCGTCGCCCGCCTTCGGCCGATGGTTTGCAAAAACGCTGGACTACGACCGCTCCGAGCTCGGTTTTGGGCCGGACCAGGCGGACACGGTGGTCATCTGGCAAGCTAAGCGGGAAGCCGTTTCGTCACCGCATGCGGACCGGGAGGCACGGATCGTCGAAGTTTATCCCGGATGGAAAGCCGGTCTGGCGGTCAGCGGGAAGAACTAGGTCGCTGCTTTCGCTCGTTCTATGAGCGCGGGTTTAATAGGTGAATTCATCATCAATGCGCGTATTCTTAATAAACCTTCTCGCGCTACTGGGCTTTGCATTTTGTATTCGCGCCGCCGAGCCGGTTCTGGTTCCGCAAATCGATGGGGATTTCTGGCAAGTGGCCGGAGATCCCGATTTAGGCAAATACACAACCGCCAAGCAGCAGCCGGTCGATTTTGGAATATGGCAAGCAGCCGACGGAACCTGGCAGCTTTGGTCTTGCATTCGCTCGACAGCCGTTCCCGGCAAAACTCGTCTCTTCTATCGCTGGCAAGGGAAGAACCTGACAGATAAGGATTGGACTCCCATGGGGATCGCGATGACGGCAGACCCCAATTTCAGAGACGGAAGGCGGCTTGCAAGCACCCTTCGTGCTGAAAGAGAATTCCGTTTACAACCTGTTCTACGGCAATTGGGAACAAATCGCGCTAGCGAAGAGCCTGGACGGCAAAACGTTCGCCCGGCAATTAACGCCGAAAGGCGTCTCGGGCATGTTCGGCGAAGGGGCAGGGGACAACACCCGCGACCCCATGGTTCTTAAAATCGGGTCCGTTTATTACTGCTACTACACCGCTTATCCAAACCATCAAGGCGCTGTCTATGTCCGCACGTCGAAAGATAAGCTGCATTGGAGCGCCGCTCAAAAAGTGAACTACGGTGGCTCACAAGGCAACGGGCCGTTTTCCGCGGAATGCCCTTTTGTTTACTATCACAAGGCATCCGGTTACTACTATCTGCTGCGGAATCAGGTCTACGGCGCACATGCCCAGTTTGCGGTCTACCACTCAAAGAATCCGCGCGACTTTGGCAAAGACAGCGATCAATACCTGGTGGAGACCATGCCTTATGCCGCGCCGGAAATTATCGAATCCAACGGGCAGTTATACATGGCTGTGTTGCTTCCCAGTCTCAAGGGTATTCAAATCGCAAAGCTGAAATTCGCGGTTAAATCAGATTTGAATCACTAGCTTGCCACCGGATGGAATGGTGACATCTTCGGTCAGAACTATGTCCGTGGTTTTAGAATTCCGGCTTACCTGATGCGCGTAGGTTTTGTCATTCAGCACAACTGACGCCGCTGAACCGGGAATAATGCTTCTGCTGAGATGTATTGCTTTTAGCGGCAGCGCGCCTTCGACGACCGTCAACTCCACGCTATGTCGTCCATTCTTGCGGCCGATGGAAAACGACCCCCAGCCCGTGCCATTCGACCAGAAAGAAACAAAATTCGGAGACTCCAGCCTTGGCGTTAAGGTGATTGCCTTGTCGGCGGCGTGATATTCAAACCCGCTCAACGCGACCACGCTTGACCATGCCGACATAGCCCGGGCATAATGATGACCGCACTCCGGCTCGTCCCAAGGGTTGCGCCGCTCACCGTCGAACCGCCAGCGCACATCCTCAATCGTCTCCAACCCTTCGCGCAGCATACCGCCGTAGATAAACTGCGCGGCTACCAGATATTCAATGCCGGTCCAGGCTTCGGCATAATAAGGAAACGGAATTTTCGGCCTGGTTCCCTTTCCGTAATCGCACACGAGTATGGCCGGCTCATCATTCAATGCGTAAATGCGCTGAACGGAATCGTGGTCGAACAAATTGCGGCGGAAGTTATATTTGTGGATTGAGGCGAGTGTCTTTCGGATCTTCGCCGGGTCAAGCAGCGGTCCTAGTCCCGCTATATCCGCCAGATACTGCCCGATTAACTGATCCGCCAGGCAGCCGTCCCCAAGCTGGAACTCCGGCGCTTCCGGATGGTCAGCGCCCATGTCGCCCACGGTAGAGGGGGCGATCTGATCCCGCGGAATGCTGCGCACTTTCTGGATGTAGTATTCGCCGTTGAATAAATTGCTATCCACCCAGGCGCGGCCCTTTTCAAACAACCCGCGATATTCTTCCGCCTTCGCGGTATCACCCAATGCGCGCGCCATTTCCTCGGCCGCGCGCAGCGCACCCAAGTAATAAACGCCCCCTAAAGGATTGGGACCGTAAAATTCGACGTCATAGGTGTTGTGCTGGACCCCTTCCATGACCCCATCGCGATTGGCGTCCCAGCCTCCCGGAATCCACGCATACGCCAGTGCTTTTTGGACATTGGGCCAGTAGCCCCGCATCCAATCGATATCGCCGCCCGGCTTATCACTGCCGAGCTTCCAATCGAGATACGTCTTGATGATCTGTCCCATCTGGCCGTCCGCCGCGGCGTAGCCGAAACGATCAATACCGTCCGGCAGCATTTGACGGAAGCGCATGCCGCCCTGCTCATCCTGAGAGAAACCGAATGCGGCTTTGCGTAGCGAGCGGGCCAGGCTGGGGAAAACAAATTGTGTCGATGTCTCGTAGTTCCAGACGTGCGTGCAATTGCCGAAGCAGCACCCGCGGTGGTCGCTGCAGCCTTCGAAACCATGAAACTCGCCATCCGCTGTGCGAAACGAAGTCTGCGTCACCAGCGTGGAAAGATTTGACATCGCGGCATCGCGCACAGACCCCGGCAGGGTGCTCGCGCGTATCGCCGATACAAAGCTCCTGGTCCGCTTCTCAAGCTCCGGAAGTTTTTCAGCCGTGCGCTGCGCGGCTACCCAAGCATCCGCAAACTGAGTGCAATAGTAATTTCCGATGACCGTATTTTCGTGTCCCTTCGGCGCAGTCCACCCGGACCAGGCGGGCGTACGGTTGGGGAAATGCCACGCGAGCAGAAACGTATATTCGGCTTCAGCACCCGGTTCAATTTCGCGCTGCAAGCAAAGCGAGGCAGTCAGCTTGCGGTCCTCGGCTTCGGGCCCCAGTTGTCCG
>DASXGT010000116.1:0-5137 GCA_036488895.1 Bryobacteraceae bacterium | reverse complement strand
GCTCCAGCCTCTTGACAGCGGCGCAAGTACTAAGTACACTACCCATAAATAGTATATGCCTAAAGCTGATATGCCTTCCGGCGCGCTGCTGCTGCTCATTCTGCGGGTGCTTCGTTCGGGATCTCTTCATGGTTACGCGATCGCCCAGCGAATTCACGCTCTCTCGTCCGAGGTGCTACAGGTGGAAGAAGGCGCGCTTTACCCGGCGTTGCAAAAAATTCTGCTCAAGGGTTGGGTCACGTCCGAGTGGGGCATCTCGGAAACGAATCGCAAAGTCCGTTTTTATCGCCTCACCCCAGCCGGCCGCAAGCAGCTTCAGGCCGAGCTGTCCGATTATGAGCGCGTGCACGCAGCCATTCAATCCGTTCTGCGCACCGCTTAAAGGAGATCCCCGCATGCAAGAGTTGATTCGCCGCCTCCGCTATCTGCTCAACCGCCGCCGCTTCGACCAGGAACTGGAGAATGACATGGAGTTCCATCGCGAGATGGCCGCGCGCTTGGGTGGTGTGCCCTTTGGCAACACGCTCCGCCTGCGCGAAGAGGCCCGCGACGCATGGGGTTGGACATGGCTCGAACACCTCGGTCAGGATCTTCGCTATGCGGCTCGCCAATTGCGGCATTCGCCCGGTTTCACGCTCGCCGCTGTCCTGATGCTGGCAATCGGCATCGGCGTTAATGTTGCGGCTTTTAGCTTCTTCAATCTGATGGTTTTGCGGCCGTTGCCGGTCCGCGATCCCAATACGCTGCTGAGATTCAAGCGGCGCGCTCCGCAAAGTTATGCCTCCCAAATGCCCTATCCGGAAATGGCGTTCTTCCGCGACTATTCCAAAACGCTGTCGGCCGTCCTGGCGTTGACAGACGCCAAACTTGCCATCGATGGAGAGGCTAAGCCGCTCAATGCAAGCTTTGTAACGCCGAATTACTTCAGCGAGCTGGCCGCAAACGCGGCGATCGGACGGATGATGGATCCGGTTTTGGATGGAGCCCCGGATGCGGCGCCGGTAGTTGTTTTAAGCGACGGATTTTGGCGCAGGCATTTTGGCGCCAGCCCCTTGGCCGTTGGAAAGGCGATTCGCCTCAACGACAAATCGGTTCTGGTCATTGGTGTTGCCTCCGCTAAATTCAGCGGCCTCAGCATGGACCAACCCGACCTCTGGCTGCCCATCGCGCAGCAGCCCTACTTTGTCACCGGCAGTCATCTGCTGACCGAGTTCTCCGTGGATGCGCCCGGAGTGACCATGTTTGGGCGGCTCCAGCCGGGCTTGACTCCAGCGGCGGCCGAAAATGAGTTACAGTCACTAGCGGCGGTGTTGCGCAAGCAGCATCCCGTTGATATTTGGGAGAACGAACGGCTTGCCAGTTCCCCCGGCGGCTACGCAAAGAATCTGGGAGGCGGCCGCCATGGGACCGGAAAAGAGGCTCCGGACGAGGCCTATCCGCTAATCGCTTTAGTCGGTACGTTGGGCCTCTTGATTCTTGCTGTTGCTTGCGGCAACCTGGGCAGTTTATTGTTGGCGCGAGGCGTGGCCCGCGAACGGGAAATCACCATTCGCACGGCCGTCGGCGCTGGCAGAGGCCGGCTGATTCGCCAGTTATTTACGGAAAGCCTATTGTTGGCGCTGTTGGGATCGGCCGCGGGCTTGGCCCTAGGCTATGTTGTATCGCGGAGCCTGATGGTTTTGACAAAGACACCGGTCTGGCTTGATCCGGCGCCGGATTGGCGGGTCCTGATTTTTTGCGTATGCATTGGATTCGCCGCCGCGATTTTGTTCGGCTTCACGCCTGCCCTGCAGGTGGCTAGGGAGCGGCATCGCACCACCAGGATGAGGCAAATCCTCATCGGCGCGCAGGTAGCCGCCAGTTGCGTGCTCGTCATTGTGGCGGCGCTTTTGGTGCGGGCGCTGGAACACGCCACGTCCGCTAATCCCGGATTTGCCTACCAACAAATTGTTTCCATAGATCCAGGCCTGGCGGTTCATGGCTATTCGGCATCGAGCGCGCGCGACTACCTTGATAAGCTGCGCAGCCGTCTCCTCAATCTTCCGGGCATTGATGCTGTGTCCATGACCTCCACTCCCCCTTTGGGAAATAAAAAAGTCGTAACCGGGGCCGATATCGCTGGGCGTTCCCTAGACGTGCACATGTACGGCATCGATCCGCAGTTTTTCAGCGCCATGCAGATCCCGCTTCTGCGCGGCCGCAATCTCACGCGCAGCGACACGCGCGCCATCGTCATCAGCGATTCCTTCGCTCGCCTATGGCCCACCGGAGACGCGTTAGGAAGACCCTTTCAGATGGGAGATGTCACATACACGGTGATCGGAATTGCCGGCAGCGCGCGGTTGGTCGCCCTTCAGGATCCGGATGCGGTGGAAGCCTATTATCTGGCCGGGGACGCCGACTTGCCTTCCATGGTGATGCTGATAAAAACGGTAGGATCGCCCGAGGGTTTGGTTCGCTTCGTCCAGGCCCTGGCGAAACCAATCGATCCGAAAATATTCCCCGAAGTTCAATTGATGAAAAGCTCCTTTCACCGGAAAATGGAAAGCGCGGAATACGCCGCCCTTTCGGCCGGCGTGCTCGGAGCCGTCGCGCTGCTGTTGGCTTGCCTTGGCGTCGTGGGCCTAGTTTCGTACTCTGTTTCGCAGCGCACCAAGGAAATCGGCATCCGCATGGCCCTGGGCGCAACGCGCGCGCACGTGTTATCGATCGTGGTCCGCCAACTGACGCGTCCCATTCTTGTTGGTTCGGTGCTGGGCGTGGCCGCAGCAGCCGCGTTGTCCCAGCTCCTGCGCCGGAATCTCTACGGTGTTAGCAATATCGATCCCATCGCCTATCTGGCCGCCATCGGAGTCTTTGCCGTAACGGTCGCCCTGGCGGCGCTGCTGCCGGCTAGGCGCGCGTTGCGAGTCGAGCCGTTACACTCCCTGCGCCATCAGTGATATCGGAATCCAACGGCCTTGAGGTATCGCTGAACCGAAGCGTGCAGCCTGGCCTTTGCTTCACTCGCGACCGTCCTCTTCGGGAACGCCCCGTATATTCGATCGAAACTCCAAGGCTCCAGAATCCGGACAATATTCTGGACGCTCTCCGGGTCAAGCGGAATCAGGTTGGGGTAGCTGTACATGAACGACAACCACTGCGGATCCATGCAAACCTGCGGCTGATCCGCGGAAAACAGCACGCCCTTGCCGCCGGCGCCATCGCGCCAGTGCAGCACTTGAAATCCATCGAAATGCCCGGGCGTGTGAATGAGCATCAGGCCGTCCAGCAGATTTAGAGTTTCGCCCAGCCAGAAGCGCACATTCTCATGCGGCCGCATCACCCAAGCCTGGTCGGAAGCATGAATGTGAATCGGAGCGTTACCGAAAGCGGCGCTCCACTCGATCATCGTGGTGTAGTAGTGAGGATGTGAGATCGCGATTGCGTCGATGCCGCCCATGCGCCGGATCGCATCAATGCTCGGCTGATCGATAAGCGCAATGCAATCCCAGAGCACATTCCCCGTTGGCGTCTGAATCAGAAAGGCGCGCTCGCCAATCCCAAACGCGGGCTCGGTGAAGATCGAATACACGCCGGACTCCTCTGTGAGGAACACATTGCCGTGCCCTTGGCGTAGCTGTTCCAGCGTGATCCATTGTTGCCCGTCCAAGCCTATAAATTGCCGGGGGTCTGAACAAATCGCGCAACGCGCCAGAGGTTCCGCGGAAGGCGGGTATTGCGTCCCGCAAGCCACGCAGATATAGGCCAAGTGTTCATTCATCCGCGCATATCATCGCTGTGCGGATCTTCGTCTTCTTCCTCATCCTGTTTTTCCCGGCGTAATCGTTCTTCTTCCTCATCCTCGTCGTCCAGGAGATCTTGCTCTTCTTGTTCTTCTTCTTCGCGAGCATCCGGGTCTGGCTTTTTCATCGCGATTCCTGTGTTGACTTGACTGTTCACGAAAAATTGGGATTGAACTTTCTCGCCAGCGCATCGGCCTTGGCTAACTGAAGCCTCGTCGCTTTCTTGTTCGGATCCCGATGCACTTCCGTTTCCGCGTGTAAGTAATGATGCTCTACGCAGACCTTGAGCTTATTCCATTCTTCGCTGCCATGCTGATATTCGAAGTCCGGTAAATCAAGACAGCTGAGCAGGTGGGTCTTGAATGGTTCGTGCGCGAATTTCGTCACTGCCTTTTTTAGCGTATCGCGCTCATCCGCCGTCGGCTTGAAGAGAGACATTGTTCTGACGCGCCGATAGTATCACTTAATTGGGGACGGCGAACTCAGCCAGGCGGTCGCGGATAGATTGCGGCGCGTCCGCCAGCACATCGCAATAATCGTCCAGATACTGCTTGGACACAATCGCCGCGCGGTCATGCAGCAGGTGTAGCGCGCGCCCTTCGCCCAGCGGAAAGTGAAAGCGTTGGCGCGCTACCGGATCCTGCACCAGGTGCTTGTCTATCAACTGCAGCAGCGCGCTCACGCCCTCGCCGCTATGGGCCGAAACGAGAGCAGCCTGCGTATCATTTAAGCGGGCCGCTTCTCCCAACAAACGATGCGTGACAGCAGGCAAATCTTGCACCCGCTCGGATTCGGGCAACAGATCGCTCTTGTTCAGCACTAAAACCTGCGGCGTGGCCTCGGCGCCAATCTCGGCCAGCACTTTCAGCACGTGCGCGGTTTGCTCGGCGGCCAACGGCGAGCTGACATCCACCACATGCAGCAAGAGCGCGGCGGCCGTGACCTCTTCTAGCGTGGCGCGGAACGCGTCCACTAGCGTCGTCGGCAAGTTTCGAATAAATCCGACCGTATCGCTAACCAGAATGCGCCGCTGCGAAGGCAACCGAATCTGCCGGACAATCGGATCCAGCGTGGCGAACATTTTCGAATCGGCCAAAACGCCCGCCCCGGTGAGGCGGTTGAACAAGGTGGATTTCCCGGCGTTGGTGTACCCGACCAAGCTCACGGTGGAGAGCGGGACGGCTTGCCGCTGCGAGCGCTGCACCCCGCGGTTCGCGCGCACCCGTTCGATTTCCGATTTCAGCTTCGCGATGCGGCTGCCAATGCGCCGCCGGTCCGTTTCCAGTTTGGTTTCACCAGGGCCGCGTGTACCGATGCCGCCGCCGAGCCGGGACATCTGCACGCCTCGCCCG
>DASXGT010000092.1:0-29831 GCA_036488895.1 Bryobacteraceae bacterium | reverse complement strand
AGTGGATTTAGCACGTTTACATAAGTGGTAGTGATTAGGTTTGTACCTTTATTGCCAAGGTAAGTGGCCGTACCCACGAAGTTGCCTGGAAGCTTCTGCTGAACCGACGCGGTCCACGCGGAGACGTACATGTCTTTGCGGTTGCGATCTAACAAGCGCGGCGAGACGACACCGGTCGATGCGGCCAAGAAGTTAGTGAGCGGGTAAGATAACCCGGGCGAACTGGCCGCGGTTAGCGAATACCGTAGAAAGGTGTTAGAGATCGGGAGCAGGTTTTGATCGTCCTCCTGACCATCACTGTGATAGATGCCGCCGCCGGCGCGCAGCACGGTGTCGCCGTGCGCCCAGGCCACGCCAATGCGGGGATCAACATCGTTATAGCGCGGGAATGAGAACGCGCTGCCTGCGGGGCAATACCCGCCAGGGCCGCAACTCGCAAAATCAAACGGAACCGCGCCGCTGTTTACTTCATGAAAATCGTTGAAAAAGTTATAACGCACGCCCAGATTCAGCGTAAGGTTTGGAGTTACTTTGTAGACATCCTGGATGTAGCCCCAATACTGCGCCTTGCGGGATCTCTGCAAGGGAAGAGTATTGACAAAGGATGCATTATCGAGCTGATTGGCGCCAAATAAAGCCGCGGAACGATAAGTGAGCGATCCACTCGAAGAGTCGCCTTGATTCAATTGGATCCAGCGGATCTCATAGCCAACCTTCAAAATATGTTTGCCCTTTACCCAGGTTAGATCGTCCAAATTCGAGAACGTTTTTGCCGCGTTATCCGTGGTGGAGTTGCTGGCCAAAGCACTGAATCCGGAAACACTCACGCTGAAGGGGCTTCCCGAAACATTTTCAGTGTGATAGATCTCCTGATTGAAGCCGAATTTTGCGTCATTTACTAATGACGGCGTGAACACGTGCAGCAGGTCCACCACTCCGTTGCGGAAATCCGTATCGGCATTCGCAGTGACGTTCAACGGGCCTGTTGGCACGGCATTGACCGCGTGGTCTATATTAAAGCGAACGAATGCGGTAGTGCGGTCGGAAAAATGCGCATCTAACCGGGCCATACCGGAATCTTCATTGTCTACGGAATTGGCTTCGGCGTTGTAGTTCCACACGTTGGCAGTGAGAGGCGACGTTCCATGCGGATACGCTGCTAAAATCTGCGCCAAGGCGGGAGACATGAGGGATGCCTGTGAAACAAAGGAAGGGCTCGGCACTAAACCGATCTGCGTTTGGCCCAGGCGCTGGCGAAGGCCTTCGTAGTTGACATAGAAGAAGAACTTATTGCGTTTGATGGGGCCGCCTACGTTGCCGCCAAACTGATTTAACAGAAACGGATTAGGAGAGGGACCATTGAACGGCGTGCGCGCATTCAGCGCGTCGTTCCGGAAATAATCAAAGGCATCTCCATGGAAGAGATTTGTGCCGGATGGACTTGCGACGGAAACCTGTCCGCCGGCCGTTCCGCCCTCCATGTCAGCGCCAAAATTCTGGGACTCGGTTTGAAAGGCTCCTACGGATTCAAGCGGGATGGTCAGCCGCACATACTCCCGCTGTTCCTGATTGTAAATGGCTGTGGCATCGACGCCGTCAAGAGTAATGTTGTTGTCGTCGAGGGCGTGGCCGGCGAAGCGAATGGTCCGCTCATCGCTCGCCCCATTGTCGATGGCTCCGGGCGCGAAAGCCGTTAAGTTCGCAAAATTACGGCCGTTCAGCGGCAATTCCTGAATTGGTGCGCGACCAATGGCTGTTCCCACGGCGGCGTCGCTTTTATCCAATTGCACCAGCGGTTCGGTGACGGTTGTCTGCTGCGCGGTTCCCCGCTGTAAGCTTAACCGTGCGTTCAAAGTACGCATGTGCCCGACTATTTCTTGCACGCGATCGGCGGTGAATATGGAGAATCCGGTTTTAGAAAACGAGACCGAATAGATTCCCATGGGGAGACTATCGAGCAGGTAGCTTCCATCAGAGGTGGTGACCGTTTTCCGTTCAAGACCTGTTGCTTCTTGCAGCACGCGCACAGTGGCTTGCGGTATGCGGCGTCCTTGTGGATCAGTTACCGTACCGGTTAGAGAGCAACGCGCGCCTTGCGCGTGAAGTGAGGCTGGGATAAGTGATGAAAGTAATAGGAGGCCAGTCAGTATTTGCTTCTGAAAATTCCCGCATAGCTTCATGAATTATTCAGAATTGCATGCCGATGTTTCTGTTTGATGAGGAGGTATATAGGGAAAAACAATAAGATGTTTACAGCACGGTGTCAAAGGAAAACAATGCAGAAAACTACCGATAAGCAACATGTCATTGAACTGCTGGATCAGCTTGATGCTGGCCAGTTCGCCGCCGTGGTTCATCTGCTGGAAGTCATGGCCGATCCTGTTGCGCGCGCCGTCGCCGCGGCGCCGCCGGACGACGAACCTGTTACGGAAGAAGACCGCCGCCGCTTTCAAGAGGGGCAGAATTGGTTTGCGCGGCGTGATGGCAAGGGTATTCCGATGGCTGACGTGCTGGCGGACAAGTAATATTATTGACTTATAAAGACTATTCGTTCAGGTGCTCGATATGGGCCTGAATGCATTCCTAACTCCGAGGCGGCCGCCTCGAAAGGCGGCTGCAGCCAGGATTGGCTGCCCCACACGCGCGGGTAAGTTTCCGGTAGTGGGACATGCCCACTGCGGCTCGGTTAGGTGTTACTAGTCTTCTTGCTGGATGGAACGGAAGACTGGTTCTTTGCCGGCCAGCATTAATCGCTCGTCGAGAGCGGCTTTGACTAATTCCTCTTCCATTTCGGAGAGGCCTTGCGCGTCTTTTTCAATGCGCGCCAGGAGGCTGTTCATGCGCCCGCGAGAGATGTCGGAGGGTATCGCAAGAGAGTAGGCAAAGAGCGCATCGGAACGAAGGTTTTCGTCAGCAAAAATATCGCGTATTTTCTCAAGCTCGCTTTTAAGGCCGAAGTAGCCAACGCCCCAGATTGCGGCGCGGCGCGTTTCTAAATCGGCATCATCCAGATGAGGCGCAAAGTAATCTCGGAAACCAGGGTATACCGATCGCCACATCGCCTCCATGGCTTTGGCGCGGCCTTCCGGAATCTCATACAGCGCGATGATTGCTTCGCGCACTTCGTTGCGGTCGGTCTCGGGAGCCAAGCCCACTATCAGGCCGCTTCGCTCTTCAATCGAAAGCGACGTATCGCGCAGCGCATGCAGCATGGCTTCGACGACTTCGGAGCTATCGGTGGCGTCGATCAATGCTTCCCAGGCGCGCGCGCGCACTTCGGCAGACTCATCCGTCTTGGCCATTGTCAATAATTGTTGACGTTGCTCCGGCTCAAGCGGCTGATTGAAAAACGAATGCGCGGCGGCGGCTCGCACGGACGCGACTGGATGCTGCAGGAGCTCAATGCGTTCGTCTTCGCCCAGCACATCCACCGGCAGATCGTCTTTTTCCGGATATAGTTCCCAGATCTCGAACGGCTCGTGTTCAACTTCAGGGCGCGGTGCAGCTTCGCTCAAAGACTCCAACACATTTGCGGCTTCTTTTCGCAACTCCGCCTCTCCCTCTTCGAGAGATTCGGCAGCAATCCGAACGGCTTCGATCGCAGCAGGGTCGCCATAAATGCCGAGCAACAATAAGGTGTCGGAGAGATCAAAGTCCAAACGATCCACTAAGCGCTGTAAAATTCCCTCATCGCGAACGCGTAGGTTGGCCAAAATGAAGGCCACCTCGCCGCTCTCGGTTTCCTCCAGACGGTCATATAGCGCCAGCAAGGGTTCGAGCGCCGCCGCCGGCGTCTCCACCAGGCTGACCACGACTTCGTCCGGCACATTTTCCGGATCTTCTTCGATGTATTTAATGAGGAACGGAACGCCTTGCGGCGTTTTCCAGTGGCGGAAGAGCGCGATCAACTCGGAAGCGAGATCAACCACATCTTCGCTGCGATCCCGTTCACCGAAAGAGACGACGGCAGGAAGCGCCTCTTCCGGCCGGTCTACGAAAGCATGGAGGAAGCGATGATCCAGGCCGAGGTGGCCGCGGGCAGCCGCGTCCAGAACCTCGGCTGGAGTTGCTTCCAGTAACTGATCCGGATTAAGGAACAAAGTGAATTACTGCTCCGCCTCAACGAGGACCTTGATCTGTGTCGAGACCTCGCGGTGCAGGCGCAATGTCACATCATGTTCGCCCAAAGTACGGATGGGCTCTTCGAGCTGGATCTTGCGGCGCTCCAGGTGATAGCCCTGCGCTTCCAAAGCATCCGAAATATCCTTGGCCGTTACCGAGCCGAACAGATGATCGTTCTCGCCGACTTTATGACGGAAGGTGAGGGTGATGTTCCCCATCAGCTTCGCCAACTCTTCCGATTCCGATTGCAGCTTGGCTTCGCGTCGCAAATGAGCGTCGCGTTCCTGCGCCACAATTTTCTTGTTTGATTCCGTGGCGGCAACCGCCAGGCGCTTCGGCAATAAGTAATTGCGCGCGTAGCCGTTGGCTACCTTAACCACGGCGCCGCGGGCGCCGAGTGTTCCAATATCTTCACGTAGAATGACTTCCATGGTTTCTTCCTTCTACTCCTGTTATTGGCGGGACGCGAAGGGGACCAAGGCGATATTACGCGCTTGCTTGATCGCTTCGCTTAGACGCTTCTGATGAGGCGTGCAAACGCCCGAAATACGGCGGGGCGTAATTTTGCCGCGCTCAGAGATGAAGCTCATGAGCATTCTGACATCACGGTAGCTGATGTCGTCGACTTTGTCGACACAAAACCGGCAGACTTTCTTGCGCCGGAAATACTGTTTCTTACCTGTTGCGATGGCTTTATCGCCGCCGGTAGGACGCTGTGAAGCCGCAATCGGGCGGCCGCCTCTTTGTTCTGGCATATTGATTTTCCTTCCGTCCGCTTACTCTGCTGCTGTCTCTGCTGGGGCTGTTTCTACTGGGGCCGCGGCTGCCGGCGGCGCTGGAGCTGCCGGGGCTGGACCGGACGGCGCGCCAGGGGCGGCGTGACCGGGTTCGCTTGGAAGCGTAGGCGTTGCAAACAGCGGCGCCTGGGGAGGCGGAGCCACGGGCTTGCGAGCGGCGCGCTTCTCACGGGCCTTCTTGCGTTTTTCAACCCGCTTCAGCTTTTCATCAATGCGCACGGTCAAGAATTTCATGACCAGATCTGAAACGCGCAAACGGCGTTCGAGTTCTTTTACAACGTCTGCTTCCGCGGTGAAAGTTAAGAGGATGTACTGCCCCTCATTGTGCTTCATAACGCGGTAGGCGAGTTTGCGAATTCCCCACTTCTCGGTTTTGTCGAGCGTACCCTTGGAGTGGGTAATCACTGTCTTCAGCTGCTCGATCAGCGGATCCACTTCTTCATCAGTGGCATCCGGACGAACGACGAACAACTCTTCGTAAATTCTCATTCTTCCTCTTTTTTACTGCCTTGGGCGCGACGATTAAATTTCGCCATGGCCTGTTGGGCGCCTTCAGCAACTATGGATTCAACAGCATCCGCGGTATAAGAAACCATCGCTTCCACGTCTTTTTTCATTTCCCGCTCGAAGGGAGCGAGAACGTATTGCACCGCATCTTGAATCGCGTGGTCCGGCTGTATACCCACCCGTACCCGCGTAAAGACATCCGTCCCCAAAGCGGCGATCACCGACTTGACACCGTTGTGTCCAGCCGCCGAACCGGAAAGCTTGATCCGTAGAGCGGTCCAAGGCAAATCCAATTCGTCATACACCACGATTAAATCACGGTGCGTCAGGTTCCGGTATTTCAAAACTGGCTTAATACCGTTCCCTGAGTTATTCATAAACGTTTGCGGCTTCACCAGAACCACGCTTCTGTCCTGGATGCGACCGTTTGCCAAGAGCACTGCGCCGTCCGCCTTGGTAATGCGAACTCCGCAGCGCCTGGCTAATTCATCTACCACCCGGAAACCGATATTGTGAGGCGTTGCCTCATACTGGCTCCCGGGATTGCCCAGCCCAGCGATACAGAAAGCGCGAACGCCGGCTTCGGGTTCCGCGGAGCTGGAGGCAGACACAGGTTATTTCTTTTTGGCGGCGGGAGCAGCCGCCTTGGCAGGCGCCGCAGCTTCTTCTTCCTTCTTGCCCTTCTTGGCGGCGACTTCCGGTTCAGGGGCGCCAGTGGCCGCGCCTTCCGCAACCGGTTCAGCTTCGGCACGCAGTGAAACCACGTGTGAGATCACAGCATCACCGGGGCTCAACAGCTTCATGGATCCGGTCAACGGGATGTCGGAGGCGCGAATGCTTTGGCCAATCAGCAACTCGGTCACGTTGATGAGGAATTGCTCTGGAATGTCATCCGGCAAGCACTCGATTTCCACTTCACGAGTGATGATTTCGTGAATACCACCCTGCAGCTTGACGCCCTTGGGGTCGCCCTGAGTAATCACCGGAACCTTGACGTCAATACGGTGGGAGAGATCAATCCGCTTCAAATCGACGTGCAGCAGCGACTCTTTAATAGGATCATGCTGCCAATCGACGATCATCACCGGGGTATTTTCCTTATCGGTGACGCTCAAATTGAAGATGGTGTTGTGTCCGGTTTTGCTGTTCAGAATCCGGGTCAACTCTTTGGGGTTGACCGACACGGGCAGCGGACCAGCCGCGCCTCCATACAACACCGCCGGCACGACGCCCTTCACGCGCAAACGGCGCGCTTCATTCTTGCCGCGGGAGTCACGCGACTCGGCGGCTACTGTAATGTCTTTCCTCATGTTTAACCTGCAACCCTAAATAAACAACGTACTGATTGACCCGCCATCATGGATGGACCGGATCGCCCTTGCGAGCAACGGCGCCACCGATAGCGAGCGGATTTTTTCGCACCCAGCCGCCGGCTCCGAAAGCGGAATCGAATTCGTTACCACCAATTCTTTCAATTCCGACGAGCGAATGCGCTCCACCGCCGGCCCTGAAAGAACCGCGTGCGTGGCGCATGCCGTTACGCTTTTCGCGCCCTGCGCCAGCAACGCCTCCACACCCTTTACCAGCGTACCCGCCGTATCCACCAGATCGTCCACAACCAAACAGTGTTTACCGCGAACCTCGCCGATGATGTTCATCACTTCGGCTACGTTCGCGTCCGTCCGGCGTTTGTCGATGATCGCCAACGGCGCGTTTAAGCGCTTGGCAAACGAACGGGCCCGCTCCACGCCGCCCGCGTCCGGCGAAACAACAATCAAATCCCCACGCTCGAAGCGATCTTCGAAGTACTCGACCATTACGGGAGCCGCAAACAGGTGATCGACAGGAATATCGAAGAAACCCTGAATCTGAGCGGCGTGCAAATCGAGCGCCAAAACCCGGCTCGCGCCCGCCCTTTCAAGCAGACTGGCCACCAGTTTTGCAGAGATTGGCATACGCGGCCGGTCTTTTCGATCCTGCCGCGCGTACCCATAATAGGGTAACACTGCCGTGATGCGCTCCGCACTGGCGCGCTTAAAAGCGTCGATCAGGAGCAGCAGTTCCATTAGGTGCTGGTCAACGGGAGTGCACGTGGGTTGGACCACAAAAACGTCCGCGCCGCGCACGTTCTCCTGAATCTGCAGGTGGGTTTCACCATCGGCAAAGCGCTTGATCATGGCCACGCCCAGTGGACAGCCGAGCGAATCGCAAATGGCCTCGGTAAGTGGGAGATTGGCTGTCCCGCTAAAGACCTTGAAGTCAGTGAACAGCGCGCGGACCGGGTTTGGGACTGTGTTGGCGGGGATGGACATTCTGCTTTGAACCTCCAAAGAATTTAGCGGGCGAAGCTGCTGACCGGGGCAGCCGGACCTAGAGCATGAAGCCAGCGGCTGCGGTATTGCTGACGGTTAATGAAGCGAACAGGAGATGTGCGCGCGGCCGGAAAATTCCGGGCAGCGGCCTGAGACGCCTCAGCGGACGGGAAAACACCGAAAATGGCGGAGCCGCTTCCGGTCATCATGGCAGGCTTGGCGCCCAGCCGGCGCAATTTGCGCGCGACTGCCGCGAGCTCAGGATGAAGCTTGAATACAACTTGCTCAAAATCATTTTCCAAGGGGAGTTGTTCGAGACTGGCGTGGCCGGGCGAACCTGGCTCCATAGCCCACGCAACGGTCTGAAACTCTCTCAGCATAGGGGACTCGACCGGCGAAGTCAACGCATCCGTAACATTCCGTCCCAAGGAACGGTAGGCTTCGGGAGTGGATACATGCACACCGGTGGAAACCACCAGTACGTGGTGCGCGGGCTGATCCGGCAAGGGATAGAGTTCCGTTCCCCGCCCCAACCCGAGCGCGGTTCCGCCGAACAGAAAAAATGGCACATCGCTGCCGAGCATTCCGCCTAAACGAATCTGGTCCGCCAGAGAAAGAGGCTTACCGGCCAAAGCCGGGAGAGCGAGGAGAACGGCGGCAGCATTGCTGGACCCGCCTCCGAGACCCGCGCCCATGGGAATTTGCTTGTCCAGTGCGAAACGAACCCAAGCTTTGACTTTTAATTGCTCCAGGACTAGCTTTGCGGCGCGGATTACCAGATTATCGGCAATTTCCACTGAACTCAGCAGGTCAATTTGGGTTCGTTTTGCAAAATCGAACTCGATGCTCAAGCTGTCTTTGAGCGAGATGGTTTGGAAGACGGTCCGCACTTCATGAAAACCATCGGGGCGCTTGTCCAAAACGCGCAGGTCGAGATTGAGTTTGGCGAACGACGGGACGGTGACTTGCACGAGCTAATACTGGAGCAGCGAGAAAACGTCGTGTCCGGCTAGCTTTTCGTGCCCGTTCAAGAAAGTCAGTTCAATGACGAAGCCAAGGCCGGCGACTTTGCCTTGGCATTGTTCGACCAGACGCGCGACGGCGGAGGCGGTGCCACCGGTAGCGAGCACGTCATCAATAATGAGGACGCTCTGGCCGGGCTCGATGGCGTCGGCGTGTATTTCCAGGCAATCGGTACCGTATTCGAGCGCGTATTCGACCCGGCGGACGGTATGGGGCAGTTTCTTTGGCTTCCGGACGGGAACGAACCCGGCGCCCAGCGCGAGGGCCACGGCGGGAGCGAAGAAATAACCGCGCGCTTCGATGCCGATGACCACGTCAATGGGCGTATCGCGATAGTGAGCCTGCAGGGAGTCCACGGTTTCGTGAAAGCCGTGCTTGTCCTTGAGCAGCGTGGTGATGTCGTAGAAATTAATGCCGGGTTTCGGGAAATCAGGCACTTCGCGGATGAGTTGTTTTAGGCGTTGGGCGGAGGGCGCTTCGGCGGCGATTGCAGACACGCTGTCGATTTTAGCAGGCGCGAGCGGTCTAAGGCGCGGAAAGAGCGGCATGGAGTTGGGGCGGCGATTCGCAGGCCAATCTGGCGGAATAGAAAGGCATAAGGCATACAGAAGGCGAAGGTGGTGAATAGGATGGCCGGCACCGGGATCGCTTCCAGTTCGGAACGCTTCGGCCCACGCGCGCCGGTGCGTTCGTTTCCGTTCAATTCGCTCGTAATGCCACCATCGGATCAATTCGCGAAGCTCTCCGCGCGGGAACATACCCAGCGAGGGTAGCAACCGCGATCAACAGCGTCCCCATTCCGGTAAATGTGACCGGATCGCCGGGGGTAACGCCAAACAACAAGCTTCCCAGGGCACCCGTCAGAGCTCGCGACGCTACCATTCCCAGCGCCAGCCCCAGGGCCGCCAATCCAAGTGTATTTAGAAGAATACGATTCTGCAGATTAGTCGCGGAAGCCCCTAGCGCCATGCGAATCCCAATCTCCTGCACCCGCTGATTCACCGAATGCGAAATTACCGCGTAAATCCCCAGCGACGCGAGTAACAGGGCGAAGCTCGCAAATCCAGCCAGCAGCACCACCAGAAACCGCCGCGGTGACACCGCCTTATCCACCAGTTCCTGCAGCGTTGTAATCTCGCGTACCGGCAAATTCGGATCGATCGGCCGGAGAGCCGCCCGAACGGCCGCCGCGAGCCGTTCCGGAGGAAGCACCGTCCGCACAACTAAGTTCATGGCGGAATAGTCAGCGGTTTGACGCATCGGCAGATACATTTCGGAGCCGCCCGCTTTCTCCAAAGCCTCGTGCCGGACATCGGCAACCACACCCACTACTCGCCGGCCCCCGTCCTGCGTCATGACCTGCCCAACCGCGTCCTGGCCCGGCCAGAGCGTGCGGGCCAGGGTCTCATTGACGATCACAACCGGTTCGCTCGATGTGCGGTCCCTTTCCGTGAATGCTCTTCCGGCCTGCAACCGGATCCCTGCTGACTCGAAGTATCCTTCGCTCACTACCCGGACATAGGCCTCGGGATGCCGGTCCTTCGGGTAAACCTGTCCCTTGCCGGAGATCTGCCACGCTCGGTCGTCACGCAGCGGCAGGGCGTCGGTGAGACCGGCCGCCCGCATGCCTGGCAGCGCGCGTGTTCGCTGCAGCACTTCATCCATGTAAGAGTTCTGCCGCGCCAAACCCGAAAACTGAAAACTCGGGTTTACCCGGAGGGCCGCCACCCCTTCCGGTTGAAATCCCGGATCCATATCCAGGACGTGCAGAAAACTCCGCATCAGCAGTCCCGCGCCAACCAGTAAGGCGCAGGCAAACGCGATCTCCGAAACCACCAGGCCGTTGCGGACCCACGTATGTCTCTGACCACCGCTCGACCCGCGGCTGCCGTCTTTCAGCACTTCCCCGGCCGCGAACGACCGGACTTGTAGGGCCGGCAACAAGCCAAAGAGTACGCCGGTAAGAACCGCTGCCAGCAGCGTGAAACCAAGCGCGTCTCCGTCTAGCCGTACGCTTGCCAGCAGGGGAATATTGAACGCATCCAGATGAGCGATCGCGTGTGTGCCTGCCACCGCGAGAAACAGGCCAAGCGCCGCGCCACAGCAGGAGAGCGCCACGCTCTCCGTAAGCATTTGCCGCAGCAACCGGAGACGCCCCGCGCCTAGCGCGGCCCGCATAGCCATTTCCTTTTGCCGCGTCCCCAGCCGGGCCAATTGCAGATTCGAAAGATTCGCGCACACAATCAACATCACCACTCCAACCGCACAGGCCAGTACTATCAGCGCCGGACTCACTCGTCCGCTCACGTGCCGCTTCAGCGGACTCAGCCGCGGCCTCATCCCGTTCCATTCCGGATGCTGGCTTCCAATCTGTTTTGCCAGCAGCGTGAACTCAGCTTGAGCGCTTTGCGCCGTGGCGCCCGGCCTCAGCCTGCCCATCGCCCTCATCGTATTTCCGTGCCGGTTCGTTTCGTCAGTCAGAGGCCACGGAATGAACAGATCCACCGGAGTGCCGGGCGCAAAAACGCTCGCGAAATCGAAAGACGCGGGCAGTACGCCCACCACCGCGACTGGCTTGTTATTCAGCGTCAGCTTCCGTCCCACCACGGCTGGGTCTGAAGCAAACCGCCTCTGCCAAAATCCGTGACTCAACAGCGCGGCCGGTGGAGTGCCGAATCTCCCCTGGCACTCCTCAACGGTGAATGATCTTCCAATCATCGGTTGCACGCCCAGCAACGTGAAGAAGTTCTGTGTAACGGGAACGCTCGTCAGGCGCTCCGGCTCGCCAGTTCCAGTGAGTGCGCTGTCGCCGACGCCATAACCGGCGAACCCTGCCAGATCGGAGAATGATTTGTTCCGCTCCCGCAAATTCAGATAAATGCCCACCTGCGTACTCCACTCCTCGTTCGCGATCCAGACCAGACGATCCGGCTCATGGAACGGCAATGGACGCAGCAGCAGAGCGTTCACCACGCTGAATATCGTTGAACTGGCGCCGATGCCGAGTCCGGCGATGAGAATCACAAACGTAGTGAAGCCGGCATAGCGCCGCATCCCGCGAAACGAATGCCTCAGATCCTGGCCCGCATCGCTCATCCATTGTGCGATCCAGGTGGCGCGCGCTTCTTCTGATTTTCGTGTCATATTGCCAAACTTTCTGTGCGCCGCCGCACGTGCTTCCCGCTCTGACATACCGCTCTCGACCAAGTCCTGCGCCATCGATTCGATATGGAAATCCATTTCCTCCCACAGCGATCGCTGCCGCTCACTGAGCCGTGTCAAATACCGCAGGCGCAGCTGGAAGCGCTTCCAACTCCCGCCGAATCCCATACCGTCTCCTCTCTTCATTAAGCGAACCCCATAATCCGGGCAACCGCCCCGGTTACCTGCCGGTAGCGGGTAGCCTCCGCGTTGAGATGTTTCCGGCCGTCCGATGTAAGCGTGTAGAAGCGAGCCCGGCGATTACTGGCCGATAGACCCCACTCCCCTTCAATCCAGCCATTGAGTTCCAGCCGCTGGAGAGCGGGGTAGAGCGATCCTTCTTCCACCCGCAGCAGATCGTCGGACAATTGCTGAATCAGTTGAGCAATGGCATAACCATGCAGATGGCCCCGGGTCAGTATTTTGAGAACCATCATGTCCAGCGTGCCCGGTAAAAGATCGGCCTTCGGTTTCTCTATTCCCATAGACGAACTGATTATCAGACGGAGGAATTCAGGGCCGGTTAGGCAGAATGATTGTTTTTTCTATCAGGCAGTCTGAGCGGCAGGCGTATGTTCGAGGACTATAGGGAATTCTGTTTTGGGCGGCTGGCGAGGATTGTAAACCAAAAGAGCGAACCCGCCCCTTGGGAGTTGGTGACGCCGATGTCCCCGCCCATGAGTTCGGCCAGGCGCTTGCAGACGATGAGTCCTAGGTCTCTGGCGCCGGATGGCCTGTCTATGGCTTCGATGCGGCCTTTGACGGAGAAGTAAATTTCCAACCCTTTGCTGGTGGCAGCGCGCAATTCGGCGCGCAGCTCAATTTCGCTTTCGAAGCTGAACTTGACGGCATTGCGCAGGAAATTTAGCAAAATCTGACGGACTCGCACGGCGTCGCCCGATATCACCAGAGGCAAGGCAGGATCTACGTGGGTTCGGATGGTCAGGGATTTGCGGTTGGCGGCGGTCCGCAGGATCTGTGCCGTTTGAGCCAGTAGTGGGGCGATTTCGAAATCGGCGTGCTCGATGCGCATGCGCCCGCTTTCGATGTTTGAAAAATGGAGCATGTCCTCGACGATGGCGAGAAGCGCATCTCCGGATTCGCGAATCGCTTCGACGCAGTCGCGGGCGGATTCAGGAAGGTGTTTCGAGCGCAACACTTCCGTCATCCCAAGAATGCCGTTGAGCGGCGTGCGCATTTCATCGACGGCAGCCGAGTGCTCCGCTAGGGAGACCAACTGCCCGGCCTGCCGATCCAATTCCTGGCGGGCGGCCGTGCCTTCTATCAGATACTGCAATAGCTCGCTTTCGGTGCAGGGGCGGTCAATGAGCCCTAGCGACTGGCGTAGGGTTTGCGGACGAGGCGTGTCCGTAACCATAGGTGCGATCACGGGCGAAGAGAAGCGGGATTCGGGCATTGGAACGCCTATATGCTCTTTTCGACCGGAAATGGCCGGATTTTTAGGATTAGTCCCAAATAATTCGATCGCCGGGGAGCAAGGGTAACCGCAACGCTTTGGGGTCGTGTGGATCCAGTTCAACAGGCGCCGTGCGGCCAGCGTAAAGACGCAGCAGCGTTATGTGTTGCGGGTGCGGGGCGATACTCGCCAGATTGCTGTTCCAGTTGACGATACGAGGCGCTTGATTGACTTCGATTTCCATTTCGAGCGATACCGAGCAGGCTTCCGGAAAAACGGTGCAATGCGTGGATTGGGCGGTGCAGACCGATTCCGGCGACGCCTTAAGGCGGGTGGTGAGCTGGTCCAACTCGTCGAGCGATGAAGCGCCGAGAAGGACAGATCCGCGGGCGCTTCCTTTGAATAAAACCTCAAAGAAAAAGCGGTAGTGGGGGTGCCGCTGCTGGACGGCGCTCAATAAATCTTGAACGGGAGCCTGATCGGCCGGGCGCTGTGGCATGGAATGAACATTGAGCAGATGCAGCCTGCCATTGGGACGAACCTGATACCGGGCGATTTCAGTGCCTAAGTAGCCGTTTAATCCACGTTTCGGAGCGCCTTCCTGATAGTAAGCGTTTTCGACGCTAAGCTCCATGCGGGGGCGCAGGTCGAGCCAATCTTTGCCGGGGACGAATCCGTTATAGCCGTTCAACACCTCGCGGAATGGAACCTGTTTCGAATCCGGAGAACGCAGCAAATAATCCGGATCGCCAGGGAGAACCCGGAAGGAACGGTGCGCGCAGGCGAGGGAAAACAGAAGGAGCAGGACTAAAAACGTTTTCATGTTCTTAAAGCCGCCATGGGATCGATTTGCGCGGCGCGCCGCGCCGGGATGTAGCTGGCTACCAACGCGACGGCTACGAAGAGGAGCGCGATGCCCGCAAAGGTGGCGGGGTCAGTCGCGCTAACGCCGAATAGCAGGCCTTTCATGATGCGCGTCAGCGCGAATGCTCCACCGATGCCGAGCGCACCGCCAAGCAGCGTTAAGACCAAGCCTTGTTGGAGAACAAGGCGAAGGATGTCAGACTGGTGTGCGCCCAAGGCGCGGCGGATGCCGACTTCCTGGGTACGCTGCGCTACGGAATAGGCAATGATTCCGTAGATTCCAATGAGAGCCAATAGCAGCGCCATGCCGGCGAACGAGCCGAGTAGGATCATGGTCAGGCGGCGTTGGCCCAATGTGGCGGCCAGCACGGATTCCAGGGTTTGCACATCCGAGACAGGTTGGTTGGGGTCGACCGCGAGCACTTGACTGCGGATGATGTTGGCGAAGCGCAGGGGATCGCCTTTGGTGCTCAGTATCAGGTACGCGGTTTGCGGAGGATGCAGGGCGGGTGGGATATAGAACTCTGTGTGGGCATCGGCGTCCAATCCGCTTTCGTGGATATCTGCCACCACGCCCACGACCTCTATCCAGCCGACAGACTTGTCATAGCCTTCTTTGAAGTGCCGCCCAATGGGATTAGTGCCTGGCCAGATATGGCGGGCCAGACGTTCATTCACGATCGCCACGGGCGGAGCACCGGGAGTATTATCGCGTTCAGTAAAGGCTCGGCCACGTTTGAGCGGAATTCCCAGCGTATGGAAGTAGGTTGGGCTGACGCTCTGCCAAGCCGCTTGATAGGCAGGATCGTTGTGATCTGGCGGAGGACCGCCTTCCACAGCGAAAATGTTTGTCCCAATTAAGCGAGTGGTGGGAATGGATTGCGCTATCGCCGCGCCGCTGACGCCGGGCAAGTTCTCCAATCGCGGCAAAAGATCGCGGAAGAAGGCGCTCTTTTTTAAATCGGTATCATAGTGCGCGAGTGGCAGAGGAATTTTTGCAACTAACACATGCGCCGGCTGAAAGCCCGGGTCTACGCCGTGCAGGCGGGCAAAGCTTTGTATGAGGAGGGACGCCCCGATCAACAGCACAATTGACAAGGCGATTTGACTCACAACCAGGAGGCCGCGCGTGGTGACGCCGAAGAGCCGGCGGCGGGAGGCGTGACCGGCGCTCGCTCCACTTTCGCGCAGCATGGAAGCGAGATCGGGACGAGAGACCTGCAAGGAAGGAAACAAACCAAATAAAACTCCAGTTGCGATGGAGAGCATGACACTGAAGCCGAGCACCAATCCGTCTAATTGGATGTCACGCATGCCCGGCACGAATAGCGATTCGGGACCGGTTCGTAAGAAGACACTATTGACACGTGTGAGCGCGCTCATACCGCACTTGGCCACCAGCAGGCCCAACGCACCGCCCGCAGTTGCCAGCAGAAGACTTTCGGCAAGCAATTGGCGGATCAACCTTCCACGTCCAGCACCCAGGGCCGCACGCAACGAAAACTCACGGGAACGCGCGGTGGAGCGGGCGAGCAATAGACTAGCCACATTTGCACAAGCGATCAGCAACACGAAGCCGACCGCTCCGAACAACGTCCAAAGCATGGGACGGGCGCGGGCAGTTAGACGATCCTTCAGAAGGTCCGTTCGCATAGCGAGGCCAGGATCCGCATTCGTCGGGTTTGGGTGGGCGGCGACATATTGACGATAGAGAACCCGCATTTCGGCGCGCGCCTGTTGGAGCGTTACTTGCGGTTTCAGGCGCGCAAATCCACTTAAAACAGTGATGGTGGCCCAGTAACGAGGCGGAAGCATGGACCATTCCGACGGTCTAGTCAACCAAATGTCGGAGCCAAACGGGAATTCAAAGTTTGGAGGGAGGACTCCGATGATCGTGTAAGAGGTCGCATCGAGTGTGATGGCCTTGCCGATAGCGAGTGGATCGCCGCCAAACTTGCGTTTCCATAATGCGGAACTGATCATCGCCACGGGACGGCCTCCGCGCTGATCTTCTTCCGGCAGAAAGCTACGCCCTAAAGTGGGAGGCAGGCCGAGGACATCTAAAAAGTTGGCGGAAACACGTGCACCCTTTAATACCTCGGGTTCACCGATGCCGGAGAGAGTGATGTTCTCGGGATGGCCGTAAGCCCCCATGCCCGCAAAAGACTTTGCCGCAGCCTTCATCTCTTGAAATTGCGGAAGACTAAATGTTATGTCCCGTGCGTCTTTTGGCGGATTTTCCATGGAGAAATACACTAGGCGATCGGGGTCGTGATATTCGAGCGGCGTCAATAGGACCGCGCGGACGACGCTGAACATGGCTGTATTAGCGCCAATGCCGAGCGCCAAGGTGATCACGGCTGTCAGCGTGAAGGAAGGGCTCTGGCGCAGTGTTCGCCAACTGTAACGGAGGTCTTGCCAGATGGTTTCCAGAACGCCGAGGCTGTGCATGTGATAGATCTCCTCCCGCAGCAGAGTGGGGTTGCCGAGTTTGCGGCGCGCGGCGGCGCGTGCTTCGGCGGGCGGCATGCCACGCGCGATGTTGTCTTCGGTTTCAGTGTCCAGATAGAACTGAAGATCCCTGGCGCTTTCGGCGTCTCGTTTCGAACGGCGGAAGAAGCGGGCGATGGATGCGAGTTTCATGTTCGCAGCGCCTCCATGGGGTCAATGCGCACGGCGCGGCGCGCTGGGATGTAGCTGGCGGCCAACGCCACGGCTATGAACAGCAGCGCGATTCCGACGAAGGTTGAAGCGTCGGTGGCGCTTACGCCGTAGAGCATGCTTTTCATGACGCGCGTTACGGCGAATGCTCCACCGACGCCGAGTGCGCCTCCGATCAGCGTCAAGGCCAGCCCTTGCCGCAGCACAAGCTGGAGAATATCTGCCTGCTGTGCGCCCAAGGCGCGGCGAATACCGACTTCTTGGGTGCGCTGCGCCACCGAATAGGCGATGATTCCGTAGATTCCGATTAACGCTAATAGCAACGCCACGACGGCAAAGGCGCCGAGAAGCAGCATGGTCAGGCGGCGCTGCCCCAGCGTGGCGGCTAGCACGGAATCCATGGTTTGCACGTCCGAGACGGGTTGGTTGGGGTCGACCGCGAACACGTGATTGCGGATGATGTTGGCGAAACGCATGGGATCGCCCTTGACTCGCAGGATCAGGTATGCGGTTTGGGGAGGATGCAGGGCGGAGGGAACGTAAAATTCCCGCTGTGCGTTCAAAGCGAGGCCACCCTCATGAATATCGGCTGCCACGCCCACCACCTCCATCTGGCCGAGGAAAGAATCGTATCCATCTTTGATATGCATCCCGATAGGATTGCGATCCGGCCATAGGCGGTGCGCCAAGGTCTCATTGATGATCATTACCGGCGGCGCTCCGGGCATATTGTCGCGAGCGGTAAAGGGCCGGCCTTGTTTGAGTGGAATACCCAGCGCCTGGAAATAGCCGGGAGTGATGCTCTGCCAGACCGCGTTGGAGGCCGGATCACCTGGATCCAGCGAAGGTTGGCCTTCCACATCTCTAATGTTGGTTCGAATCCAGGAACTGGTTGGGATGGAGAACGCCATCGCCGCGCCGCTTACGCCGGGTAAGTTTTCCAAACCCGGCAAAAGATTACGAAAGAAAGCGTTCTTTTTCAAGTCCGTGTCGTAACGCGTGAGTGGCAGCGCAATTTTCGCCACCAGGACATGCGCCGGTTGAAAGCCTGGATCCACACTGCGTAGGCGGGCAAAGCTTTGCATTAAGAGCGATGCGCCGATCAAGAGAATAATCGACAACGCGACCTGCGTGACAACCAATACGCCGCGCGTGCTGATGCCGAAGAACCGGCGGTGTGATCCAAGGCCCGCGGTCGCTCCGCTTTCGCGCAGTATGCCGACAAGATCGGGGCGGGAAACTTGCAGGGAAGGAAACAATCCAAATAAAACGCCAGTTGCGATGGAGAGCAGCATGCTGAATCCGAGCACAGCGCTATTCAGCCGAATCTCATTGGCGCCGGGCATAAAGAGAGTGTCCGGACCGGTGCGTGGAAAAAGAACACTCACGTGCGGAAGCGCGCTTAAACTCCATTTCGCCAGCAGCACGCCAAGGGCGCCTCCCGCGGTTGACAATAAGAGACTCTCGGCCAGCAATTGGCGGATCAGACGCCCACGCCCAGCGCCCAAAGCCGCCCGCAAGGAAAACTCACGGGAACGGGTGGCGGCACGCGCCAATAGAAGACCGGCGACGTTGGCGCAAGCGATCAACAACACGAAACCCACCGCGCCCAACAATGTCCAGAGCATGGGACGCGCACGGGCCACCAGGCGATCTTTCAACAACTCGGTTCGCATGTCCAGGCCGGCGTCCGCATTGAAAGGGTTCGGGTGGGCGGCGGCGTATTGGCGATACAACACCTGCATTTCGGCACGCGCCTGTTCCAAGGTGACTTGGGGCTTCAGACGGGCCACTCCGCTCAACACGGGAATACCCCAATAGCGAGGCGGCAGCAGGGACCACTCGGAGGGTCTTGTCAGCCAGACGTCCACGCCGGCAAAAGGAAATTCAAAATCGGGCGGCAGAACGCCAATAATTGAGTAAGAAGCTGCATTGAGCCTGACCGCCTCATTCGTAACGTGTGGATCACCGCCGAATTTGCGCTTCCATAATGCGCTACTAATCATGGCCACGGGACGGCCGCCGCGGTGATCTTCTTCCGCAAGAAAGCTGCGCCCGAGTACCGGCGCGACGCCCAGGACATCTAAGAAATTAGCCGAGACGCGCGCGCCCTTCAGAGCTTCCGGTTCGCCGTTAGTAGAGAGCCCTATGTTCTCCGGGCGGCCATAAGCCGCGATTTCGGTAAAAGACTTTGCCGCTGCCCGCAGATCTTCAAATTGCGGCTGGCCAAAGGAGATATCCTGCTCATCCCGCCGCACGTTTTCGAGTGAAAGGTGCACCAGGCGATCGGGATTATGATATTCGAGCGGCGTCAACAGAACCGCGCGCACGACACTAAACATGGCCGTGTTGGCGCCGATGCCCAAAGCCAAGGTGAGCACCGCCGTCAAGGTGAAGGACGGACTCTGGCGCAGGGTTCGGCAGCCATAACGGAGGTCTTGCCAGATGGTTTCCAGAACGCCGAGGCTGTGCATGTGATAGATTTCCTCCCGCAGCAGAGTGGGGTTGCCGAGTTTCCGGTGCGCGGCGGCGCGTGCTTCCTCCGGCGACATGCCACGCGCGATGTTGTCTTCGGTTTCGGTGTCGAGGTAGAACTGCAGGTCACTGGCGCTTTCAGCGTCTCGTTTCGAACGGCGAAAGAAGCGGCTCCAATTCATAATCGTTTTACTCGGTTGCGGGACGCAGGACGCGGCCGATGCCGGTTACGAGACGCTGCCAGCGCGAGGTCTCGGCCGCCAGTTGTTTCCGGCCCTCGCGGGTCAGGCGGTAATATTTGGCTTTTCGATTATTTTCCGATGTACCCCAGAAAGATGCGATCCAACCGCGCTCTTCCAAGCGATAGAGAGCAGGGTAAAGCGAGCCGTGCTCTACCTGCAGGATGTCGTCGGAGGCGCGCTCTATGGCATAGGCGATGGTGTGGCCGTGACCAGGTCCGAGTATGAGGGTTTGGAGGATGAGCATGTCGAGGGTGCCTTGCAACATGTCGCCTTCCGATTTTTTGGGCATTGCTTTTGTAGTTTACTCTATATGAACCTCTAGTGGAAGAGAGAAAATTAACCTCAACCTGCCTGATGAACCGCTTACGTTTCCAGATAAGGTCGATATCATTGCATTACATGCGAGTAAGCATTGCGGATGCCCAAAGTGAACTCTCTCAATTGATCAAGGCGGTTGAGGATGGAGAAGCGGTGACCATTTGCCGCGATGGCGTACCGGTTGCCGATCTGGTGCGGACAAAAGAGACAGACGCCGGCAGCCGGGAGAAACCCAAATTTGGAACCATGAAGGGCAGGATCATTATTAACGATCCTGCCTGGTGGAAAGCCGAGGAGAATTCAACAACTTAATGCGAACACTTTTGTTATTGGCTTTAATCGTGCTGCCGCTGATGGCGCAGTCTACTCCGCCTATGGGATGGAACAGTTGGGATTCCTATGGTCTAAGCGTGAACGAACAGGAGTTCAAGGCAAACGCCGGCTGGATGGCGCAGCATTTGAAGCGCTATGGCTGGGAATACGCCGTGGTGGATGAGGGATGGTATTTGAAGAATCCGGAGGCGAAGCCGGGCGCGTTTCAATTTACGCTGAGCAGCGACGGGCGCTACTTGCCGGCGGCGAACCGCTTCCCTTCCTCGGCCAATCAGGCGGGCTTTAAACCATTGGCGGATTCGGTGCATGCTCTGGGGCTGAAGTTCGGTATCCACATCATTCGCGGCATTCCCAAAGAGGCAGTGGCGAAAAGGGTTAAGATTGCCGACTCGCAATTCATGGCGGCGGAAGCGGCGGACCGGAACGATACCTGCCCCTGGAACGCGGACAATTACGGCGTGAGAAATACGCCAGCGGGGCAAGCCTATTATGATTCGATCGCCAAGCTGTATGCGGGCTGGGGAGTGGATTTCGTCAAGATTGATTGCATTGCGGCTGATCCTTATAAAGGCGACGAGATCCAAATGTTCAGCGACGCGTTGCGCAGAACAGGCCGCCCGATTGTATTGAGTCTTTCGCCCGGGCCGGCGCCGCTCGAAAAAGCCGCGGACCTGCGCGAGTATGCGAATATGTGGCGCATCTCGGGCGATGTCTGGGACCATTGGCAGCAATGGCCGAAACAGAATTGGTCACAAGGTTTGCTGGGGCAATTCACGCTGGCCGCCAATTGGGCGCAGTATGTAGGAGGAGGCCATTGGCCGGATGCGGATATGCTGCCGCTGGGACATTTGGGGCCGCGCCCAGGGAACGGAAAAGAACGTGAAAGCGCATTCACGCCGGCCGAGCAGCGCACGTTGATGACACTATGGGCAATGTTCCGGTCGCCTTTAATCATGGGCGGCAATTTGACGCGGATGGACGCACGGACCACGACCCTGCTCACGAACGAAGAGGTGATCGCGGTCAATCAGCAATCGAGCAACGGACGCGCCGTAATAAACAATGGCAAACAGGCGGTATGGGTGGCAAAAGGCAGGGCGGCCCGCGAAGTTTATGTGGCGCTGTTCAATTTGAGCAATCAACCGCAAACCATCTCGTATCCGGTTCAATCTCTGGGTATGAGTACTTCGGGTGCGGTGCGCGATTTGTGGGAGCGCAAAGACCTGGGCAAGAAAGATCTGTTAAAGGCTGCTTTAGAGCCGCATGCCTCGATCCTCTATAGAATTACACCTTAAAGCAGCGTTTTATGGTGGCGCCAATGGCAATAAATTCGATCAATTCGGGTGGTTTGCGAATGAAACAGGAGATGCCGAGCCGCTCGGCTTGCTCGCGCTCCAGGGTGGAATCGGAGGTAGTGAGGATCACCACGGGCACGCTGGAAAGCATGGCATGCTGGCGCAACCGGCGCAAGATTTCCAGTCCATTGTAAATCGGCAGATTCAGGTCCACCACCAACAGATCCGGTATTGAATCGGCAAAATTCTCCACATAGTGCATTCCACGGGCACCGTCGGCAAACACCCGCAAATCGTAGGCGCCTTTGCCGACATGTGTATCAAGCGCGTGGCGCAACAAAACCACGTCAGCGGCGCTGTCTTCCACCACCACAATACTGCGCCGGACGGCAATGGCGTTAGGCATGAGTTCCGTAACCATGGGAAATGAACGAAAATGAATTCCGCTATATAAAACTTATTCCATTGTATTCCCTGTCCTGATTGCCGTAAAAAGAAACGTTATTGTAATAGAACATTTAATTTATGAACCTCTACGAATACGCTCTGAAGGCGCGTGAGCGGGCGCATGCGCCGTTCTCAAAATTCCGGGTGGGCGCCGCGATTGAGTATGAAGACGGCCGTATTTTCACCGGCTGCAACGTGGAGAACGCCAGCTATGGCTTGACCATGTGCGCCGAACGAGTGGCGGTGTTCAAAGCGGTGTCGGAAGGCGCGGGGAAAGCACTGCGTGTAGTGGTGGTGGCCGATACCGATCAATTGACGCCCCCTTGCGGCGCGTGCCGCCAGATTTTGTGGGAGTTCTGCGGCGGGGCGGAACTGACAATGGCGAACCTGAGCGGCAAACAAGAGCGGGTATCCATGCGAGAAATCTTTCCGAAGCCGTTCGGCGCGTCATTTCTAAAGTAAGGGTTGGCGCTCGTTACAATTAGGTGATGCCAGAGGATAAAGCAGCCAAAGCCAAAGCAAATCAGCCAAACTTTGAAACCAGCCTGGATGAGTTGGAAAGAGTGGTGAAGGAGCTTGAGCAGGGAGATTTGCCTTTGGAGCGCAGCTTAGAATTGTTCGAGGCCGGCATGCGTCTTAGCGCCGATTGCAAACGGCTATTAGAAGAGGCCGAATCGCGGGTTGAAATCCTGACCAAGCGCGGTTCGGAAATGATTGCGGTCCCGTTTACGCCGGGAAAATAAGCTAAGATGACTGACTCGGTAACCCTTCACTTGCGGGATTATCTCGCGGAACAGATACAAGCCATCGATCGCGTGCTCGACGAAGAGCTTCCCGGCGAAGACGCCGATCCAGTTTCCATTCATAAGGCCATGCGGTACAGCCTGTTTGCGGGCGGGAAGCGCATACGGCCCATTCTGGCCATGACCGCGGCGCGGACAATTTCTGAAGCGCCAGTGGGCGTGGAGCATGCCGCCGCAACGCTTGAGCTAATCCACACCTATTCCTTGATTCATGACGATCTGCCGGCGTTGGACAATGATGATCTGCGGCGCGGCCGGCCTACCTGCCACAAAGTTTTCGGCGATGCGATGGCGATCCTCGCCGGCGATTCGCTGCTGACTCTGGCTTTTGAAGTGCTGAGCCGATTGCGGAACATCGACGCTGAACGCAAAATTCGTCTGGTGGGAGAGTTGGCGCAAGCTTCCGGTACCGTAGGCGGCATGATCGGCGGCCAGGTGAACGATATTGAAGGCGAGCGCAAGCCTCCGACGGCGGCGCTGCTGGAATCCATACATCGGGCCAAGACCGGAGCGCTGCTGCGGGCCAGTGTCCGGATGGGGGCAATTTATGCGGGAGCAAGCGCCCAGGAATTGGACGCGCTGACTGCGTATGGCGAGCATATCGGCCTGGCCTTTCAGATCATCGACGATGTTCTGGATGTAGAGGAATCGTCAGAGGCGCTGGGCAAAACGGCCGGCAAAGACGAAGCGCAGCAGAAGATTACGTTTCCGGCGGTCTATGGTTTGCAGCGGTCGCGGGAAATGGCGGAAGAAGAGCGGCTGGCCGCGCATGCCGCGCTCGGGTGCTTCGATGAGCGGGCCGACCGGCTGCGCCAAATTGCCGATTTTATCGTGCAGCGCAAAGCTTGAAACAACGTTTAGATGTTGCGCTAGTAGAACGGGGGCTTGCGGATTCGCGAGAAAAGGCGCAAGCGTTGATTCTGGCGGGGAAGGTTACGGTAGATTCCCAAAAAGCGGCCAAGCCCGGGCATTCCGTGGCTTCCACGGCACGCATCGAAGTAGCCGAGCCATTGAAATATGTCAGCCGCGGCGGGCTAAAGCTGGAGGCGGCGCTTGCACATTTCGATATTTCGCCCGCTGAAAAAGTTTGCATGGACGTGGGTACGTCAACGGGCGGCTTCACTGATTGTTTGCTCCAACAAGGAGCGGCGCGCGTTCATGCGGTGGACACCGGCGCGGGACAGATTGACTGGAAGCTGCGCACCGATCCGCGCGTCATTCTGCATGAGCGCGTCAACGCCCGCTTTCTGAAGGCGGAGGAGATTGGAGAGACCGTCCAACTTATGGTCTGCGACGTCAGTTTCATCTCTGTCACCCTATTGATTCCCGCTTTGACGCCGCTACTGGACCCATCGGGCGATTGGGTCATTTTGGTGAAACCGCAATTTGAGGCAGGCCGTGAATTTGTGACCAAGGGCGGCATTGTGCGCGATCCCGCCGGGCATCGCCTGGCCTGCGAAAAAGTGGCGAATGCGCTTAAAGCGGTTGGCTTTGCCACGGCCTTGACCGACAGCCCGATTCTAGGGACGGAAGGCAATCGCGAGTTTCTGTTACACGCGCATTTGTTAAGATGATCCGGCACCGCGCGGGGCGCGGTTGTAGCGAAGAGCGGATGCAAAAGATTTCTACGATCGGCATTATATCCAAACCGAAAATCGCGCAAGCGGGCGATATTGTATGTAACCTGCTGGCCTGGTTCAATGAGCGCGGGATTAAATACCGCTGCGATCAGCAGACGGCGGAATATGCGGGATTGACTACTTTTTACCCGCGCGATGAACTGCCCGACGGCGTTGACTTCGTGATGGTTCTGGGCGGTGACGGGACTCTGCTCTCGGCGGCTAGGGTGGTGGCAGGGCGCGATATTCCGCTGTTTGCGGTCAACCTGGGACATCTTGGCTTCCTGACTTCTATTCGCTTGGACGAGCTTTATCCGGAGCTCGAACGCGCGCTGAGCGGGGAACACCGCATCGGCAGGCGCCGCATGGTGGATTGCGAACTAGTGCGAAACGGGGCGGTGATTGCGTCTTATTCAGCGTTGAACGACGTGGTGATTACCAAGTCTGAACTGGCGCGCATGATTGACCTGGACGCGCATGTCGATAACCACTTTGTAGCCGCCTACAAAGCCGATGGGCTGATTATTGCGACTCCCACCGGTTCGACAGCGTATTCACTCTCCGCCGGCGGACCGGTGATTTTTCCGTCCGTGGCGGCCTTTTGCATCACGCCGATTTGTCCGCACATGCTCACCAACCGTCCCGTGATCGTGCCGGATTCCAGCGTAATCCACATTTTGAATCATGGAGAAGAAGGTATCTACTTGACGATTGATGGCCAAGTAGGAGAACCTCTATCCAAAGGCGACCGTATTGTCTGCCGCTCGTCCCCGAAGACGATCCAATTGATTCGTCCGCCGAAGATGCTTTTCTTCGACGTGCTGAGAGAAAAATTGAAATGGGGAGAACGTTAGACTTCGATGCAGCTTCTTAAAAAGATATCGCTGACCGCGTGGATTTTTATCGCACTGGTGCTGGGCATTTTCATCGGTGTCTTTTTTCCGCATTTCGCCGTGAGCCTGGCGCCGGTCAGCAACATCTTTTTGCGGCTGATCAAGTCCATTGTGGGACCGCTGCTGTTCGGCACGCTAGTGTACGGCATCTCGTCGGCCGGCGAGTTGAAGACGATGGGCCGCATTGCGTTGAAAGCGGTGACTTACTTTGAAGTGGCCACCACGTTCGCGCTGATTATCGGGCTGGCCATGGTGAACATATTCCAACCAGGCGCGGGAATCACATTAGCCGCGGAAGGCGGCGCGGGCGTGCCGGCGTTGGCTAAACCGGTTTCCTTTAGCGGAGTGTTGGAACACGCCGTTCCCACGAACATTTTTGAATCGCTGTCGCAGAATGACGTGCTGCAGATGGTGGTGTTCTTCTTTCTGTTCGGCGCGGCCTGCTCGGCAATCGGGGACAAGGCGAAGCCGGTGGTCGAGTTTGCGAGTTCGGTGGCGGAGGTGATGTTCCGCTACACCAAGTACGTGATGTATGTGGCGCCGTTTGGCGTGGGCGCGGCGATCGCGGTGACGATCGGGTCAAAAGGCCCTGGCGTGTTGTTCAGCTTGGGCAAGTTAGTGGGGACGCTGTATTTATCGCAGGCGGTCTTCGTGGTGTTCGTGCTGGGTTCGGCGCTGATGATTGCGGGCGTTCCGCTGGGGCCGTTCATCCGCGCCGCGCGGCAGCCGTTTTTGCTGGCGTTCTCCACCGCTTCGAGCGAGGCGGCGTTGCCGCTGGCGCTGGAGAATATGGAGCGCATGGGTATTCCCAAGCATATTGTGGGTTTCGTGCTGCCGACAGGTTATAGCTTCAACCTGGATGGGTCCACGTTATATCTGGCGCTGGCTTCGGTGTTTGTGGCGCAAGCGGCCGGCGTTCATATGCCGATTGGAACGCAGATCACCATGCTGCTGACGCTGATGCTGACCAGTAAGGGCGTGGCCGCGGTGCCGCGCGCGGCGCTGGTGATTTTGGCCGGGACTTTGGGAACCTTTCATTTGCCTCTGGAAGGGATTGCGCTGATTCTGGGCGTGGACGCTTTGATGGACATGTGCCGGACTTCGGTGAATTTGCTGGGTAATTGCGTGGCGACTGCGGTTGTGGCGCGCTGGGAAGGCGTGACGCTGAGCAAGAATGCCGACGGGGAGTTGGCGTTGGCAACGGACACGGCTTAGTTCACAATTGATCCTGATACTGTTCCAATGCCACCTTCACTAATTGGGTGCGGGAGCGGCGCCCTGATCTACATAGGAACGTCGAAGTCGAGCGCCGCTTGCCTTCGCTTACGGCTTTAGTGGTGCACGTGGTTTCCGTGCTGCCACCCGCCTGGACGCTCACGATAGCCGCTGCCGCGATGCTCCCATTGCGGCCCCACCCAGCGATCCACGCGATGGGGCGGTCTTCGCCACTGGCCGCGATGCCAGACATAGTTTCCACCGCCATAATCGTAAAAACCGGGAGTCCAAACATAGCCTGGACCAGGCGCTACTCCATAAGGCGTTTCCACTAGCGGCGCTGGGGGTCCTACCGCCACACCGGCATAATAGTGGCCGCCTTCACAGCCGGTCAACAAAATAAATCCAAGAAAACCGGCGGCTATACCAATGATTCCAAATCTCTTCACGCAACTCCTCCCGTTTCATTGACCCGGAAATTCCCCACACCGTTACAAATTCGCGCTTTGCGCCAGCAAAACTGAAACGTGTTGCGCGATTTCCTGAATCAAACAAATGAGCGCCAACCGAGAAAACGCTCGAAAGCGGCGGTGAGAAATCAACGACGCCTTTTAAGGAGAGAGATATGAAAAGAACAATATCCTTGAACCTACTCCTCATCGGAACTCTGTTGCTGTCCGGGTCCGTGGGTATCGCCTTCGCACAAACTCCCGGCGGGGGCGGCGGCGGGGGCGCAGGTCCCGGTCAAGCTGGACCGCCCACAGGGGGCGCGCCTTCCCCCGGCTTGAGTCCAGGAGATGCCCAGACTGCGGCGCCGCCCAAAGTGGATGATAAAAAATTCCTTAAGGACGCCGCGCTAGGAGGAATGACGGAAGTAGAACTCGGGAAGCTAGCGGCCCAAAAGGCTTCGCGAGACGAGGTTAAACAATTCGCCCAGAAAATGGTCGACGATCACACCAAGGCAGGCGAGCAATTGAAACAAGTCGCCGGCAAGGAAAACATTCAGATCGCTGACGCGCTGGATTCAAAGCACAAGTCCCGGATTGATAAGCTATCGAAACTGTCCGGCCAGGACTTTGATAAGGCATACGTCAAGGATCAATTAAAAGACCATCAATCGGATGTGAAAGATTTCACCGCTGAAGCGCAAAACGGCACGAATCCGAATGTCAAGACATTCGCTTCAAACACGCTGCCCACGCTTCAGGAGCATCTTGACCTGGTCAAAAACCTGAATAAGTCGCAAAAGGAGGCGGCCAAACAAGCAAAGAGCGGTAACTAACTAATTGACTTCAGTAAGGATGAGACTTAGTCATCGTGAGCACCAGCTAAGTGCCGGTGATATGCAGGCGCCGGATGGCGTGCGATTTACCGGTACTTTCGTCGGCGCTCACGATGACTCCATGCAGTTCCACTCCGTTGCGCGCCGGTTCCATCCGTCCGTTGACTCCAGTCATGAAGCGGCGAAGGATGGTATCTTTTTCCACGCCAATCACGGAATCGTACGGGCCGGTCATGCCCGCATCCGTTTGATAAGCTAATCCACCGGCTAGAATGCGCGCATCGGCAGTGGGGATATGTGTGTGGGTACCCACCATAGCCGTGGCGCGGCCGTCTAAGTGCCAGCCCATGGCCATCTTCTCGCTGGTCAGTTCGGCATGAAAATCCACAAAGCGGATTTTGACGTCAGGGTCGAGCGCGGCTAGTAGTTGATCCGCTTTTTTGAAAGGGCAGTCGATGTTACTCATCTGCGCGCGGCCTTGTAGATTGAGTACTGCATAACGCACGCCGTTACGGGCAGTTCCACTATAAACGCCCGTGCCAGGCAAACCGTTGGGGTAATTGGCTGGACGAAGCAGGCGCGGCTGATTATTCAGGTAATCGTGTACTTCGCGCTTGTCGAAGCTGTGGTTGCCGCCCGTAAGGACATCCAGGCCCAGGGACAGTAATTCATCCGCGATGGAAGGGGTTATGCCAAAGCCGCCCGCGCTATTTTCCGCGTTGGCTATAGCCAGATCGATTTTGTTCTCGCTGATGATTGTATTGAGATGATCGGCAACGATGCCGCGACCGCCCGCGGCAAAAATGTCACCGATAAAAAGGATATTCATCTATGGATGGAGATGTAAAAAGCGTTACCTGCGAGAGCGTCCATCTCACTCTCCGTCATTGACCCCTAGAAGACCAAGGGGGGAATCCGCCGAGCACCTTCAGGCTTCTTCATGCATCTTGCGACACCGAAGCATGCACACCGGCGCTTCATCCGAGCTAGATTCCATGACATTGACTATCGGATCAATTTTTAGGAAAGCAAGCGGAACGCTCTCGCGGGAAACGCTACAGCGATAGGATAGCAGACAAACGCCGTTTTTAGGTTCCGCGCAGCCGGTCCGCAATTTCTTTTTCAGTAATCGCGCCTTCTCTAATTACTTTCCAATAGGGTTCCGTGATATCCACGGTGGTAGGACCCGGGCCGCTACAGGTACCACTTTCCAGAACCAAGTCAATTCGCCCATCCATGGCGGCGAATAGCTCAATCCCGCTGCGAATGGTGGGCATGCCCGACTTGTTCGCGCTAGTGGCAATCAACGCATGTCCCGTCTTTTCAATCATGGCGTTAAGCGTGCAGGAGTTCGAATGTCGCAGCGCCAGACGCCCGGTATTGCCGGTCACCTTTAACGGAACCTTGGCCGAGGCCTGCACAATGATGGTGAGCGGCCCGGGCCAAAAATGCCGCGTGAGGATATGGAAGCGGCTCGTGAGATCCTTTGCCAGCTCTTCCGCCATCAGCGTGTCGGACACGGCTAACGGAAGAGAACGGCCTGTCTCACGACCCTTCGCGGCGAATACGCGCCCCACTGCCTGCAGATTTAGCGGATCGGCTACTAGCACGTACAGCGCATCAGTGGGAACGCCTACGATACGGCCGCGTGCAATTTCATCTACCGCGCGCGCAATTGCCTCCGGCTGAGGATTCGTGCCGTCTATTTCAATTAGGTCTGTTGCCACTATCGTGTGCCGAGCGCCTCTGCTACCTGCACTGCCATTTCATACCGGCCAAACGGAGCGCTGAGCTGAGCGCCTTGCACCATGGAACGCACTTGCGCGGCCATTTCCCGCGCGATCAGAATGCCTTCTGCCCGGGCCTTGTCGGCGCTGTCGGCGCGGCGCATCCGGTCCATATAGCCTTCGGGCACCGGCACGCGCAGTTCGTTGACCATGAATTCGGCATTGCGGTAACTGGTCAACGGCCAAATACCGGCAATGATGGGAAGTTTGTATTGCGC
>DASXGT010000027.1:0-12551 GCA_036488895.1 Bryobacteraceae bacterium | reverse complement strand
TGACCGTCTCACGCAGATCGAAGCCATCATCCGGCGCGAGCACTTAATTACTCTGCCTGGCCGCCCCTGCATCATCCGCATCGCTTCGGCCGCGGAAACCGCTCAACAACCTGCCCCGCACATGGTCCCGCCGCCGCTGATTGGCAATCACGGCGAGCAGGGTCAATTCGTTCTCCCCGGTGGAACAGTCGGTGCGGACGGCAAGCCGCTCAAGTACGACGACTTTACTTTCTCCGCCGCGGCCTGGACTCTTACCGCGCATGAAGCCCGGCCCGGCCACGAGCTCCAGTTCGCCTCCATGGTGGAACACGGCGTCTCGCAAGCGCGCGCCATTTTTGCCGAGAACAGCACCAACGTCGAAGGCTGGGGACTTTATGCGGAATGGTTCATGTTCCCCTACTTGCCCGACGAAGGAAAGCTCATCTCGCTGCAGCACCGGTTGATGCGTGCGACGCGCGCCTTTGTGGACCCCGAACTACAGCAAGGCAAGCTGACTCCGGAGCAAGTGCTCGCGTTGCTCCAAAAAGACGTGGTCTTATCAAAAGCGCTGGCCACTGAAGAAGTAGACCGCTACACCTTCCGTTCGCCCGGCCAAGCGGTCTCCTACTTCGATGGCTATTCCCGTTTGCGCGAGCTCCGCACGGATGCTGAAAAAGCGCTCGGCCCCAAATTCAACGCTCAAAAATTTCATGACTTCATCCTGTCGCAAGGCCTTCTACCGCCGAATCTACTGCGTCAAGCCGTCATGAATGATTTCGTCCGTTAACTGAAGATGTTTGCGCTCCATGCTGGCTTTTCCGCGCGCCGCCTAATTCTCTGGGGTGAAGTATCGGGTAACACTCCGCTCCGGCGAACCAAATCGGGTGTGCATCCCAATGATGCGGGACCACGGTACCTTTTGGAAACTCTGGCGGCCATCGGGGTTCGTGTTGCGCATAGTGGCATCGCAACCATGGAAGTCTCCCTGCCATCCGTTCGCGGCGCTCCTCTTGCTTCAAGCCCTCTCATTGCGGAACCTCCCGCTGGTGGAGAACCGAAGATCGCCCTCTGGAAAGTAACGACAGCGGCTCTCGAACCAGCGGCCGCCCTGGAGCTTCTGTGCCTTTGCGCGGATAAAGAACTGCTGCACGCCGCCACCATTGCCGGAATTGATCTTACTTACTGGGTCACCGCCATGCGATTCGCGGCCGCGCTCGCCGCACGGCAGCAATTTCTACCCGACTTAGTCAGTGAGAACGGCCGATTCCATGCCCGCTGGCGCGCGGCTTATATCGGTCGCGACAACGACCGGCGAAGCGCTCTAGCGGCAGCCATGCCTCCCGCCGCACGCGCACTTACGCCACAAATTGCCGCCGAAACACTACTCGATGATTTTGTAGACACGCTGATAGACGAACTGATTCGCGCCTCTTCGCCATCCAAGCAATTATCCGGCGCTGCTGTGCATGACCGCTGGCTCACGGCGCTGCATGCGCCTGCGGGAGTGCTCACTGGCAGCGAAGCGGAATTGCACGCGCTTCATTTACAAGTTCGCGAATGGCAGCGTCCCATCGCCATTGCCGCCAACGCGCCTTATCGTTTATGTTTCCGGCTCGAAGAACCCAAGCCGGACGCTATGGAAACTTGGCGCGTGCGCTATTTGTTCCAGGCCCGCAATGATCCAAGCTTGTTGGTTCCCGCTGAAACGGTCTGGAACGCTAAAGCGGCCAAGTCGCGGCTGTTGAGTCAAGCCGGTTTCCAGCCGCGTGAACATCTTCTGTTCTCCCTCGGCCAAGCCTCCGGAATTTGTCCGCGCATCGAAGAGAGTTTGAAATCGCCCGCTCCCGCCGGCTACGAATTCGATGCCACCGGCGCGCATGATTTTCTAAACGCCAAAGCTATCGGCCTCGAAGAAGCCGGCTTCGGCGTGATGCTGCCCGCCTGGTGGAGCCGTAAAGGGACCAAAGCGCGGCTCAGCGCCAGCGCGCACGTAAAGAGCCCCTTTCAGAAGGGCGGCGGACTATCACTCACCACCCTCCTCGATTTCCAGTGGCAGCTCTCCATCGGCGGTGAAAATATAACGCTGGCCGAGCTGCGGGCGTTGGCTGCTATGAAAGCTCCGTTGGTCCAATTTCGCGGCCAATGGGTGCAGCTGAACGCCAATGAAATCCAGACCGCGCTTGAGTTTTGGAAAAAGAAGGGAACCGGCCAAACCACCGCCCGGGAGGTGCTGCAAATGGCTCTGGGCGCCGCGGAGTTGCCGGGGCCGCTCGAATTTTCCGGCGTCACGGCCGAGGGGTGGGTCGGCGATCTCATCGGGAAACTGCAAGGCCATACGCCCTTTACGGAGACTCCTCCGCCGGATGGTCTGCTGGCAACCCTGCGGCCTTATCAGATTCGCGGCTACTCCTGGCTCGCCTTTCTAAAGGAATGGGGACTCGGCGCTTGTCTCGCTGACGACATGGGCCTCGGAAAGACCATTCAAACCTTAAGCCTCATTCAGCGTGATTGGTCCGTGGCGAGCGGCGCTCCGGTGCTGCTGCTGTGCCCGACCTCGGTCATCGGCAATTGGCAAAGAGAAGCCGCGCGCTTTACTCCTCAGTTGCCGGTGATGGTGCATCACGGTCTGGGGCGCATGCGCGGCGGTTCGTTTGTCGATCTCGCCCGGCAGCACGCCATAGTGCTCTCCAGCTACGCGCTGCTGCACCGTGATTTCGAACATCTGAAGGAAGTCTCCTGGGGCGGCATCGTGCTGGACGAGGCGCAGAATATCAAGAACCCCGAAACCAAGCAAGCCACCGCCGCGCGAGCGCTGACCGCCGACTACCGCATTGCGCTCACCGGCACTCCGGTGGAAAATAATGTGGGGGATCTCTGGTCCATCATGGACTTTCTCAATCCCGGTTTCCTGGGCACGCGTGCGGAATTTAAGCGTAATTTCTTCCTGCCGATTCAGAGTGAAAACAATGCTGCTGCCTCGGCCGCATTGAAACAGAGGACCGGGCCTTTTATCCTGCGCCGCCTCAAAACAGATCAGTCCATCATTAGCGACCTGCCGCAAAAGCTGGAGATGAAAGTTTTTTGCACGCTGACCAAAGAGCAAGCGTCGCTCTACGCCGCGGTGGTTGACGAGTCGCTGAAAAAAATCGAATCGTCGGAAGGCATTCAGCGCAAGGGCGTGGTGCTGGCAACGCTCGCGCGTCTCAAACAAATCTGTAATCACCCGGCCCAATTTCTGGGCGATAACTCCCCGCTGCCCGGGCGCTCCGGCAAACTCTCGCGCCTGACTGAGATGCTGGAGGAAGCGATCTCAGTGGGTGACCGCGTTCTGATCTTTTCGCAATTTTCGGAAATGGGCGAGATGCTCCGGCTGCATCTGCAGGAGACCTTCGGGCGCGAGGCGCTATTCCTGCACGGCGGCGTCCCCAAGAAAAAGCGCGACCATATGGTGGAACGTTTTCAAGACGAGCCTGATGGGCCGCCCCTGTTCATCCTTTCTTTGAAAGCTGGTGGCACCGGCTTGAATCTGACGCGCGCCAACCATGTCTTCCACTTCGATCGCTGGTGGAACCCCGCCGTCGAAAATCAAGCCACCGACCGCGCCTTTCGCATCGGGCAGAAGAAGAACGTGCAGGTGCATAAATTTGTTTGCGCGGGAACGCTGGAAGAGCGGATTGACGAGATGATTGAGCAGAAAACGAAAGTCGCCGCCGGAGTGCTGGGCGCCGGCGAGAGTTGGCTCACTGAACTTTCCACCACGCAATTGAAGAATCTTTTCGCGCTTCAGAAAACGGCGGTGGCGGAATAACATGCGATTCGAAGATTGGGATCGTTTTGAACGCTTTCCGCCACCTTCCCGTCCACGCGAAGCCAAAGGCGGCATCAAAGCTCTATCTCAACGCGGCCGTTTTGGCGAAAGCTGGTGGGCTCGCCGCTGGATCGAAGTTCTGGAAAGCTTTGATATCGGCTCACGCTCGCAGCGCGGCCGTTCCTATGCGCGCAAAGGACAAGTGCTTTCCATTGACGTTAAAAAAGGCGTCGTGGAAGCGCGCGTGCAAGGATCGCGGCCGGAGCCGTATCAAGTCAACGTCAAAGTGCGTCCGCTACTGCCGTCGGAATGGAAAAAGCTGGGGGCGCAACTCTCGCAACAGGCCCTCTTTGCGGCCAAGCTGTTGGCCGGCGAGATGCCGCAAGACATTGAGCAGGCGTTCACCGCCGCGGGCCTATCGCTTTTTCCAGAGAAGTCCAAAGAGATCTCCACGGAATGCTCATGCCCGGACTGGTCGAATCCTTGCAAGCACGTCGCCGCCGTTTATTATCTGCTGGGCGAAGCCTTCGATAGCGATCCGTTTCTGATTTTCCGGATGCGCGGCATGGACCGCGGCGAGTTCACCGCCATGCTAGCCGTGGAAGGCGCTGCGGACCAGGTTGCCCCACAAGAACCCGCGCCGGAAGCCGAACCCCTGCCGGCGAAGCCGGAAAGTTTTTGGGCCGCCAAGCCGCTCCCAGCGGATCTATTCGGCGATGTAAACTTGCGCAGAGCCGTCGCAGCGCTGCCCCGGCGTTTAGGCAATCTCCAATTCTGGCGCGGAGAATCGCCACTGGTGAAGGCTTTGGAACCCTCCTACGAAAATGCATCACGGAGAGGCGAACGCATCCTCTCCGGCGATTTTTCGGGATAAACGAAACACAGATTTCTGAAATATTCCTGAAATAAAAAGCTAGTATCCTGACCCTAAGGGGTTTAACTTATTTCTATGTTTAAATGCAAAACGCTGCTAGCAGTGTGTCTGCTTTTACCGGCTTGTGCCGTTACCTTATTGGCGCAAGCGGGCAACGGAAGTATCGCTGGAACCGTGCGCGATTCTTCGGGTAGCGCCGTTCCCAATGCGGCCGTCGTTGTTACAAATACGGACAAAGGCATCCGGCGTGAATTGCAAACCACCGGCGCCGGTGTTTTTAACGCGCCGTCGCTGGTTCCCGCGGGCGGCTATTCCGTGGAAGTGAGTGTGCCCGGTTTCGCCAAATACGAAGCAAAAAACATCACGCTCCAAGTGGGCGCCGTTGTTGACCTCGATATCGCTTTGCAAATCGCTTCCGCCACCACCACGGTCGAAGTTTCCACTGTCGCGCAAACCGTGGATGACACCAAGAGCGGCGTAGCCGACCTGGTGAACCAATTGCAAATTGATAATTTGCCCATCAACGGACGCCGCGCCGACACCTTTGCGTTGCTGACGCCGGGCGTGACTCGCGACGGCACCTTCGGCCTTGTGAGCTTTCACGGTACCTCCGCGGGCAACGCTTTCATGACGGACGGCAACTACACCACCAACAGTTTCTATAGTGAAAACGCCGGCCGCACACGTATCTCCACGCAAATTTCACAAGATGCCGTGCAGGAGTTTCAGGTTTTAAGCGACGGCTACTCGGCCGAGTTCGGGCGCGCCAGCGGCGGAATTATCAATACTGTCACCCGCAGCGGAACCAATGAATTTCACGGCACGGCCTATGAATTCTTCCGCAACCGCACGTTGAACGCGACTGACCGTTATTCCACGTTCAACGCGCCGGAATGGCGTCATCAGGCCGGCGGCACCGTCGGCGGTCCCATCGTCAAGAACAAGCTCTTTTTCTTCACCAACTATGAATTGGTGAAACGTAATTTCCCGGCGTTGAACCGCATCACTACGCCACTCATTGCCGATCCTAGCGGCAACTTCGTGCTGCCCTCCAATTGCACCGTTGGCGCTAAGGGCGCGACCCAGGCGCAGTGTGCCGCCGCTAGCGCCTTCATTCAGAAGCAGATGAATGTGGTGGTTCCCCGCACGGTTTCATCCGACATCGGATTTGCAAAGCTCGACTATCACCCCAATGAGCGGAATTCCATCACCGCAAATCTCAATGTAATGCACTGGGTTTCGCCCAATGGCATTCAAACGCAAAGTGTCTTGACCAGCGGCGCGGCGCTCGGCAACAACGGCAACTCCACCGTCGAAACCCGTTACGGCAACTTGGATTGGACGTTCATCATCAGCCCCAACGCATTGAATGATTTTCGCTTTGGCTGGTTTAAAGATCGCCTGTCTGATCCCGCCTCTTCCGCTTTGTGGCCCTCCACTGGTCCTCTTTACATCACTGTGGCCGGCGCCACGGTTGGAGCCGCTCAAGCTTATCCCCGTACCTACCCCAGCGAACAGCGCTTTCAGTTTGCCGACAACTTTAGCTGGACCAAAGGCTCCCATTCGATCAAAGCTGGGCTCGATATTGACCGGACGCAGGATTATATTAACCAGCTCTATAACTACGCCGGCGGTTATAGTTTCTCCACGCTGACCGCATTCGCGCAAGATTTCTCCGCTCCAGCCGGTAGGGACTACACCAGCTTCACCCAAGAATTTGGCAACCCCATTCAGAATCTCTACACCACGAACCTGAACTTCTACGCGCAGGATTTGTGGAAGGTCACTCGCAAGCTGACCTTGAATTACGGTCTTCGTTGGGAAAAGTCGTTCCTGCCCCAACCCACCATGTCTGATCCGAACTATCCGCTCACCGCTAAGATTCCGTCGCCCAATCATAATTTCGCGCCGCGCTTTAGCTTGGCGTATGCGGCCGACGACAAAACTGTCATTCGCGCCGGCTTTGGAATCTTCTACGCGCCCTTCATCACCGATGGTATTGACTCGTTGTTCCTCGGTAACGGAAAATACCAGACCAGCATCTCGGTTAATCCGAGTCAGATGAACGCTCCTACATTCCCCAACATCGTCCCCAACGTCAATTTAGTGCCCGCTGGAACGGCCAACATCACCTACGCCGATCCGAATTTCCACAACCCCTACTCCGAACAAGCCACTTTTGCCGTTCAGCGCCAACTGCCTTTCAGCATGGACATGACTGCCAGCTATGTCTATGTTCGCGGTGTCGGTCTGATCACTTCGCCTGACGTGAATCTGTCTGCCCCTACCCAGAGCGCGACCTATTTGATCGATAATGCGGCCGGCCAGCAGGTGGGTACATTCAACACGCCCATTTGGACGGCGGCGAATAAAATTAACACTCACTACGCTCACGTCTACGAAACCGGCAATGGGGGTGAATCCTGGTACAGCGGCCTGACCCTGCAAATCAACAAGAAATTCTCGCACGGCTTCATGACTCAGGTTGCCTATACCTGGTCTCACGCGATCGACGACGCACAGCAATCCGGCGCGAGCAGCACCATTACCTACGCCCAATCGAGCACCTATAACGGCAATTACTTTCTCGATAAAGGCACTTCCGGAACAGATCAACGTCAACGCCTATCGGTCAATTGGTTGTGGGCTCCGACTTTCACCAAAAGCACCAGCGTGTTCGACCGCTACTTAATCAACGGATGGCAGCTCTCCACCATCACCACCGTCGCCACCGCGCTGCCCGCCACCGCCACCATAAGCCTTAGCGGAACCCAGTTCACCGGCACTTCGCAACTGCTTTATACCGGTTCGCTCAACGGCTCCGGCGGTTGGAACCGCGTGCCTTTCTTGCCGGTCAATAGCCAGCCGATCGATAATGAATATCACGTGGATGCACGTCTGTCTCGCGAGCTTCCGTTCACGGAACGCATCAAAGCCTATCTGATGTTTGAAGCCTTCAACGTATTCAACACGCAATACAACACCGGCATCAACACGCAGGCTTATAGCGCTTCGGGGGGCATCATCAAGCCGACGGTTGGATTCGGCCTCGGCAACGCTTCGCAGGGTTTCCCTGACGGCACCAACGCCCGCCGCATGCAGGCCGCCTTCCGCATCGTGTTTTAAGGAACCAGGGCAGGCGGCCGCTTTTTTTCCGCCTGCCCTATAACTTCTGTTGTGCCGCTCCGACGATCCGTCCGCTGCTCTTCTCCTGCAAAAATGCAATCACCCGCACGCCGCCGGCGGCCCACTTAGCGTCGCACGAAAGCGTCGTGTCTTTTGAGAACGGCGTTTTCTCCGTCAACGCGCCCACTTCCGCAAGCGTTCGCACTACCGCCACATGTTTCAAATCCCGCCCGGAATTTTCTCCAGCCCGCACATGCGATTGCGCCTCATTTTGAGCTAAGGCAACATAAACAACGACGTGTCCATGCAATTTCTCCGCGCCGTTCCATTGCACATGAACTTGTATCTTTCCGTTCGCTTGAGTAGCCGTTAGCACCAATGGGATTTTTACTTGCGCGGCCGCTTTCCCAATCGCCTGACTCACTTTTGCCGCCCTACTGCCCACTGTTTCCAATTGCCCATCCACCACTGCCTGCGGCGTGTACACATCGTCCACGCCCAGCTTCATCGCATATTTCTGCTGCCGCGCGCTAAACAATTCCGACGAATAAGGGTCTGACCAGCCCAGCCGGTTCCAATAATCCACATGCTCGCTCAACACAATCAAATCCACACCGTCAATCGGCTGCGTGCGGTCCAGATCCGCTAGCAACTGGTCGGCCGGGGGACAACTCGAACATCCCTCCGACGTGAAAAGCTCCAGAACCACGGGCGTTCGCGGGGCGGCGTTGCATCCCAGCGCAAGCAATATCCCCAGGGCGCCTATTGTTAAGATTTGTTTCACTTTTTGGTTTTCTCCTGCAAACCACTTCGTTGCAATGTGTTAGGAAGTTACTCTTCCATGTTACTAGCATTTTTTGATTACTGAGTCGCTGTAACCACATATTTCAATTTGCGTCTGATTTTACGTAGACAGAGAAGCGGCGTGGAAACGCAGCACACACTCGCGACGATCGCAATCGCGAAAAGAGAATCACGCCGCGAAAATGGGAGAAAATTTTGCTTAAATCTATTCGCACGTTTGCGCCATTAGCCGTGGCGCTTTTTTTGAGCACCACCTTAGCTCATGCCCAAAGGTTCGACGCCTATTTTGGCCTCGGAACCGCACAGGTTACCTCCACTGGACAGTCCATTGACACCTTTGGGGACGGCACTTTATATAACACCCCCAATATGGGTGGGACATTCGGGAAGTTAGGCGCCGACTATATGTTTACTCCGCATTTTGGCGTCGGCGCTGAAACCGATTTTCGCTTCGGACAAACCGGCTATGCGGGATTAAACTACCGGCCCACGTTCTATGATTTCAATGGAATCTGGATGCCGTTCTCCGGGAAATCGAAGCGGATCGTTCCGGAGTTCCAAGCCGGTATAGGCGCGGTCAATCTCAAGTTTTATTACCCGCAGTCTTATTGCGATCAGTTTGCCGGTTGCAGCAGTTCCAATACGTTCCTGGAAAGTGACAACCACTTTCAAGTGCACTTGTCCGCCGGTATTCGCTTCTATGCCACCTCGCACCTGTTCATTCGGCCCCAGGTGGATGCCCATTACGTGCACGATTTCTTCCAGTTCGGAAGCAATTGGGTGCCCGAATACGGAGCGGCTGTCGGCTGGACCTTTGGCGAACGCTAAACTCTTCATTCACACATTCGCGTTCGGCCCTGAGAGGTTTCACCTCCCAGGGCTTTTTTTCGTTCAGTGGGACAATTTCAATAGGACAGAACGGCTTACCGCCGGCCGCTCCCCCGTATGCCGCTCCAGCGACCGCTTCACATCGTCATCCCCGGAGGCGCTGGACAGGTAGGCGTCATCCTCGCTCGTCATTTCCATGAACAAGGCCATCTTGTTACTGTCATTGCCCGTTATCCCAATCCCCGCGAATGGCAAACCGTCCATTGGACTGGTGACGAGCTAGGTCCCTGGACCGAATGCATCGATGGTGCGGATGTAGTCATCAACTTGGCTGGACGCAGCGTGGATTGCCGCTACAACGCCGCGCATCGCCGTGAGATCCGGAATTCGCGCGTGCTCACCACCGCTCTTGTCGGTCAAGCCATTGCGCAAAGCCGCCGCCCGCCGCCGCTTTGGATGAACGCCAGCACCGCCACTATTTATCGCCACAGCGTGGATACATCCATGGACGATATCCATGGAGAAATCGGCGGCAATGAACCCGGTCTTCCCCCTACGTGGCGCTTCAGTATCGATGTCGCCACCGCCTGGGAAAAAGCCTTCTTCGCCGCTCCCACGCCGTTCACCCGCAAAGTGGCCCTGCGCAGCGCCATGACCATGAGTCCCGATCCGGGTGGTGTATTCGATACGCTTTTACGCCTGGTGCGCTTCGGCCTCGGCGGCGCGGCCGGCTCCGGCAATCAATACGTATCCTGGGTGCATGACATAGATTTCATCCGCGCCCTTGAGTTCCTCATCGCTCGGCCGGACCTCCAAGGTCCTATTAATATCGCTTCTCCCGAGCCCATCACCAACCGGGAATTCATGTGTTGCCTGCGCCGCGCTTGGTGTACCAGCTACATCGGAATACCTTCGCCCGAATGGATGCTCGCCATCGGCGCCTTCGTCCTCCGCACCGAAACCGAGCTCATTCTAAAAAGCCGCCGGGTTGTTCCTCGGCGGCTCCTTGATGCGGGTTTTGAATTCCATTTCCCCAATTGGCGCGGCGCCTCGCATGATTTGGTCGCTCGTTGGCGTAATCGGCAAGCCGGATAAATGGTCTTTAGATGCCGCGTTTGCGGCGAAGCAGTCCCAAAGCCACCAGCGGCAATCCCAACAAAGCAGCAGTGCCAGGCTCGGGTGTGGCCGTGTAGTTGATTGCGCCGGAATAGTCCAAGCCGAAAGAAGAACCAGCCAGTTGTTTCACCTCAAAGGTGATGACGTTGGCGCCGGACACTAGCGCGCCGGTCAGTGTTACATCGCCTTCCGTAGTCGACAGGCAGCCAATGCCGTTACTGGAGCAATTCGATCCGGTTTGGGTCCCCCAAGCCTTTAGTAGCGTGCCATTGAGCCAGACCGAGGCGGTATCGTCCGCGAAAACGTTAACGAGACCGTTCGTCGGGGTGCCCGCAATAAAGAAGTTATCCGTGAACGTCACGACGGTACCGTTCGGCGGCGAGACAAAGCCGTGAGAGTTTGGATTGCCCGACTGCTCATAGGAGACCCATGACGATCCGCTCAACGGCCCGTACCAGGCCGGATTCTGGGAGATATTCACCGTGGCAAAACCGGAGTTGTTTGTGGTCTCCGCGGCGCTGCTGTTAATGAAAACCGTATCGGCGCAAGCACTGACCGCAAACGCCGATAGTGCGCCGAGGATGAGTCCATGTTTCGTAAAATTGCTGAGCTTCATGAGGCAAGCATGCCTGGAAGCAAGCGCCCCAACAATTAACTAAGGCTGGGTATTCCCATTGGGCAGTTTTCGGATAAGGAGCCGCTGGGCTAAGGCGGAAATCGCTGGATCGTTTAAAACATCCCGTACCGGGTGATCCCTTGTAAATGCCTATTTACGCGGGCGTCAGCAAAAGGTTAATGGCGCGTGGGCTCCAAGTACTGCCACACCCTGCAAAACTATATGGTAAAGTCGCCTTTTCTCTTGCCGCTGCAGGGCATTGGAAACAACATATGAATCTCTTTGTAAAAAAGCCCCTGAATCGCCTATTGGCTGAATCGGAAGGCGGCGACAAAGGCGTCCACTTAAAACGCACCCTCAGCGCCACATCTTTAGTGGCTCTCGGAATCGGCGCCATCATCGGCGCGGGCATCTTTACGTTAACCGGAGTCGCCGCCTCCACTCACGCTGGTCCGGCGCTGGTCTATTCATTTATTCTGGCGGCCATTGGCTGCGCATTCGCGGGTTTTTGCTACAGCGAATTTTCCACCATGATTCCCATCGCGGGCAGCGCTTACACCTATGCCTACGCCACCCTGGGCGAACTGCTGGCCTGGATCATCGGCTGGTCTCTCATATTGGAATACGCGGTAGGCGCAGCCACCGTGGCCGTCAGTTGGTCGGCCACCATCGCCTCCATCCTGGCCGATTTCAATATCAAAATTCCCCAGGCCCTGCTTGCGTCACCCTTTGATAAAACGCCCGGCGTGGTCAATCTGGTCGCCGTGGTGATCGTAGCGGCTATTTCGATTATTCTCATCATCGGAGTGCAGGAATCCGCCCGCTTCAATTCCGTCATTGTTTTTATCAAGGTGGTCGTGGTGATTCTATTCATCATCGCCGGTTACTTCTACATCGACAAATCCAACTACACGCCCTTCGTCCCGCCCAACACAACGGGCGAGTTCGGAGCCTTTGGCTGGAGCGGCGTGCTCGCCGCCGCAGGGCAAATCTTCTTCGCTTATATCGGCTTTGACGCAGTTTCAACCGCCGCGCAGGAGGCCAAGAATCCCAAGCGGGACATGCCCATCGGCATCATCGGTTCCCTGGCGATCTGCACGGTGCTCTATATTCTTTACTCGATGGTGTTGACTGGCGTAGTTAACTACAAGGACCTGAACGTAGCCGCGCCGCTGGCGGTGGCGGTCGATCGTATGAACGGATTGCCTTGGATCGGAAAGCTTATGAAACTCGGTTCGCTGCTGGGATTGACTAGCGTGATCCTGGTGATGCTGCTCGGCCAATCGCGCGTGTTCTATTCCATGTCGCGCGATGGTTTGCTGCCAAAACTATTTTCCGACGTGCATCCCAAATTTCAAACGCCTTGGCGGTCTAACCTGCTGTTGATGGTTTTCGTGTCG
>DASXGT010000004.1:0-22332 GCA_036488895.1 Bryobacteraceae bacterium | reverse complement strand
ATCGCGTAACCATGAAGAGATCCCGAACGAAGCACCCGCAGAATGAGCAGCAGCAGCGCGCCGGAAGGCATATCAGCTTTAGGCATATACTATTTATGGGTAGTGTACTTAGTACTTGCGCCGCTGTCAAGAGGCTGGAGCAAAAGTAGTATCCTACATAGGTATGGCATTAAGACTTTTGGCCATGGCCATCCTCTTTTTCCAACCTGTTCAGGCGCAGGTGACGACATCGCAATATGACAATGCCCGAACCGGGGCGACGCTGCAAGAGAAGATTCTGAATCCACGCAACGTCAACCCCAAGGAATTTGGAAAGCTCTTTGCTTTGCACGTGGACGGAGATGTCTATGCGCAACCGCTTTACCTTCCGAACCTGGCAATTCCGGGCGCGGGCGTTCATGACACAGTCTTTGCCGCCACCGAACACGACAGCGTATACGCCTTTGATGCGGCGGGCAAGCCGGCGAAACCATTGTGGCGCGTCAGCTTCATTGACGGAAGAACAGGCGTCACCACGGTTCCGGTAACGAGCGCCGGCTGCCCGTTTATCAGCCCGGAAGTGGGCATCACCTCTACTCCGGTCATCGATCCGCACAGCGGAACTTTGTATGTCTTGGCTCGAACGAAAGAAAAGGATGCCTCCGGCACGGATCGCTTCTACCAGCGGCTGCACGCCTTGGATGTCTTGACCGGTAAGGAAAAGTTCGGCGGCCCGGTTCCGATTCGCGGGGCCGTGTCCAGCAAGGGAGGCGGGTTTCTCGGCCTGATGGCGGGACCGCTGGAGTTTCTCACGCTGCATGAAAATCCGCGCGCGGCGCTGCTGCTCGACCGCGGCAGGCTCTTCCTCACATGGGGATCGTCCTGCGATGACCCTCCGTATCACGGTTGGGTGATGGCCTATGACGCCCACACTTTGAAACAGTTGGGAATTCTTAATACGTCCCCGGACGCGGCCGATAGCGGCATCTGGCAAAGCGATACAGGTCCCGCAGCCGACGAAGAAGGAAACGTGTTTACTGTTACCGGCAACGGGGTGTTCAACGCCGCATCGGGCGGCCGCGATTATGGCGATAGCGTTCTGAAAATCGGCCTCACGGGCGCGGGTCTCGCGGTGAAAGATTACTTTACGCCATTCAACCAGGCTGCGTTGAACCGCAGCGACAGCGACCTTGGCTCTGGCGGGCCGCTGCTGATTCCGCAACAGGCGGGTTTCAAAGAGCGGTTGTTAGTGTTGGGCGGAAAGGGCGCGGAAATCTACGTGCTAGATCGCGATGCCCTGGGGAAATTTCACCAATACGACAACCGGAACGCGCTGCAAAGCATTCGCGTAGGTGGTGGAATTTTTGGCGCGCCGGCCTACTGGAATGGGCATATTTATTACTTGCCGAGCGACGACTCGTTGAAGGATTTCGCGCTGCACGGGAATCGGCTTTCGAGTGAGCCGGCCGCGATTGCGCCTGCTTCCGGCCACTCCAGCACAACGCCGGCCGTTTCGGCGAATGGTTCGAAGGACGGTATCGTTTGGGTGATCGAAACAGGAAGAATGGCGGTGCTGCATGCTTATGACGCATCGAACATCGCCAATGAACTGTACGACAGCCGGACATTTCGCGATCGAGACCAGGCTGCGTCATCACTGCACTTCACTATTCCAACGGTCGCCGGCGGGCGTGTTTACGTCCCGGCAGCCGGCGAAGTGGAAGTGTTTGGCTTGCTGGATACGAAATAGATTTTTCCAGGCACCGGGTTGACGGCTAATCCGGGAAGAGTGATACTTTGGGTGAGATGGTTACCCAAGGAGGGGTTGATATGTTCCGGCGCCGGAAGCGCTCGCACCAGGACTTTTCAGCGGAGTTGCAGTCGCATATCGCGTTAGAGGTGGACCGGCTGCGCGCTGGAGGTTGTAGCGAAGAGGAGGCGAGCGCCCGCGCCCAGAAGGCTTTCGGCAATGTGCTGCGGAGCGAGGAGCGCTTCTTTGAATCAGGGCGCACGCTTTGGCTCGACAATTGTAAGCAAGACGTACGCGATGCGTTGCGTGGATGGCGCCGCCACCCGGCCTTTGCCGCCGTGCTGATTGCGACGCTCGCCTTGGGTATCGGCGCGTGCACGGCTGTTTTCAGCATGGTGGACCGCCTGCTGTTTCGCGGTCTTCCCTACCCTCAGGCCGACCAGCTTGTATCGGTCGGCATCAACGGTCCGATTGATGCGAATGAGTTCATGATTGGACACACGTACGTGGATTGGAGGCACAAGCCAACGCCGTTCCAAGCGCTGACATCCATGCTGCCGCCGGGCCAGTGCGATTTCGGCAATCAAAACGCCGTCCGGGTCCACTGCATTTCGGTCGAGTACAACTTTCTCCGGACATTCGGCATTGCGCCTTTGCTGGGCCGCGACTTTAGCCGGGAGGACGATCTGCCGCATGCACCCAAGGTTGGGTTGATTTCTTATGCTTTTTGGCAAGCGCGGTTCGGCGGCAACCCAGGGGCGCTGGGACAAACCGTGCAACTCGACGATCAACCGGTTCGCATCGCGGGCGTTTTGCCGCGGACCTTTGAGATGCCTCAATTAGGGGAGGCCGACATCCTGGTTCCGGAACAGCTTGATGAAACAGTCCTGAGGCGTGTTCAAACTGGAGCCTTTCTGCGCTGTTTCGCGCGCCTGCAAGACGGCATGACGATGGAGCGGGCGCGCGACGCCATGCGGCCGCTTTTTAACCAGGCGATTCAGGACGCTCCGGCGGAAGTGCGCAGCGAGATTCATCCGGCGCTGCGCTCTCTGCGTGACCGGCAAATGCAATCGGTTCGCGTGGCCTCCTGGATGCTGTTGGGGGTTGTCCTGGCGCTGCTGCTCATTTCCTGCGGCAACGCCGCCAACCTGCTGCTGGCGCGCGCAATCACGCGGCGACGCCAGATGGCCATGCGCGCGGCCCTGGGCGCCGGAAGATTTCGGCTAGTGCAGAGCTCACTCATCGAGAGCGTGCTGTTCGCGCTCTTCGGCGGAGCAGTGGGCTGCCTTCTCGCATTCTTTATGCTGCGTGTTTTGGTTGCGGTGTCGCCGGACGCAATGCTTCGCTTGAACCAGGCGGCCATTGATAGCCGCGCCCTCACCTTCAGTTTGCTCGCTTCCCTTGTGGCCGCTCTTCTTTTCGGATCGCTACCGGCTTTCGAATCGCCGCGCGCGGAATCGCTGCTGGCTTGGCACTCGATCGGCGGTAGAGGATTTACCGTGCGTCATATTTTGGTGGCATGCCAGATTGCGATGTCGCTTGTGTTGCTAACCGGCGCCACGCTTTTCTCGCGCAGCCTCAGCAAACTGGAAAGCCAACCGCTCGGCATGGAGCCGGAACGCGTGGTGAGCGCGACGTTCGTGCTCGGGGCCCATCGATATAGAGAACCGGCGGCCCAAGATGCTTTCTACCGGCAACTCGAATCGCGGTTGCAGAACACGCCGGGCATTAGAGCGTTTGCGTTGAGCGATTCGCTGCCGCCGACCGGCGGCATGCATAGCCGCCCATTTTCCACTCTGCGTATTGCCGGCCATCCGCCGGTTTCGAGCCAGGGAGGGATGGTAAGTTATCGCGACGTGAGTCCCGGCTATTTCCAGGCGCTTCGAATTCACATCGCGGCTGGACGCGCTTTCAACGAAACAGATCGAACCGCCGCGACCGCCCCGGTGATTCTGAGCGCGACGCTGGCCCAAAAGCTGTTTCACGGGGAAAACCCTATCGGCCGGCAGATCGCGGTGGGTGGAGATATCAATGGCCATACGCCGTGGTCGCCAGTGGTTGGGGTTGCGGCCGATGTGAAGAATGACGGCTTAGCGGCTGCGCCGACGCCGGAATACTATCGCGTGCGGACCTGGAGCTCCGATCAACTGGGGCGCTCAGCGGTTGCCATCTTTCGCACTTCGCTGCCGCGCGATGGGATTTCCCGCTGGATTCGGCATGAGTTTGGCGCGCTCGACCCGGCTCTGCCGGTCAAAGTTGAATTTATGGATGAGCGCGTCAGCGGATTAGCCAGCCAGCCGCGCTTCATTACGCTATTGGTGGGCATGTTTGCCGCCTTCGGTTTGGTGCTGGCCGCAGTGGGACTTTACGGAGTCTTGTCGTTTCTGGTTGGGCAGCAAACCCGCGAAATTGGGGTACGCATGGCACTGGGAGCGACGCCTGGAAATGTTGCGGCATTGACAGTACGAATCGCAGCGCGCTGGACGGCATTGGGCGCTTTGCTTGGCTTGGCGGGCTCACTCGTGATGAGCCGGCTCTTGCGAGGATTGTTATTCGATATATCGCCGCGAGATCCGGCCGCGCTTTCGATCGCGGTGGCGGTGCTGCTGTTTACGGCCGCGCTGGCGGTCTGGTTGCCGACGGCTCGAGCCACGCGCGTGGACCCCGCTATTTGCTTGCGGCACGATTAATGGAATTTAGCCAGAGCCGGACCTGGGGGTGTGCAGTGCACTCAGGTGGCCACAACGAGGCCGCCTGCGGCCCGAATGACTTCGCCGGTGATCCAGGCTGATTCGTCTGATGCCAGAAACACCGCCAGCGGGGCGATATCATCCACACGACCGAGCCGGCCGAGCGGCGTTTTCTCCGCTAGGACGGCACCGGCACCACCCTCAAAGGTCCCAGCAGCAATATTGCCTTCAGTTTCGGTATGACCGGGAGCGATGGCGTTGACGCGGATCTTGCGGGGCGCCAGTTCGAGCGCTAATCCCTTTGTCAGTGTTTCAATGGCGCTTTTCGTGGACGCGTAGAGCAGGGCTCCTGCCACGGGATGGGAGCCGACGATAGAGCTGAGATTGATGATGCTCCCGCCGTCGGCGCCGAAGCGCTTAATCGCCTCCTGCACAGTGAGAATCGCCCCGAGAACGTTGATGTTGTAGTGGAGGTGAAAGCTCTCTTCGGTAATCTCCGCGAAGGCGCCGAAGCGGAATACCCCGGCGTTGTTGACCAGAACGTCCAATCTTCCGAAAGCGGCATCCACTTCTTTGAATAGCCGTGCGACATCTGGGGCCTTGGACACGTCGGCCCCGACCGCGATCGCCTGCCCCCCACTGTCAATGATCGCCTGAGCGACCCGTTCGGCGCCTCCCCTGTCGGAGGAATAGTTCACAGCCACGCGCGCGCCCTCAGCGGCCAAGGCTGTTGCAATCCCGCCGCCTATGCCTTTGGACGCGCCCGTCACTATCGCCACTTTGTCAGATAGTCTGTTCATATTCATTCACCATTGCTTTTGCTCCCTGCGCTCCGCGCGTTTGAAACGACGTCAACTCAAACCCGGACCTGTGCGATTGTCGATGCCCCTGTGATATTCGGGCACGATCCGCCAATATATTTGCGTTCGATAACCGCAACGCGCTGTCCTCGGCCAGCAAACGTCGAGGCAGCAATAGTCGATCCCGTGCCACCGCCGAGAATCACCAGATCGAATTCTTCTGGCTGCGTCTTCTTAGGTACCTGTGCGGAATTGCTCTTCGCGCTCTTCATGCGGATTTTCTTTTTTGAGCGCCAGGTTCACTCCTGGCTTGCTTTGACTTGATGAGGTCGGCCGACGACGCTCCTTCAAGCGACAGTCCGTAGCCAACTTCCCGCACGATGCGCTCCTTCAAGGGTTGAATGAAGTGGACGCGTGTGTCGCGGCGCGTCACCTCAGGAGCCTTCAGGTACAGCTCGGCCAACTCCCGTGCCCGGCTAAGCGCTTTTCCATTCGGCACAACTTCCGCAACCACTCCCCATTCGTATGCGGTACGCGCCGGCAGCGGTTGTGGGTTCAGCAGGAACGCCTCTGCCCTTCCCGCTCCCGCGCGATAACTCCAGGTGGTAAAGATTCCGTCACCGGGCACAACGCCTACGGCATAATGCCCCACATCTTGGAAGGTCGCCCCCTCGGCCGCCACAATCACATTGGCGAGCAGCGCATAATCGGAGTGAATGTACGCGCGGCCCTCGATCGCTGCGATGACCGGCACGCGAATGTTGGCGATGTTTTCCAAAACCTGGGTGCCTTCATCGTGAATCTGGCTCCAAACGCCGGGATCCGCGACGTCGCCGAAAGATCCCCAATCGACGCCAATAATGAAGTCCCCGGCTGCGCCAGTCAGGATCACGATCTTGTTTGCTCGATCTTGCGCAATCCTGTGAAAAGCGTCGACAACCTCCGTATGATGGAGCGCCGAGAAAGTACACGGCCCGCCGTTGCTGTGGAATTCGACAACCAGCACACCGTTGGTGTCCCGCGTCAGCTTTAGGCTGCTATACGCAGCAAAGTAGTCATTTTGAAGTGTTTGCATCAGGATTCCCTCACCGCTCAGTGGACCGCAATCCTCTTACCAACTCTGGATTCCCGGTAAGCGATTGATACTTAGAGGCGCCGGGCCAAATGCAATCGTGAACCGCAGGGTAAATGTCAAAACTGTCAAGAAGAGTTGACAGTCGCATCCGCCAATCAGAACGTGTTGCCGCGTTTAATCTTCGTAATCCACATCCGAGTTCTCATTTGCTGCATGCTGTGACGTTCTCTGGCGTTTACGGGCAAGTTGTCTTAAGACTTCTTTCATAAACACGCCACACCGGAACTGGATCATCCCGTTCATCAACTGCAGCAGCACGTTTTCTCCCTCTGGACTGATGGCCGTTACGCTTCTGAGATCAACGATAAGTTGACGGCCGTGAAGGTCCGCTCTGGCCGCTTCGCACACGGTTGTGAGCTCAGAGGCCCAGGGTGCGATGAGCTTACCTTCCAGGATTAATCGACGCCGGCGCGGGCCCTCGATGACCGAAATCTTCAACATGCGCACTTGTCCTTGACCATCCACATCGCAATGTATGCGCCAAAACTTCTGAGCTGTAACCACCTGACAGTTCAGAGGCAGATTGAAATCAGCTGTGGAGAGTCGGAACTGTCAACGCGATTCTGACAGTATGAATGAGTCGAATATCAGACGTACTGCTTGGGGTCGATACCAAATTTTTTCATCCGGGCCAGCAGGGTCGTGCGATTGATGCCCATGCGCGCCGCTGCACCGTTAGGCCCCCCAACGCGACCCTTGCTTTCAGTGAGTGCGCGCACGATCTCGTCGAGCTGTTTCTTGGCACGGTGATCAGCAAGGTGATTTTTGCCACTCAGCGCCTTGATCGTTTCTTCCACAACGCGAGCAATGTCTTCTCGATTCGCCTGCGGGCCGTCGCGCTTGTATTCTTCTATTTTCGATTTGCGCAGCTCAGCAAGGGAGGCCTCAAGCGACTTGCCGGGCGTCAGGATTACGGAGCGCTCAACGAAATTCTCCAACTCGCGGATGTTCCCCGGCCATTCCCAGGCTGTGAGTGCGTTCATTACCGCCTTGGGAATTTTTTCAATATTCTTCTGCGTTTGTTTAGCAAATTTCTGGACAAAATATCCAACCAGCAAAGGAATATCTTCTTTGCGCTCCCGGAGGGGCGGTATTCGGAGCGGGAAAACATTTAAGCGGTAGTACAGATCACTGCGAAATTCGCGGTTAGCAACCATCTTCTCCAGATCGCGGTTGGTCGCCGCAATCAGGCGAACGTTGACCTTCAGAGTACGCACGCTTCCCAGCCGCTCAAACTCCTGTTCCTGCAGCGCCCGCAACAGTTTCGGCTGCATATCAAGCGGAATGTCGCCGACCTCGTCCAAAAAAAGTGTGCCGTGGTCAGCGAGTTCCAATCGCCCAATTTTTTGGCTGATCGCGCCGGTGAATGCTCCCTTCTCATGACCAAACAACTCGCTTTCCAGCAGACCCGTTGGAATAGCAGCACAGTTCACTTTGACAAATATGCGTTCCTTGCGCCGGCTGTGCTCGTGAATGGCGCGCGCGACCAGCTCTTTTCCTGTTCCGGTCTCACCAAGTAGCAGAACCGTAGAGTCGCTGGGAGCGACGGTTTCGACTAGTCTCAAAACTCGCTTTAGCGCCGGGCTGTTTCCAACAATTTGTTCGAAATCCATTCCGCCGCGAATTTCTTCTTCGAGGTAGAGCTTTTCCTGAGCGAGTTTCTCTTTGAGTTCGCTTATTTCGCGGTACGCGAGGGAATTCTCAATGGCGATGGCTATCTGCCCCGACGCCTCACCCAGGAACTGGATCTCGTCGGGCATGAAGGAATTATCTGAGGTCCGGGCAATCGCCAGAACTCCGACGATTCGATCTCGATTCACAAGCGGTATCACGCACTGCCGCTTCACCCCCTCGGCGACCAGCAACTCATAATAGTCAGGAGGGAATTCGTCTCTATCGGCTATGCTTCTGACAGCCGGCGTCAGTTTTTCAAGAGCTCTTTTGACGGCGCCGACCGGTGGGATCACCATCTCTTCCTTGACAAAACCCTTGCCTTCCGGGAAATCCAACGCGTATACCCGAAATTTTCCGGGCCCCGCATCGGGCAGCGAGATGTGTACTGCGTCACCCTGCACGACTTCACGGATACTCGCTGAAATCGCTCGCAGCACTTCCCGAAGCTCCAGCTTCGAGGTGATCTGGTTCGTAAACTTCAGGAGCAGCTGGAGCCGCTTGTTCTGAACACTGATCGCTTGCTCTGCGCGCTTGCGATCCTCAATATCCGTGGCGATTCCATACCACTTCAGCACTCCGCCGCGCTGATCACGTAGGGCTACACCGCGAACCAGGAACCAGCGGTATTGTCCGTCAATCGCACGACGGAACCGCACCTCATGTTCGAAAGGCTCCCCAGCGCCAACCGACGCTTGCCACTTGTGGAGATGACGTTCGAGATCATCGGGATGAACAACCATCTTCCAACCTGAGCCAACGGTATCGTCCAGCGAAAGCCCTGTATATTCCGTCCAACGCATATTGACAAACGTGCAAAAGCCGTCGGCGGCTCCGGACCAGGCCATTTCCGGAATACTTTCTATAAATTCGTGTAATTCTCTCTCACTTCGTCGCAAGCGATCATTCTGTCGCTCTAGTTCTGCCCGTGCTGCCTCAGCCTGTCTGAGATTGAAATTGCCATCAATGGCGAATGCGACGACGCGGCCAATCAGTTGCAAAAAGCTAATGTCATCGCTGCTGTAAATGGTTCCAGGAAAGCCGGACATGCCCAAAGCGCCCAGGCGCCGGTGCGGCGTCGTCAGTGGAACAAAAATCAGGGGACCGATTTCAAGGCCTTGGGCTGCTATGCCTTTTTTAAGCCGGGCCGGAACTCTTTCATCGTTGTCCCAGTCTGCAATGTGGAATGGTTCCTGTGCGGCGTACGCGCGCCACGATGGCCGCTGTTGGACCGACACATCCGCATACGCACTAACGAGGCTCTTCTCTGAGCCCAGCACGGCCCATTCGACCTCGGTGGAATTCTCTTTGTAGACGATGATGTAGAACTGGAAAAAATCGAGGAATTCGCCCAATTGCTCCGAGAGGGTCTTCGTCAGTTCCTCCGGCTCTTGACACATAGAAAGCGCCTCGCTCAGCCGCAGCAGTGCTTCATAACGTCGCGCGCTGTTCGCCAATGGCTTTAGAACGTCAGTGCTCATTTTTGAAGGCTAAATCCCAGATGATTGAGAGAGCTTGTCCCACCAGAAATGATAATCAAAACCACCTGACGTCATGGTCTCGAAATCGATTCCGCGGGCTCCATGCGTGCTGTAACTGGTGGTCTGAGTGAAATAGTAAACATTTCCGCTCAGCCGTTCGAACCGAACTGCCGTGGCGCAATTTGCATCCAGAATGGCGTGCTTTGTGTATCGCAGTGCGCCAAACATCTTAACCTTGAATTATGTGGAAGGAGAAGGGTGTATTCGGGTGCCGAAATTGAGAAAAGGTCAATGAGACGGGATGATCCGTTGTGGGGACAACCGTAACGAAGCGGGTCCGCGAATGCTCAAACGAAAGAGGAGACCATAATGCAAAAGCCACTTAAGGTGATGATCGTTGGAGCAGGTACTGGTGGTCTGTGCTTAACACAAGGCCTAAAATCGGACAAAGTCGCCGTCGAGGTCTTCGAGCGTGACCATTCGCCGACTGATCGTCTACAAGGGTATCGGTTGAGCATCAATACAACGGGTAGCACTGCGCTTAAGGCTTGTTTGCCTATGGCGCTTTTCGAAAGGCTTGTCGAGAGCTCTGCCCATCCAAGCCAAGGCGTTACGTTTCTCGATCATCAATTGGACCGCCTTCTCTCTATCAACTTTCCACGAAACGCCGACAAGGGCGTCGAGAACGAACTCCCGGTGAGCCGGATCGCACTGCGCCGCATCCTGCTAGAGGGGCTGGACCCCGTTGTTCATTTCGGCAAAAAGTTGATCGGTTTCGATAGTGCGGCAGATAATTGTGTTACGGCCCGGTTTGAAGACGGATCAACAGCGACGGGCGATGTTCTGATCGGTGCAGACGGCGCCAGTTCTCGCGTTCGAGCGCAGCTCTTGCCGAATGCAAAGCGAGTCGAGACCGGCATCGTGGCCGTGACGGGAAAGTTCGGCTTGAGCGCCGATGCGCGTGCGGCAACGCCACATGCGTTCTTCTGCGGTCCTACGCTGATTCTTGGTCCACGGGGCTGCTTCTTGTTCGGCAGCGCCATCGAATATAGGGAGCCCACGGATTCGGCGCTCAGGGATCGTCTACCCTATGATTCTGAAGAGTACGTCATGTGGGGTTTTTCAGCCCGTCGTGAAAAATTTGCCTTGCCGGGGAACTTCGAAACGCTGAATGGCGGGGCTTTGAAGGCCGCAGTGCTAGCGCAGATGAATGATTGGCATCCTGCTCTCCGGCACATGATAAATAGTGCGGAAGTCTCCACTGTGACTGCCTTTCCGGTAAAGACTTCCGTGCCGATTCCGCCATGGAGGACCGGAAGAGTGACGTTGCTCGGCGATGCTCTTCACAACATGACGCCATTTCGCGGGATTGGCGCCAATACCGCCTTGCGAGATGCAGCCGCGCTGCACAGAGCCCTTGTCGCGGTTAGCCGTGGAGAAGCAGACCTGATCCAGTCTCTCGCGCTCTACGAACAGGAGATGATTGACTATGGGTTCCAGGCGGTTCGCACGTCGCTAAAAGAAATGGAACGTTTTCACTCCGAAAGCCTTTTTGCCAGGACCTTCACCAAGACTGTTTTTCGTGTGGCTGACAAGGTTCCTCCATTCAAGGCCGCATTCCATGGCAACGGATGAAGTAACAGGCTCCACAAACCTGCATGCGCGTGACGAACTTTCCTGGCGTAATTTGCATCTAGAATGGCGTGCTTTGCGTATCGCCAGTGCGCCAAACATCTTAACCTTGAATTATGTGGAACGAGAAGGTGTTGGTTGCACGTTCCGACGGAACACGTCATCGAAATGGGATCTTTAAAACCCGGTTAGACCGATGAATACGCATTTTCGAGTTGCTGGCCGCCTTGCCCATAAGTTGGAAGAATTAGGTGTCCGCGTCTCTGCTGTGCTGCGTAGAGCCGGGCTCCCACAGAATCTTTTCGATCAAACTCGTGTGCTTGTCACGACTGAGGAACTCTTTGCCCTCTGGCATGCCATCGGTGAAGTCAGCAACGATCCTGCGATTGGTCTCAAGCTCGGCACGGAAACTAAAACCGAGCGTTTTCACCCGAGTGGAATCGCTGCTCTATCCACGCCGAGTTTTGGTGCAGCCATCGACCATTTGGCCCGCTATAAACAACTCACCTGTCCGGAAGAGATGCTGCACGAAACAAACGACGAAGAGTGGAGCATCTGGTTCCGCTGGTTGCTCGCCGTTGACTCGGAGCCCAAGGTTTTGATCGAGTGTTGCTTCGCCTGGCTGCTTACCATTGCCCGCCACGGAAGCGGAACTCTCCTTTCGCCGTTACGCGTGGAGTTTGTACAACCGCGCTCGCACATCAAGGCGTTTGAGCGTCATTTCGGCTGTCCTGTCATTTGCGAGGCTCCCCGCAACATCATCGTATTCCGCGCTAGCGACGCTCAGTGCGCGTTTGTTACCCGAAATGCCGAGCTTCTGGACATGCTTGCACCGCAGTTCGAGGAAGAGCTTAAGCGATGCAATGACCAGGATGGTTTTGCGATGCACGTCCGGCGAGCCATACAGGAGAGGCTTACGGGGCACCGTCCCGCTATCGAAGACGTCGCGCGCAGTCTGCATATGAGCTCGCGTACTCTGCAGCGGCGGCTGCAGGACACGGGCTCCAGCTATCAGCGTGTTCTTGATGAAGCTCGCCACCAGATGGCTCGTTACTATCTCGGCAATTCAGTTCTTGAGTTGAATGAGGCGGCTTATTTGCTGGGGTATGAGGACGCAAAGTCATTTGTTCGAGCGTTCCGCACCTGGGAGGGAATTCCACCCGGGCTTTGGCGGGAAACGCACCGCGCCAGCGCGGTTTCGTAAGAAAAGGAAAAACAATGCAAAAACGCAAATTGGGGAACAGCAATCTGGAAGTATCGGCTTTAGGCCTCGGCTGCATGGGCATGAGCTTTGGGTATGGCGCGGCTCACGATGAGCACGAGATGATCTCGCTTTTACGAACAGCCGTGGAACGAGGCGTCACGTTCTTCGATACGGCTGAGGTCTATGGGCCATTCACAAATGAGGTGCTCGTAGGTAAAGCGCTCTCGCCCATTCGCGACCAAGTGGTGATTGCCACCAAGTTCGGCTTCAACCGCGGGGTGATGGCCACCACGCAGAACGCACTCGCAAGCAGGCTCAATCCTGATGGGAGTCCAGGACGGCCGGGCTTGAATAGCCGCCCTGAGCATATCAAGGAGACTGCCGAGGGTTCGCTCAAGCGTCTGAATATCGACGCCATCGACCTGTTCTATCAGCACCGCGTTGATCCCGACGTGCCGATCGAAGATGTGGCGGGAGCGGTCAAGGATTTGATTCAGGAGGGCAAGGTGAAGCACTTCGGCCTTTCGGAAGCCGGCGTGCGGACGATCCGCCGCGCGCACGCAGTTCAGCCTGTTACCGCTCTTCAGAGTGAATACTCGTTGTGGTGGAGAAAGCCGGAAGCGGAAGTGATTCCTACACTGGAGGAGCTTGGAATCGGTTTGGTTCCCTATAGCCCACTCGGAAAGGGCTTCCTCACAGGAAAGATGGATGAAAACACACAGCTCGGTAGCGGTGATTTCCGTAGCACTCTGCCGCGTTTTACCCCGGAGGCTCGAAAAGCGAATCAGGTTTTCGTCGATCTGCTTGGCGCCATAGCAAAGCAAAAGAACGCCACACCTGCTCAGATCGCGCTGGCTTGGCTGCTCGCGCAAAAGCCGTGGATCGTTCCGATCCCGGGTACGACCAAGTTGTCACGCTTGGACGAAAATATTGGGGCAGTATCAGTGGAACTTACGCCTGACGATCTCAACCAGATCGACACTGCGGCCTCGAAAATCACGGTACAAGGAAATCGGTATCCGGAACACCTCGAGGCAATGAGCGGCCGGTAAGAGCCACGGCCGGAAAAAAATGCTCGATAATGGAACATAGTTTTACTTGTCACAAATGCAGCAGCATCGCCAGATTCTCTGAAGGAGATTTCTATGACAACTGTCATTGTTAATGGAGTAAAGCGCGAACTTCAGGCACCGGCCGACACGCCTTTGCTTTATGTCCTACGAAACGATCTCGAACTTTCCGGGCCTCAGTTTGGTTGTGGGCTCGCGCAATGTGGCGCTTGTTCAGTGCTGCTCAATGGCAAGGAAGTGCGTTCTTGCATCATGCCTCTGAGCGCCGCCGCTGGTAAGGAGGTCACTACCCTAGAGGGGCTTCCGGAGCGCTGGGCCAAGCAAAAAGGCCTTTCCGAAGCAGACAAGGCGAAAACTCTTCACCCCGTGCAGGAGGCGTGGATCGAGGAGCAGACGCCTCTGTGCGGGTTTTGCCAAAACGGCATGATGATCAAAGCCACGGAACTACTGGAGAGCAACACATCCCCCACAGTCGCGCAGATCAAACAGGCATTTACCTCGGGCGTGTCCCCGCACTTGTGCCGTTGCGGAAGTTATACCGCGATCATCCAAGCGGTGCAACGCGCTGCTACTGCCATGACAAAAAGGAGTGAGGCATGATCACGCAAGAAAAACAAATTGCTGGCAACGCAACGGATGTTTTCGGTGCAGCGCTTTCGCGCCGTGGGTTCGTGAAGACGGGTGGCGCGCTGCTGGTGGGCTTTGGCCTGGCCCAGGCGGACGGTATGCAGCAAACCGGCGCAGCCGTCAGCAGCAACACGCTCAATCCGACTCTGCCGGAATCCTGGATCGAGATCCATGCTGACAACACCGTTTTGATCCGCGTGGGCAAGCCGGATTTCGGCCAGGGCACGGTGTTCACCGCGTACCGGCAGATCGCGGCGGAAGAGCTCAGGGTACCGTTCGAAGCCATCACTACGGTGGTTTCCGGCGACACGGATCGCACACCCGACGGCAGCGGGGCGTTCGATTTTCTCCAGGGCGGAATGCCGAATATACGCAAGGCGGGAGCGTATGTTTATCAAGCGCTGCTCGACTTGGGTTCTCAGCAGCTCGGCGTGCCGAAGGAACAGCTTTCCGTCAAGGACGGCATTATCTCCGGCGGCGGCAAGAGGTTGTCCTATGGTGACCTGGTGAAGGGACAAAAGCTGAACCTCACGATCCCTGTCAAGGGCGACGTGCACAGCATGTTCGGTTTGACAGTAGATGGAAATCCACCGCTCAAGCCCGTCAGCGAATATACGGTCGTCGGCAAGTCCTTTCCCAACTCCGTGACAGTTTCGAAGGTTACGGCCAAGGAGACATGGGTTACCGACATGCGCGTGCCCGGCATGCTGCATGCCCGCGTGGTGCATCCAAAGACGCTGGGCTCCAAACTGGTTACAGCGGGCCCGCTCGACAAGGCTCGCTTCCCGAATACGCAGGTGGTGGTCAAAGGAAATTTGGTTGGCGTGGTGGCGCCCACCGAATGGGAAGCCATTAAAGCCGCGCAACAGGTAGCTTCCGGCACAAAATGGAGCGATTGGAAGGGGCTTCCGGGAGATGGCCGCCTCTTCCAATTTCTGAAAGAAGATGCGGACTGGAAAACCGCTCCCATAGCCACCAGTAAGAACTCCAAGGGCGATGTCGCGTCCGCTATTGCGGTATCGCCAAAGAAACTTTCCGCGACTTATCAGCTTCCTTTCCTGAAGCATGCGCCGATTGGGCCGACGATGGCGCTAGCCGACGTTCGTTCCGACGGCACTATCTCTGTCTATACGCATACCCAAAATCCCCAAGCATTGCGCAGCGGCATCGCTCACATGCTCAACACTTCTGCAGACCATGTGGTTGTACGCAATTTGGCGGGACCGGGTCACTATGGCCGTTCCAATGGCGGCAATGCCGGGGCCGAAGACGAAGCAGTGATTCTGTCACAAGCGGTGGGTAAACCCGTTCGTGTGCAGTGGATGCGCCACGACGATCTCCAGTGGTCGACGCAGTCGCCCGCAGCCTATTCGGATGTCCAAATCGGCGTGGATGATAAGGGTAATCTCACCGCGTTCGAAATTGACCATTACATGCCTGCGATGCAGGATGATCGTCTGGTTGGCGCCATCCTGGCCGGTCTTCCCACAATCCCGAGCCCCGAGGACAAGGGCTCCACGTTCGGCATTGCTAATGCCATGCACGACCCATGGATTTACGACGGTACTCCGGCGGTGCTGGAACGAGCCTACGGAACATCACAGGTGGGGCAGAAGGGGTCGCCGCTTGGTGTGGGGCTGCGCGATCACAGTATGAGGACGCCAGGGCAGTTCCAGCAGAATTTTCCGCGCGAGTTGGCCATTACAGAGGCGGCGGTACTGGGCGGAGTGGATCCGCTTCAGTTTCGGATTCAACACGCCCGCGACAAACGGGCCATTGCCGTGCTGGAATCCGTTCGCGACGCTTCGGGATGGCAAACGCGTTCGGAGCGCTCAGGCGGTAACAGCGGGTTGAAGAGAGGCAGGGGCGTAGCGGCCATGTTTCGGTCCGGCACTTACTGGGCTTGCGTGGCGCACATCGCTGTCGATACGGCTAGCGGCGCGATAAAGGTGGAAAAGATGACGATCTCGGTGGACCCTGGGATTGTCGTGAATCCGGCGCAGTTGAAGCGCCAGATCGAAGGCGGCAGCGTCATGGGAGTCAGTATGGCGTTGCTGGAAGAAGTTCGCTTTGATGAGAGCGGAGTGGTTTCAAGCGACTGGCGGAGCTATCCGGTCGCGACAATGGCTGACCTTCCGGAGATTGAAGTTGTTCTGATAAACCGGCCCGACGTTGGGAAGTACGGTCAGGGTTCTGAGGCTGCTAATGCTTTGGCTGCTCCTGCCATCGCCGGAGCCTTCTTGGACGCTACCGGCAAGGTTGCGCGCCGGCTCCCTTTGAAGCCCGCTTATGTCCAAAGTCTGCTGAGAGCTTGAAACAGGACACTAGCCGCGGCCGACGAACGGCATCTTGGTGGCCATCACGGTTATAGATTGGACGTTGGCATCCAGCGGCAAACTCGCCATGTAGACCACGGCATTGGCCACGTGCTGTGGATCCATGCGCGGTTCCACGGTCAGTTCGCCGTTCGCCTGGAGCACACCGCTGGTCATTCGCTCCGTCATCTCAGTCGCGGCATTGCCGATATCAATCTGGCCGCAGGCGATATCAAATTTGCGGCCATCGAGTGAAATGCTTTTCGTCAAGCCGGTGATGGCGTGTTTTGTAGCGGTATACGGCGCAGAGTTGGGCCGAGGCACATAGGCCGAAATAGAACCGTTGTTGATAATGCGGCCGCCGCGTGGATTTTGGATTTTCATCAGGCCGATAGCCGCCTGCGCGCACAAGAAACTACCCGTGAGGTTAACGTTTACCACGGTTGTCCATTGGTCGAAAGTGAGCTCATCGATTGGTACAGAGGGAGTTCCCGTGCCAGCGTTGTTGAATAGAACGTCCAAGCGACCAAAGGCATCTTTGATTTTGGCGAACAGAGTGCGCACCGAATCAGGCTGCGTCACATCAGTGGCAACCGTTAGCATGGGCGGTTTGGCCGGGTCGCCCAAAGCGGAGGTGGCCTCTAACGCGTCCTGCCGCCTTCCGGCGAGCACGACCGCATAACCGGCCGTTTGCAAAGCGAGCGCAACCGACCTTCCGACGCCGCTTCCGGCGCCTGTTACCAGAGCAATTTTAGGTTTCAAACACCCAGTTTAACTTTTCAACCCAACTTTTCAACAACCGGCTTACTGAAAGATGCTTATGGGCGGCATCCGCAACCTCAAGGGCACGTCCGTCAGCCTTCCGGCTAAAGGTCCTTTTGCGGCGGGGTTGGCGACGCTTGTGATGACGACTTTGGAACCGGGCGCCAGTTTGTAATCGAATCTTCCGCTGGTCAGCATCAGTTTGGGTTCCCGTGCGGAACCGCCGAGTTTCGCGCTGGATCCGGCGGACAACGTTACGCTGCTGCCATCGTGGAAATACAAAGTCGCGGGAGATTTTGCGGTTGCCAGAGCATCTCCGGCCACCACCGGCCAGGAGGTGATCCCGGCAACCGTCACCGCGTGACCGCTTAGGTTGAACGACTGGCTGCTGCTGACAGTGGCAATCGGCCCGGCAGCAAAGCCCAAGGATGCCAACGCAGCCAGGGCGGTGGTGAATCTTAAGAGAGCCAGCATAGTTTTAGTATCGGCTAAACTGCTTGATTTAAGATCGAAAAGGGAGAAAGCATCACGAAATTTCTGGCCTGTTGGTTGGGTCTCGCGTTGGCCTGCTACGGCTCGATCGAAATTTGGATCCATTCCCTCAACTTCAATGCCCCCGCGAAACGCCGGATGTGTTCCGCCGGGCTTTGCCCCGAAGAATTCTCTCCGGAGCGCATTTACGAACTGGAGCAATTCAGCCACGGTCCCTACGCATCCTATGCATTGAGCGAACTGAAACGCGCACTGCGGCTCGATTCAGCGTCCGCTTACGCTTGGGCCGACCTGGGCGATGCGGAGATGAATGCTAAAAACCCAACAGCCGCCCGGTACAGTTTTCAGCGTTCGCTGGCGTTGGGTCCGGGAAATCCGGTCATCTTGTTTCGCGCGGCTAACTTCGATTTTCAGACGGGTGACGATGCCGGTACGCTGCGAAATCTAGGGACAATTCTGAGGAACCCGGAATTGCTGCCGTATTACGAGCAGGTATTCCTCACTTACTCGCGCATGAACTTGCCGATTGAACGCATTCTCGACCAGGGGATTCCCGGCACCTCGATCGCAGCCGATGCTTTTCTCCGCTACTGGATTGACGCCAACAATTTGCCCCAGGCCGCCGGGGTTTGGAAATGGCTGCCCCAGCATGCGCCCGCCGACGACAAGCTTGCGGGCGAATACATCGCATTCCTGATCCGGAACAAAAACGAAATGGAGGCGGCGGAAACCTGGAGAGCTTTCACCGTCAATCAAATGCCGGAGTACCGCACGGCCAATTTCGTTTATAACGGCGGATTTGAGCAGACTCCCAGGCCATCGCCGCTCGATTGGGGCCTCGATTCGTTGAAGGATGTGCTGGTAACGAGGGTGCAAAGCGCGGCGCATGACGGCGATTGGTCGCTTCGCGTGCGGTTCGACGGGCTGGAAAATGTGGAGTTTCATCAGGCCGTGCAAGATGTCGTGATAGAGCCGGGGCGCTGGCAGTTCAGGGCGTTTTTAAAGACTGATCAAATCACCACGGATCAAGGCGTAGCGCTGCATGTGTTCGACAGCGAGAAGCCCAGCCGCTTGGATCTGCGGTTCGATGCGTTGACAGGAAACCATGCATGGACGCCGGTGGAGCGGAACTTTGAAGTGGGACTAGATACGAAAATGTTGCGGCTGGAGCTGATGCGCCAAGCGTCCCAAAAATTCGACAACAAGATTAGCGGCTCGGCGTGGCTGGATTCAGTGGAAATTAGTCCAATCCGTTGATGGAACCCACGCCCGCGATCCAGGCGAGCGTCATGGCGTTGGCCGGAACGTGCATATTGAAGTCGACCAGGCTGTGCAGCAGGATAGCGACCAGGCCGCCTCCGCAGGCGATCACCAATAAACGGCGCTCGCCTTCCATCAGCCTGAACATTCCCTTGATGATCTGGCTCAGCACGCCGTAGACAATCGCCAGGATCATCGCGAAGCCAGCGAAACCCAATTCAGCCAAAGCCTGCAAGTAGTCGTTATGCGCAAACTGGATGCGGTAAGGAGCGGCAACCGCCTGATATCGCAGAAAATTGGATTCATAGGCGCCTAACCCGCAGCCGAAAACGGGAAATTGGGCGATAAGTGGAAGCGTTTGCCGCCAAAGCTGCACGCGCGTGTCGATGGAATTCTTTTCACTCGAACCGTCTGTTCCCGAGAGCGCCAGTCTGCCGATCAATTGTTCAGAGGGCAGCGCAGCGGTTAGCACCAGAATTGCCGCAGCCGCAGCCAGCAGCGCCATTCGCCGCGAGGCGCGCGAAGACAGGTGGAACCCGATACTTAAGGCCGCCACCAGGAAAAGGGTGCAGAGGGCGATGATGAATCCGGCGCGCGAAAGTGAACAGGCAATTGCGAGCAGTAGCAGGGCAGCCGCCGCCCATGCTCCGCAGGCCGCAACAACAGGCAGTACGGATCTGCCGAAAAAGGCCACGCCCAACAGTGCCGCGAGGGGAAGCGTCATCTCCAGCAAGCCCGCGAAATGATCGTAATTCGTGTAGGTTCCGTAGGCATGCGGGGAATTTCCGGCCAGGAATTGGTAAGAGCCCAGGGCGGCTTCCAACGTGGAAACGATCAGCAAGGGGATCACCGGAACCCAGCAGCGAGTTTTCCAGCGCCAAGCTAGCTCGCGTACCAGAAAGAATGTGGCTATGTAGCCGAGAATGCTGAAGTGCCCTAGAACGGCGGCGGGGATATCGCTGCTTAAAGGCACGGCGCGAATGCCTGGAATTACCGGCGCCAGCGAGCGGGCCAGCTGCGCGCGCGCTGGGGACAAAAATTCGACTAACGCCAGAGGCAGCGGCACGAGTTCCAAGGCGATATAACCCGGCAGCGTCCAAATTGCGATTCGAAGCCAAACCGGAAGTCTGGGCGCCCGGGCGCGCCGGTTGGTGAATTGCCAGTAACCAAAGCTGATCACCCCTACGGCCAACAAAGTGATTGACCAATCAGCCGGATAGACGCCCGCGCGGTTCAGCACGGCCCAGGCCAACGCCAAAGCTAGCGCGGCCAGGGCAAACAGTGGGCCCAGCATGTCAAGTAATTGCGAGTGTAGCGGAAGCCTTCCGGCTATTTCCAAAAGGCAAAGAAAGACGGTTTTTTGGCGGGCTTAGGCATGGGGGCGAAAATCGCCTCATCCCAAATCACGGCGGATGGATTCTGTATAAAAAGCGCTTCGGCGCGCTCGACGCCCCAACGGTTCACCACCACTTTATAGGCCCCCGACAGATCCGGCGGACGGTCTTTGCAATCATGCGCATCGCTGGCGATGAAATGCACCAAATCGCCATTCATCAGCGTCTCGGCCGTGCGTTGCGCCGTGGAGCCGAAGCGGCCGGTTAACGACTGCGCGGTGACCTGAAACAGGCAGCCATCGCGCACCCATTCATCCAACGTTTTGAGTTGCGCCTGGACCGAAGGATTGCGCTCCGGATGGGTGACAACCGGCGTAATGCGGGCGTCCAGCAGGCGGTTCACAGCCGTACGCATGGCCGTTAGCGAGACCATATCCGGTAATTCCACCATCAGATAGCGGCCGCCGTTCACGGTATATTTCGTGGGCTTTTCCAGCGCATCCATCAGGTTGTCAAAGCTGAGATGAAAATCGCAGGCGCGATGCAGATTGATGACGCCGCTTACCTGAGCGGAGAGCTCGTCCAGCAGGCGGTCGCGCTCAGCCGGGTCGAAAACATAGGTCGAATTCGCATGCGGCGTGGCGACGATATCCGTAGTGCCCGAAGCAGCCGCAAGCTGCAGCATCTCCAGGCTTTCCTCGATGGTCTCGGCTCCGTCGTCAACACCGGGCAGAATATGGCTGTGAATATCGACCAAGGTAGGGGGTAGAGCGGGCAAACTCTGCCTTTTCACTTTACACCAGTGGAGTGTAAAATCCGGGGATGCTTATTGCGGCTGTCTCTGGGCGCGAGCGAGCCTGGCTTGCTTTTCGACCGCCCTGCGGTTTTGCCAATTGAAGAGAACTTGATCGGCAGCGATCAGCAGGTCTTTCAGCATGCGCCGGAAGTGCCTTTTCACCCACAAAAGCATCAGGGGATAGGCTCTTAATTTATCCGGGAGTGGAAGCGGGGCTCGGTGAATGGAGGCGGTATATTCCTTCAATTGACGCCACTCGGGGAACGTCAACTTTTTTTTCAGTTTCGGATCCCACCATTCGGGAGAGGGCAGCGTTCCGTAGCGCCGGGTAAGGCGTAACCCCTTATGTTTGACTCTGGTAGGGACGGTTTTACTCGATTGCCCAGAATGCCGTGTGTTAATGAAAAGCCGCTCCGGTATTTCGTAGTAGCGGCCAAGCAGGCCCAATTGCGCCAGTAGGACGCCGTCGCTGTTGACGTAGCTCCCCTGGGGTGGCTGTTGTTTTAAAGCTTCCATGCGAATTACGCCGAATATCTGGAAGCATAGGTGGTCATTCAGTAGCAAATCGCGAAACCGCACGACTGCATCCGCGGAATCGGTCCGCATGGGCCATTCATAGTCCTCCACGAACGACCCGGTCTCGTCGAGAACCCGGACTTTTGATTGAACCAAAACCAGGGATGGATCCCGCTCCAAGGCCGCAATGCACTTCTCAAATAGGGCCGGCTCGCAGAAATCGTCATGCGCCGCCCATTTGAAATATTTTCCGCGCGCCATTGAATAAACCTGGCGCACATTCCAACCGGCACCCATGTTTTCGGCATTTCTTGAGTATTGGATTCGGGGATCGCGCGCCGCATACGACTTGCAAATGCTCTCGGTTGCGTCGGTTGAAGCGTTGTCGGAGATAATCAACTCAAACTCTGTAAAAGTTTGGGTTAGAAGGGAATCAAGAGCTTGCGCGAGGAATCGCTCGCCGTTGTAAACCGGCATTCCGATGCTCAGGATTGGAGTTGACCTCATTATTATTTTATTTTCCAGCACGCCTTGAAAATTTGGTTCGGAATCCGTGAAGCAATCGTTGCTCTGGAATCTTAAATGTAATCTAGCTAACTATAAACCCTGGGAAATACTCCTAGGAAAAAGCCCTAGAACTTTTCAGTGTATAGTAGTGTTCAGCTGGACCGAACAAATGTATGAATACACTGAACAGTCCTCCTCCCCTCAATCAGTCTAACCCGCTCATCCCAGAACAAAGGGAAGATTTGGTTGGGCGCAAGGAGAGTCATTATTCTTGTCCCGGATGTTTCCTGCGAAATTCGCAGTTGATTTCC
>DASXGT010000274.1:0-53752 GCA_036488895.1 Bryobacteraceae bacterium | reverse complement strand
AAAACAGGGTGTAGTCGCGGTTCTCTTGAACGATTTCTTTTGAGTCGCGCTTCATGACGGTGCCACTATCCATCTTGCCGCTTTTGAAGCGAGCCGGTCGAGCGCGCGCACCGCGAGTTCCAGGTGCTCTTCCTTTGTGTCTTCAATCTTGTTATGACTGATGCCGCGCAGCGATTGCACAAATAACATGACAGCCGGAATCCCGGCCCGCGCCACTTCCGCTGCGTCATGCAAGGGTCCGGAGGGCATTCGATGCGACTCGCCCGCTGTTTCGCGTATCGCCTCATCGCACAGATTCAGAAGGGCCGGGTGAAACGGCACCGGCTCAATATTCCAGATACGCGACCATTCCACGGGGCACTGCTCTTCGCTGGCAAAACGGCGACTGGCCTCTTGCGCCTCACGGTACATTTGCGCCAGCACCGCCGCATCTAAATCGCGCTGGTCGAGCGTGGCTTCGCAGCGACCCACCACCGCCGTGACAATCCCAGGAAATGTTTTCACGCTGCCGATGGTGCAGACCGCATCCGGATGCTTGCGCGCAATTGTGCGAATCTCCAGCGCCAGTTTCGCGGCAGCGGCCAAGGCATCGCGACGGGCATTCATCGGCGTCGAACCTGAATGCGCCTCTTGCCCATGAAATGTAATGGCATGCCGTTCCACGCCTTTGGTCCCCAACACAGTAGCCAGCGGTAATCCCATGCGCTCTAACACCGGCCCCTGCTCGATATGCAACTCCAGGTAGGCAGCGGCATGCTTGCGCTCGCGCTGCGCTTCGTGAAAGTAATCGATCTCTACTCCATTGCTTCTCAGCGCGTCTTCTAATCGAATGCCATCTTTATCGGTGCGGCCCCGGTCAGCGTCAATACTCGCCGTTCCTGCAAACGCCGACGAGCCCAACAAGCTGCGTCCAAACCGCGCGCCTTCCTCATCCGCCCAATCCACCAATCGAATCGTTACCGGCGGACGTCCATGGAACTCGTTCGAGAAACGCCGCAGCACTGCGAGTCCCGCCAGTAAATCCAGGCTTCCATCGAGCCATCCGCCATTGGGCACAGAGTCTATATGGCCGCCCAGGATGAGCACTTTCTCCGATTCGCCGGACAAAGTCGTCCACGAATTACCAGCCGCGTCATAGTGATGTTCCACCGGCAGTCCCGCCAGCTTCGTTTCAAACCACTCACGCGCCTCGCGCCAGATAGGAGTCCAGGCCACGCGCTGTGCGCCGTTTTCATCGGCGGTCAGGGCACGCAGCTCTTTCAACTCTTCAATCGTTCGTGTTGGGTTGAGACTCATTGGAAATAAATTGGCTCCCGCTTCAGCATCCGGCCACGGCCGCGCTCGCCCACAAACCGGCCGTCGCGCACCTGGACCTTGCCGCGCACAGTGACCACTTCCGGACGGCCTTCCACCACAAATCCTTCATAGCCGGAGTAGTCGTTATTGGCGTGCTGCGTTTTGGCCGAAAGCATGCCGCGATAGGCCGGGTCATAAATGACCAGATCTGCATCACTCCCTTCGGCGATGGTCCCTTTCCGTGGAAACAGTCCGAATATTTTTGCGGCACGCGTGCTGGCGGCGTCCACCAAACGATGCAGATCCAAAGGGCCGCAATTGAAGCCGTAAGTGTAAAGTAATTGCACGCGCTCTTCAATGCCGGGAATGCCGTTAGGGATCTGCGTGAAAGCTCCTTTTCCCAGCATCTTTTGTTCCACGTCAAAAGGGCAATGATCCGTGCCTACTGTATCAATAGAGCCGCTCGCCAGCGCGTCCCAAAGCGCGCGCTGATTACGTTTTTCGCGCAGCGGCGGCGACATCACATATTTCATCCCTCGCAGGCCCTCGTGCTCAGCGTAAGTTTTATCCAGCAATAAATGCGGGATGACCGACTCGATAGACAACTTTACGCCGCGCCACTTGGCCGCCAGCGCCGCCTGCAGCGCCGGCTCACAAGATAGATGAACCACATACCCGGTGGCGCCGGTATTTTCGAGGAACGCAGCAAAGCGCGCCGTGCCCTCGGCCTCGACTGACTCCGGGCGGCTGGGCTCATGCCACTCCGGCCCAATCTTGCCTTCGGCGAGTAACTGCTGCTGCAAGCGGCTGACCAGCTCGGCATTCTCACAGTGGGCCGTAGTAATCACGCCTAGTTCGCGCGCCAGTGTTAGAGTTTGAAACATCTCCGCGTCGTCCACGCCAAAAAAATTCTTATAAGAAAGAAAGATCTTGAATGAGCTGATGCCGTCGCTCACAATCTCCCGCAGTTGGCCAGGCGTGTTTTTCTCGAACTTCGTCACCGACATGTGGAAGCTGTAGTCACAGGCGCTATGGCCTTCGGCTTTCGACTTCCACAACTGATAACCTTCCAGCACATCGTCGTTACGCGAGGGGCAACACATCTCAATAAATGTGGTGGTGCCGCCCATCAGCGCCGCGATGCTGGCTGTCTCATGCGTGTCCTTAGCGAAGGTCGACATAAACGGCAAATAGACGTGGACATGCGGATCAATAAAGCCGGGGAAAACATATTTTCCCGAAGCGTCGATCACCTCGGTTCCGGGCGGCGCATCGAGGCCACGTCCCAAGCGCGTGATGGTTTCATCTTCGACGTAAATGTCGCCGTTGAAGCGCATCTCCGCGGTAACAATCTCGCCATTCTGAATCAAGAGCGCCATATTAGTGAATTCGTATCCCTAATTCTTTTCGATACCGTTCCATCGCTTGCCAATCTTTGGTGACTTCCGGCGTGGCGCGAGCGATGTCATCCCATGTGGAAGGCGGACGCCCGGGCGGCGCTTCCAGCATGCGGATGCAATCCTCCACTGGGCACACGTTGTAGCAAAGCCTGCATCCCACGCAATCTTCTTCTCTGACGCGAGGCTGCGCGCGGGCACTCACCGCTTCCTGCTTGCCATTGGAGCGCACATCGTATGCGCCTGGCTGTATGAGTTCGCCATTCGCAGCCACTAGATCGATGCACTGATGCGCTGCATCATTGCAGGCCACATAGCAAAGGTTGCATTTGATGCAGCTGGCGGGATTAATGCGCGCCACGGTCCGGAACGCCAAATCGAAATCTTTGAAATCCGAAACGCGATGCAAGCTTTTGCCGCTGACTTCTTGAATGTTTGCAAATCCCTTTGTATCCATCCAATTCGAAAGCCCATCGCACAAATCTTCGATGATCCGGTAGCCGTAATGCATCACTGCCGTGCAGACTTGTAAACTGCTCGCGCCCAGCAGCAAAAATTCGGCGGCGTCTTGCCAGGTGGAAATACCGCCCATGCCGGAGATGGGTAACCCAGAGCGCCCCACCGTTTCATCCACGCCCAGCGTTGACAGCATATTCAGGGCAATCGGCTTCACCGCTGGGCCGCCATAACCGCCATGGCTGCCCTTGCCGCCAATGCTCGGGGTAATTTCAAGCGTTTCCAAATCCACCCCAACAATCGAATTGAGCGTGTTGATCAACGACAAAGCATTCGCGCCCGCGGCCAGCGCCGCTTTCGCCGGAGTAACGATATTGGTGATATTCGGCGTCAGCTTCACAATCACCGGAAGTTTTGCGACGCGCATCACCCAGCCCGTGATTTGTTCGCAATAGTGCGGGTCCTGCCCCACGGCGCTGCCCATTCCGCGCTCGCTCATGCCATGCGGACAGCCATAGTTCAGCTCAATGCCGTCCGCTCCGGTGTCTTCGATGCGCCTGACGATATCCGCCCAAGCCTCGGGCTTCGACTCAACCATGGCTGAGACAATCAGCGCGTGGTCCGGCCAGGCCCGTTTCACTTCAGCGATCTCACGCAGGTTGATTTCAATTGGGCGATCGGATATCAACTCCACGTTATTGATACCCAGCATGCGCTGGCCGCCATAATGCCAAGCTCCGTAGCGATTCGAAACATTCAGCACGGGAGCGCCGATCGTTTTCCAGACCGCGCCGCCCCAACCCGCCTCAAAGGCCCGATGAATCTGCGCGCCTGAATTTGTGGGCGGCGCCGAAGCCAGCCAAAATGGATTCGGCGATTGAATCCCGGCAAAACAAATTTTTAGGTCCGCCATGTCAACCCGCTATTGATTGCCGCAGCAGCCAGTTTGCCGTCCTGAACCGCCATCACGGTAGACGACGCACCTTTCGCACGAATGCAGTCGCCGCCCGCGTAGATGCCGGGGACATTGGTCTCAAATTGGCTGTTCACCTGGATGAATCCGCGCTCGGTCGCAACGCCCAACACTGCCGCGACCGAAAGCTTGTCTTGTCCAATAGCCTTCACCACCTGATCGGCGGCTAGTACAAAGCGCGAATTCAGATCTAGCTGTGGCGCAGGACGTCCGGAACGATCCAGTTCTCCCAAAACCACGGAGACGCATTCCAATCCGGTCACGCCATTTTTATCTCTGATCACCTCGACGGGTTGCGTCAAAAACCGGAACTCCACGCCTTCCTTTTTGACGAAATCATATTCGTGTTTGTAAGCGCTCATCTCGACCGCGGTTCTACGATACACAATCGTGACGTGTTCCGCGCCCTGCCGTTTCGCAATCGTCGCGCAATCTATGGCCGTGTTCCCCGCCCCGATGATCACGACTTGACGCCCCGCTGGCAAGTTGGCAAGATCCAGCTTGCTCTGTTCAATGTAAGCAAGCCCATCCAGAATATATTCCTCGCCGGGAATGCCAAGCGCGGGCGTGACTCCAAGCCCCGCGCTCACAAACACCGCATCAAAATTCGTTTTTAGATCCTCTACGCTCAGACCATTGCCGAGTTCCACGCCCGAGCGAAATTCCACGCCTAAGCCGCGGACCATCTCCACCTCGGCCAGTGCAACCTCCATTGGCTCGCGCAGAGAAATAATTCCATACGTGGAAAGCCCGCCGCCCAGCTCGCGCTTTTCGAATAGCGTCACAGCGTGGCCCCGTTTCGCGAGTTCTCCCGCACAGGAAAGCCCGGCCGGTCCCGCGCCAATCACTGCTATCTTTTTTCCAGTCGCCGCAGCCTGCGTATGAAATTTAGGGACACCTCGGGAATAGGCAAAGTCCATCGCATGGCGCTGCAGCCGGCCAATCATAATCGGCTTATGCTCGCTGCCCAATACGCATGCGCCTTCGCATAACTCCTGCACGGGGCACACTCGCGCGCAGGTGGCGCCCAGTAAATTCGCCTCAAGTATGGTCTTCGCCGACCCCAGGATATTCTGCGTCGCAATTTTCTTAATGAAGCGCGGAATGTCTATGTGCGTTGGACACGCATGCGTACAGGGAGCATCGAAGCAAAACAAGCAGCGATTCGACTCCACGATTGCCTCATGCGGAGTCAACGCTGGCAGTTGCTCCCCAAGCCCCGGCATTCGGTTCATATAGTCACTTTAATCTAGAATCAATAACTAACATGCTTTTCGATAAAGCGGATGTGTCGCCAAGCTTGTACAACGACGATCTGGCGCCCATTCCAGCGGCAAAACGCACCTGGAGCACCTACAACTACGTTTCACTCTGGGTAGCCATGAGCGTCTGCATTCCCACTTACATGCTAGCCTCCGGATTGATCGCGGGCGGCATGAGTTGGAAGCAAGCCATCGCCACGGTGCTGCTCGGCAATCTGATTGTGCTGGTTCCCATGCTGTTGAACGCGCACGCGGGAACCAAGTACGGCATTCCCTTCCCGGTGCTGGTGCGAGCGTCATTCGGCGTGCGGGGCGCGAATGTGCCAGCGGTGCTGCGCGCGGTGGTCGCGTACGGCTGGTTCGGCATTCAAACCTGGATCGGCGGCCAGGCTATTTATTCGATGCTGCAAATCATTTTTCCGCAGTTCGCGGGTAATGCCTCCGCCGGCTGGATCTGCTTCTTCGCCTTCTGGCTATTGAATATGGCTGTGGTTTGGCGCGGCATTGAAATGATTAAGTTCCTGGAAGGCATTGGCGCGCCGTTCATGTTCGGCGTCGGGCTGCTGCTGTTGTGGTGGATCACCGGCAAGGCGGGCGGTCTTGGTCCGGTGCTGGAAAGTCCGAGCAAATTCAAAACCACCGGCGAATTTTTGCGTTTCTTCATCCCGTCACTTACCGGCATGGTGGGTTTTTGGGCTACCGTGGCGCTGAACATCCCTGATTTCACCCGCTATGCAAAATCGCAGAAGGCGCAAATGCTCGGGCAGGCGCTGGGCCTTCCACTTACCATGACAGTTTATTCCTTCATCGGAGTAGCGGTCACCTCCGCCTCAGTCGTGCTGTTCGGCCAGGCGATCTGGGACCCGGTGGTGCTCATCGGCCGTTTTCATGAGCCAGCCGTCGCGTCCATTGCTCTGTTGGCCATTGTCGTCGCCACGCTTAATACCAATGTGGCGGCTAATGTGGTTTCGCCGTCCAATGATTTTTCGAACCTGAACCCGCGCCTGATTTCATTCCGTACGGGCGGTATCATTACAGGCATCGCGGGCCTGCTGATGATGCCCTGGAAATTGCTCGCCGATTTTAATACGTATATTTTCGGATGGCTGGTCGGCTATTCGGGTTTGCTCGGCCCTATCGCCGGTATTATGATCACTGACTATTTCCTGCTGCGCAAAACCCATCTCGATACGGGCAGCCTTTACAAGCGGATGGGCGCATACGAATATCGAAACGGGATCAATCCCGCCGCGCTGCTTTCGCTGGGAGCCGGTATTTTGGCGGCGTTGATCGGCCTGTTGCTTCCCAATCTCCGCTGGCTTTATGATTACGCCTGGTTTACCGGGTTTACAGCTTCCAGCGCCATTTACTACTTTTCTACTCTCGCCATGAACAAAAGGCAGAAACGTTTCGTATCCATTTCAGAGTTATGAAAACATCCAGATCGCTCATCTTGGTGGTAACTGCTTCCTGTTTGCTAATCGCCGCCTGCCAATTCGACCATGAGGCCGCCACTGGTCCCATGCACAACGAGCCTTTCAGCATTGAACGTGGAGACGCCGACCGCGCCAACGTTGAACTGAATATGGGCGCCGGTGAGATGAATGTACGCGGCGGCGCCGACAAACTGATGGAAGGCGACTTCGAATACAACGTAGACGAGTGGAAGCCTATCGTGAAAAGCGATATCAACGGGTCACACGCCACGGTTACCATCCGGCAACCGGAAGGCGTGCACGTAGGCGGCAATAAACGCTATACCTGGAACCTGCAACTTAATAATTCCGCGCTGCTTGATCTGGCAATTAATTGCGGCGCCGGTAAAGCGGACTTGGACCTTGGTTCACTCCGCCTGCGCGCCATTGACGTTCACATGGGCGCGGGAAAAGTGGATTTGGATTTACGCGGCAAACCCACCCATGATTACGAGGTGACGATCAACGGCGGCGTCGGTCAAGCGACCATTAATTTGCCCGAAGGCGTGGGCATCTGGGCTGACGCGCGTGGCGGTATTGGGAAAATAGATGTATCCGGCCTTGAAAAACGCGGCGACCACTGGGAAAACGATCTTTACGACAAAGCCAAAGTAAACGTGCGCGTGCAGGTTCACGGCGGCATCGGCGAAATTCATATTATTGCTTAAACAAAGGCCACGCTTAATAACATGCGCGGCAGGGTAGCTTATTGGTTTGAGGATGGAGTTGCCGCTGAAGCGGGCCGCACCGTTGGATACTTGATGCCGAGTTGCTCCAGGTAGGTATCGTACTTCGATGGATCGTAATAGAACGACTTCATCCGCGGACGATACTCTTCCATGGTTTTTTTGTTCAGCCAGATAGCGGGAACATCGCCGTCCCGGACGAAACTTGTGTACTTCACGTCCTTCGTCTGCACGTTGTGGAAGTAATCCCAGGACTTGCTCACCAGATCGGGATTCGTAAATAGATCCAGCATGGTCATGGCCTGTACCTTGGCTCCGGCCACAACGCCTTTGTGCGCGATAGGCGTGGCCATCGAAACGCCGTTGGCCCAATTGTGTCCGGGTCCCCCGGGAATATTCGATGGATAGCGCAGAACTATGGTCGGAACGTTCCAGGAGATGTCGCCGATGTCGTCAGATCCGCCACCCATCGGCTGCCTGCCGGCGCCTTCTTCTCCGCCTTCGTCGTCGGTCTGCGGCCGCGGATCGCGCATCGGCGCGATTTTCATGGGTAGCCCGCGCTCCTTCTGCTTCAACTCATGCTGTAAGCCCTTCGCAAGCGTTTGATCATCCGCCGACCACGTGGGCAAACCCACCTTGGTCATGTTTTGATACATGTCTTCAGCGATAGGTTTATTGAAATATCCGGGCCACGCCGAACCGAGCAAGCGCGAAGTGTATTCCGTGTCGGTCATCAACGTGGCGGCTTTCGCCATGTTGTCGCCGATGCGCCAGAGGTTCATCACGTGCTCGTAGTCGGCTTCGCGGAAGTAATACCAATCGGCCGCATTAGGCGGCACGACATTAGGCTGGTCGCCGCCGTTCGTGATTACGTTATGGACGCGAGTCGCCAGCCGAAGATGTTCGCGGCGGAAGTTATAACCAACGTCCATCAACTCCGCTGCATCCAGGGCGCTGCGTCCGCGCCAGGGCGCACCCGCGGCATGCGCGCTTTCCCCTTTGAATAAGTATTCCACTGATACCACACCATTTTGCTGGCTAGGACCGTAGGAGACGCCGAAATTGGCGGCTACGTGGCAGAATAAAACGGCATCGACATCTTTAAACAGACCGGCCTTTACGTAATAAGCCTTGGTGCCGATGTCCTCTTCCGCCACGCCGGGCCACACTTTAATGGTGCCTTTGATGTGCTCGCGCTCCATGATCTTCTTCACCGCGATGGCGGCAAGGATGTTCAAGGGAACGCCTGAGTTATGTCCTTCCCCATGTCCCGGCGCGCCAACGATGATGGGATCGTGATAACCAACGCCCGGCTTTTGGGATGCCTGCGGGATGTCGTCAATGTCCGAACCCAGCGCGATTACCGGCTTCCCTTCCCCCCAAGTGGCCATGAACGCGGTGGGAATGCCCGCTACGCCGCGCTCCACTTTAAAGCCGTTTTTCTCCAAGGTTTCGGATAAGTATTTGGATGTCTCAAACTCCTGGAAACCAAGTTCCCCGAAGCTGAACACCGAATCGACCATGACCTGAGCCTGCTTCTTCATGCCGTCTATCTCGCCGCTTAGATCGGCTTTCATGGCCGCGACTTTGCCGGGCGAGATACTTTGCGCCGCGGCGATCGAAGTGAGTCCCAGCAGGATTGCTGCCAGTTTATAGAGGTTTGTAACTTTCATGGTTTTCGTCTATTGATTAGAAATGTAAGCGGAGGCCGAATTCAATCTGCCGCGGTGTGTTGCCGGTTGCCGCGCCGGTGATCACGCCGAATGTTGCGGGCGAATCGATATTCATGTTTGCACTGGTTATGCCAGGCTGGAAGTGGTTCAGCATATTGATGAACTGAGCAGTGAAAGTCAGCCCCATCCCCTCGCGGACAGGGATGGCAAAGTTTTTCGAGACTTGCATGTCGAGATTCCAGGTCGGCAAGTTGCGCAGAACGCCGGCGCCGCCGCCGCTGCCGTTCACACCCAACACCAATCGCCCGAACTCGCTATAAACCTGAGCCGGATTGGCGAACATGTTCAAGCCAGAGCCGCCTTTTGAGGCGTTGCCCGAGGAGGCCACGGAGCTGCCGGGAGCGCTACTCACGTTCTCATGAGCCGAGTTGCCGCCGGTGTATGGAGTCAGCAGCACCGCGTTTTCATAAGTGCTGTCGGAACTGCAATTCGATTCGCCAAACGACTGGCAATCCGTTGTGCCGCCGCCGCTGAGGTTCACTTCGAGCGGGGTTCCGCTTTGCGCGGTGAATAGCGGGGCCAGTGTCCAGCCGCCGAGGACGCTGTGAAGTAATCCCGGTTTGGTGAAAACCGGCGGCGTATAAACGATGCTCAAGTTATAGACGAGCGGCGTGTCATAGGGCTGCGCGCCATACATGGAATGCAGATTCCAAGGATCCAGTACGGTAGTGGAACTGGTTTGTTGCCCGAGGCCGACCGTGCCGAGCGCGCGGCTGTAAGTGAAGTTTGAGCGCGCGGTCAATCCATGAAAATCACGGAAGGTAAAAGAAATAAATGCCGCGTTGTAGTTACCCCAACCATTGCTGGTGGTTTCGTAAAGAGATTGAGTTTGCGACGGGTTTGAAGACGGCAGCGTGCGTCCCAGAGTCCAACTGGAGGAATTCGCCATGGCGTTCCACAAACTATACACCTGAGTGCCCGTGATTAAATTCTTTTGGTTGGCTACGAGCGCCGCCGTGCAACTGCCCGCAGCCTTGCAGTAGGCCGAGCTAGCCCCGCCCAGAGCGCCTTCAATGAAGGGCTGATTTTGAATGGGCTGTCCTTGATTGATTTCCGTGTACAGGCTACCAAAGGCATTAGCAAAACTTTGCCCATTGAGCGTGGTCATGGTGGGAACAGCATCCATGTTTTCCAATTGGAATACGTTTTTGATGATGGTGCCGATATAACCGGCTTCGACAGACAGTTTACTTGAAATTTGGCGCTGAATGGTGAAGTCAAACTGGTCAGACCGGCTGGGCCGGAAATTCGGGTCCAGATAGGTGCCGTCGCCGGCGGCCGCGTTGCCATTCACACCCGGATAATAGGGTTGCGGCAGCGTCTGGCCTACAGCTGGAAGAGGCGCCGCCAATCCATCCGTTCCGATACGGAATGCGTTGGTCGCGTTGACTCCGCCTGTCCCATTACACGTCCCGGCAGAACTGGCGCCCACACATGATACAGGCTGCGCGAGGCCGGCGCCGAGGATGGGATTCAATACTTGCCCGACACCGTTCAGCCGGCCGTAAATGCGGCTGTATCCGCCGCGGATTACGGTGTTGCTGCCGAAGATTTTTCCCCGCCAACCGTCAGTATATTTCGGGTTCCAGGCCGCGGCAACGCGCGGGCTCAAACCTCCATAAAATGGATTGTAGATATGTTTCAATCCGCCTGGCACGTTGTTGATGAGGGCGGTGCCAATGAGGGGATTGTAGACCTGCCCCTGCAAAGCCGCCTGCTTTTTCGCGTTCAAATATTGTTGGGTGTTAAATTCCGTGCCGGTTGCCGAATTGATTAAGATGACCTGGTTTCCATCCCGCTCCGTGGGAGGCATCTCAATCTGATAACCCAGTCCGTAGGTCAGCGTGAAGGAAGGTTTCATGCGCCACGTGTCACCGAAATATTCGTTGTAGTAAGGAATGCTGACCCTATCAGATAGGTTTGTACCCAATGGCTGCAACGTCAAGGTGGAGCCCGTGCGGGTGTAAAGTACCTGCGGCTGACTCACAATTCCAAGTACTTCCGTGTACAAGTTATTGTAGTTTGCAATCTGGTTGGAGGGAAGACCGGTGGGGACATATCCCGATTGGAAGTTGATGCCTGAAGTGGCGCCGCCAATCTGATAGACAGTGTTATTGAAAATGCCCGCGCCATTATCGTCACGCATGTGATAGTTGTAGTTGTGTTGGAAAGACCCGCCGAACTGCATCAGATGATTTCCCTTTACCCAGCTCAGATCGTCGCGGATTAGATGATCCTGGCCGTCCCAAAACCGCTGCCGCACGCTCTGCGAGTTGACGTTGTAAGGAATGAGCGCATTTGTGCCGGCTGTCTCGCCGCCGATTTCAACCGCGCCGCCTAGCCCCGCAATCTGAGGAGGAGCGCCATCGGTTCCCCATTGCCAGAAATTCCGCAAATAGCTATAGTGCAGGTCATTCGTTAGCGTCGACGTAATAGTAGTGGTGAGGCCAGCGACCCAATAGCCTGGTTTCTGATCACGCGGCGCAGTGGCAATCGCCGACCCCTGCGTGCCGCCCAGCAAACCACCGATATCCACCTGATTGGTTGTGTTTTGGTTGAGCTCGAAATAGCGGTAGCTCGTCATGAGGTGCCATTTGTCGCCGAAATCATGATCGATGCGCGCGGTGTATTCATTCGAATTTTGCGGAATGCCGACGCTGGTCAAATACCCCTGAGTGTTGTAGGCGTCTCCCGCCTGCGGATCATTGGGCAGCGGCATGGTCTTCCAGATCTGGCTCACAATTGGATTGAGGCCGATGCCCCTTGGATCGCATGCGCCTGCAGGACAAGTGGCCGGCATATACGTAGTGCCGCCAATTGTCATTGGGATCGGATTCAAGTTATAGGACTGGTATTGACCGGACGAATTCGGCAGTTGGATGATACCGTCACGCAGTAAAGCCGACGGAACCGTGCGTTCAATGGTGGTGGTTTGCGGGAAACGCCGCGCCTCATAATTGAAAAAAAAATAAGTTTTGCCGCCCAGTATCTTGGGAGTGAGCGGTCCGCCCAGCGATGCTCCGTAGCGGTTTTGATGCGTCTTCGGCAAAGGCGTGTAAGATAGCGAGCCTGACGGCGTGTGATTATTTTTCCACGTATTGGCGCCAAAATAACTGCTGAGTAAGTATTCGTAAGCGGATCCGTGGAATTGGTTAGCGCCGCGCTTGGTTACCATCTGCACCTGTCCGCCGGAGGAACCGTTGAAATCCGCAGTTTGGTTTGTCGTGCCGACTTTAAATTCTTCAATTGTTTCAATGGGCGTGGGTATCACGCCGGAGGGCGTTCCTCCCGTTGAACTTCCGTTGATTGTGCCGCTCGCCAGCGTGTAGGCAGTTTGCGCGCCATCCATGTCACTGGAATTGTTGCCGCCATCCAATTGGTATTGGTTCTGGTCTGATACCGAACCGGCCACGTTGCCGCCAGGAGAAACACCCGGCTGCAAGAGGAATAACGCATTAGCATCCTGCCCGACGTTCGGCAGATTGTTGAGTTGCACGCCTGAGATGGTGCTCCCGACAGTGGCGTTTGTGGTTTGCAATTCCGCGCCGGCGGCGGCCGTCACCTCCACGGTGGTGGTGGTTGCGCCCACTTTCAAACTGACGTTCAAAGTAAGCACCAATCCTACCTGAACTTTCTGACCGGCTAGCTTCGATTCAGAAAAACCGGGCTTACTCACAGTAATGTCGTAAAGGTCGGGATTGAGATTAAAAACGTCGTAGCGGCCCGCGGCGTTTGTGATCGCAGTCCGGGTTGATTTGGTGGCGGCATCCACTAGCTGCACGGATGCGCCGGGAATGGCCGCGCCCTGATCGTCTGAAATCTGACCCGATATGGTGCCGGTTGAAGTACTTTGGGCCCACAGCCCAGCCGTGGAAAGAAAAAGCCAAATTAGCGCCAAAGACACCGGGTAAGGAAACACCCGGCGCAGGAGCGGAGAACTCGGAATCATGAAAACTAACCTCGAATTTTGAATTAATAATCTGGCGCGGCTTCAGGGTGCGTGCGGACGCACAAGCCCGCAGTCGCCGGTATCGCATCGCGAACGGCGGCGATCAGTCAGAACTATTTATTTCAAGACGGGGAAATGCTGGACGCCTACTTGGGCGGGGGGACGGCAAGCAACAGGTATCTTCGGATTCTAGTGAGCGCGCTTTACAATGTCAATAGCCCGCTGCAACTTATTACCCATAAACGGACATTCTGGACAAGTGAGCGGAGAATGACAAAACCCTTTCTGTACTTGAGATTCCGCCTACGGTCTGTCAAATAATTCCGCGGGATCAGCCAGTTGGAATAGGGAAAGCGGACGCTCCCGGTCATGGTACGCAAGTGCCGCCGCGTAGCCTGGGGATAAGCGGAGGTCATGCAGTGTCCACGCTTGAGCAACATTGGTATCGTGCGCGATGTGCACGAAACGCGCAAGTTCGTTGGGATGCAGGGTCACGCGAAATGCGTCTAGCGGCGCGGATAATCCATCGCCGATCGCTTTGATGTAAGCCTCTTTGCGAGTCCAGCAGCGGAAGAAGGCGGCTTCGCGGTCATCCGGGGAAAGCGATGCGAGCTCAGCGGCTTCCTCCGGACAAAAAAAGCGGCCGGCAATGTCCTGCATTTCGGCCAGTGGGTGTACGTGTTCCAGATCAATGCCGAGTTGGCTGCCAAGGGTGAAGGCAAACGCCGCCAAGTCACCGGAATGCGTGGCGTTGAAATCAATCCCCATGGCCGGCGCGAGAGTTGGCTTGCCTTTCGAACCGTAGTGAAACTCCAGGCTGGCCGGCGGAAGGCTCAGGTAGCGTCCGAGCAGACATCGCAGCGCTCCACGCGTCGCGATAAAGGACTTCCGGAGCCGATCGAAGCGGAACCGCTCCGCGCGGACCTTCTCGTCAGGCGCCAGCAGGCGTTCGAACTTCGCGCAGGCAGCGTCCGACGTTTCAGTTGGGAAAATCCAAATCTCGATCACTCGCCCGTGGAGTTTATGTTGTTCGCGCATTAAGCAGTTGCCGCCGATGTCATCACCACTAAGATAGTAAACAGCACTGCAAGTAATACGTACCCTCTGGTTTACATTGCCGCTCGTTTATGATTACGGCTCGGAACCCCTAGCGGGCGTAATTTGTAACGATCTTACTTATTTTTTGTAACTGAGTAAGTACATATCGGTACTTTGTACCGCTCACTACCTAGGAATACTTCCGAGTCGTTTGTCCGAATAAATAATCGCAACTAATCTGAAGCAAATATTGACGGGTTCAACTTACTTTGATAAAAATGGAGGCGCTTTTATTGCTCAGTTTGAGGTGATAGTCCAATGATCCAGCGCCACGTGCACGCGCTGCGGCCGAGTGTTGCTTTGTTTGCCGCGAGTTCTTTGTTTCTGATGTTTTCTTTTCCCATGAGGTCCCAGACCACTTCTGGATCGATTTCCGGAACCATCGTCGATCCGCAAGGCGGCTCAATTGCCAATGCAACGGTGAAGGCGACGAACACAGCGACGCAAGCTGGGGCAAGCGTCTCTACAGATAACTCGGGGCATTTTGTGTTTCCTTCTCTGCTGCCCAGCACTTATACGCTCGAGGTAACTTTGCAGGGATTCAAGAGTTACAAACAAACCGGACTTACCTTAAATGCCAACAGCGCATTGGCTGTAGGCACAATTCAACTCCAGGTAGGGACGGTGCAAGAGAGCATCGAAGTAGCAGCGCAAGGGCAGGAAGTACAAACAGACACCGCTCAACTTTCCACGAGTATCGTCGGCAAACAACTCCAGAATATCCAAGTAAACGGACGTTCTCCGTTATTCATGCTGCGCATGATACCGGGCGTGGTCTCAAACAACGACTATTCGCAATCGAACGTTAACTTCGGCAATAACTATGTAAACGGCTCACGCGGCAACCAGTCGAACGTCACGATGAACGGCGCGGGCAACGTGGATACCGGTTCCAACGGAAGCTCTATCGTTACGATAAGCCTCGACTCAATGCAGGAGTTTCAGGTGTTAACCAGCAACTATCAAGCGCAGTATGGGAGATCCGCGGGCGCTCAAATCAGCATGGTGAGCAAGAGCGGCACGCAAGACTTTCACGGCAGCGCGTATGAATACTACCGCGACAAGAGCATGAACGCAAATAGCTGGATCAATAATCGCCAAGGATTACCAAAGGCTGATTACCACTATAACGATTATGGTTTCACCATAGGCGGACCCATTTATATTCCCGGCAAGTTTAATACGCAGAAAGACAAGCTGTTTTTCTTCTGGAGCAATGAGTGGCAAAAGCAACTGGTACCCGAGGCGCAAAAGACGGTGACGGTTCCGACTGCGCTCGAACGCCAGGGCGACTTTTCGCAGAGCGTGGACAAGAATGGCAACCCTGTCACCATAGTCAATCCATTTGCGGCTGGCGCGCCATTTTCCGGGAACCGCATCCCCACTAGCATGCTTTCGCCCGTAGGCGTTGGAATCTTGAATATTTACCCCCTGCCGAACGCACTTAGCGCCGTGAATAAAGGGTTTAATTATAGTTCTCAGGTCTCAGATTCGTTACCTCGGCTTGAGGATCTGGTTCGCGTTGACTATATCGCGAACTCCAAGTGGCATCTGTACGGCAGCTATATATTGAATCACCAGAACGATGTCTCGGCATACGGGTCCTTCGTGCTGGGCGCTAACGTTCCCATCGTTCCGATTTCAGACAACCGGCCGGGCTATCTTACCAGCTATAGCGCAATCACGGTAATCAACTCAACGACAACGAATGAAGCTACGTTTGATATTGCGCACAATCAGATAAACATAGCGCCGACCGTGAAGGGCGGCCTAACGCTAGCGTCAACTAATCTTACGGCTCTCAATAGTCTTTATACGCCTCATCAAAATTACCTTCCCAGCTTCGATTTCGGCGGTACTCGCATTGCGAATAGCCCCTCATTTGGATCATCCGACGCGCCGTTTTATAACTACAACACAACCATCGAAGCGATTGATAACTTCAGCAAGGTTTGGGGCCAGCACTCGTTTAAGGCAGGCTTCTATTTTCAGCGAAGCCGCAAGAACCAGTCGTCCTTCGCGCCTTTCAACGGAACTTTCAAGTTCGGCGACGACCCCAACAATCCTCTTGATTCCGGGTTTGGCTATTCGAATGCAGCGTTAGGCGTTTTTGACTCTTACCAGCAAGCTTCCCAATACGCGATAGGAGCTTACCGTTACACGAACGCGGAGTTTTATCTACAGGATACGTGGAAGGCTACCCGCCGGTTGACATTTGACTACGGAATCAGATTCTCCTACATTCAACCTCAATATGACGCGAACGGGCTGACGTCTAATTTCGTTCCCAATATGTTTTCGGCCAGCGCGGCGCCGCAACTCTATCAACCTACACTCAATGCGGCAGGACAACGCGTGGGATTGAATCCAATGACCGGGGGTTTGGTTTCGTCCGTAGATATAGGAACTATCGTTCCAGGAACTGGCAATTTGACCAATGGACTTGTCCAAGCTGGACAGGGGCTGGGTAAGTATCTGTTCGATAGCCCTGGAATCATACCGGCGCCGCGCTTCGGCCTAACATACGACATCACGGGACATCAAAACATTATTTTTCACGCGGGCGGCGGCATTTTCTACGACCGGTACCAAGGCAATGAAATTTTCAGTCTGCTGACAAACCCGCCGACGACATTTCAGCCCACGGTTTATTACGGCCAACTCAGCAATTTGAATGCAAACAACGCAACCATTGGCACCAGTTCGCTCTCTTCCATCAGCCAAAGCGGAAAGGTTCCGACAGTTTACAACTTCAGCGCTGGTATCGAGGCGCGCTTGCCCTGGAATCTAAATCTTGACGCTTCCTATGTGGGCTCGCAGTCGCGCCACCTTATTGCGCTGCGAAACCTCAATGCGATTCCTTACGGCACAACCTTTCAGGCAAAAAATCAGGACCCAACGCTTCAGGCAACCAATCCTGGCGCGCTACTTGGATCGAACGCTTATCCGGCGCAGTTCGTCACGCCCTATCAGGGTTATAACGACAGCATCGCCAATATCGACTTCGGCGCCAATGCTAACTATAATTCTCTTCAGGTTGCACTTAAACGGCGCGTTTCCTCGGGTTTGTTCTTCGGTGTTGCTTACACCTGGAGTAAATGCATGGACGTCGCCGACAGTGATGGATCTTATGAGCGGATCGATCAGTATAACAAATACGCCAATTACGGCGAATGCGGATTCGATACGACCCAAAACTTTCAATTTAACTATGTTTATACTGTTCCGAACCTACCTAAGAGTTTCGGTAAATTGAATAACGTAGTAACACGCTCTCTATTCAATAACTGGCAGTTTTCCGGCTTAGTGAGCCTTGTTAGCGGAAACCCAGTGAATAATGGTAACGGAATCGCCTTCAGTATCCCGAACGTCGGAAACCCGCAGATCACAGGGTCGTACACCGAGGGCGCTCGCGTTGCTTTGAGCGGAATCAGTCCGAACTCAGGAACGTCGGATAGTCCTTATAACCGCATCAATCCGGCGGCATTTCTCCCGCCGCCAGTAGGCAGTATCGGGCTCGATTCGCCGCGCAATGTCGTCATAGGCCCGGGCCAAAACAACTTTAACATGTCTCTCGATAAGAGAATTCCCATCAAAGAAAATTTCAACATGGATCTGCGGGTGGATGCCTTCAACGTTTTTAACCACACTCAATTTAATGGGCTCGAAAATACGATCAATTTCACCAGCCTGACCAATCCAACACCGACCAATCTGCCTTACAACGCGCAAGGACAATTGACGAACCTGTTTGGCTTTGGTTCGGTAAGCGGAGTGTATCCACCGAGAATTTTGCAAGTTGTGGCCCGCTTTTCATTCTAAAAGAAACGCCGCCTGGCGCCATTGTTTAGAGGGTGGCCAGGCGCTTCAGGTAGGCGTTCCAGACATCGCGGCGAAGCGTAACGTAGGCAAACTTTCCGGCGCGCTCAACATTGACCAAGCCGGCGTTATCGAGTTCTTTTAAGTGATGGGACATGGTAGCGGGAGCGAGGCCTATCCAATCGCGCATAAACGAGCAGGTGGACGCTTCCTTGGACTCGCCGATTTTCTGCAGCATTTTGAAACGCTTCGGATCGGCCAGTGCCTTACTGATCCGTGCGAACTGCCGATCGTCGATTTTGACTTCGGGAGCACTCATGTTGGGTTTGATGATATCCCGCCCGGCTGGCGCGCATCCGGCCGTGGGCGCTAACGGCGTAAGATAGATTTACGCCGGGGCGACCGCAGCGAAAAACTCCTATGATCAAGCGAAGAGATTTTGGAAAGGCACTTGCGGGCAGTGCAGCGGGCGCCGGTCTTGCCGGCGATATAACTCCGCTGGCTGCTTCAGCACAGGCGGGAAATCCGTCTAAACCCAAGAAGAACACCTTGATGCATGTTGGAGGCGACTACCACAGCGTCGCCGGTGGACCCCACGCCGATATGACGGCGAAGGCAAACCTCGAATACAACCTACGTCACGGTGTCAAACATCTCACCGCTCAGGTGCATAAGGTAGCCCCAGACGGCGCCTGGGATGCGGATGAACTCAGGAGGATGAAAGACAATTGCGACAAGGCCGGCGTGATCTTAGAGGCCATCAGAATGGACTCCGAATACATTATGCTGCGAAGCGGCACGGAACGCGATCGACGGCTCGACGCGATCATTGGAAACATTGAAAAAGCTTCTCAAGTGGGTGTCAAGGTTATCACTCACCATTGGACGGTGATACCGATACGCCGAAACACGGAGTTGCCCGGCCGAGGCGGAGTTACATACGTTGCTTTTAAGCTTGAGGATCACTGGAAAGACCTACCGGTGGGCCAGGCCGGCAGGGTTAGCTCCGATGATTACTGGGAGCGCATTACGAATTTTCTTCAAAAGGTAATTCCGGTATGCCAACAATACGATGTAAAAATGGCTGCGCATCCTTACGATCCACCTGGCCTTCCCTTCGGGTATCAGGGTGCTGAGAATTGGGATTCTCCGTCTATCTTTGAAGGCTACAAGCGGTATGAAGCAATTGTCGAGAGCCCTTACAATGGATTTCAATTGTGTCTCGGGACCACGGCTGAAGGTTTGAAGAATCCGGCCACGGAGGTTCTCCCCATTGTCAAATACTTAGGCGAGCGAGGGAAAATACATCAAGTTCATATGCGCAACATCCGCGGAGGCCTTTACAATTTTGCGGAGGTCTATCCCGACGAAGGCGCAATGGATTTTCTGAAGATCATGCGGATACTTCGGGACTCACAGTTCAGCTTGTCGATCTGTCCGGATCATATGCCGAGTCATCCCGACGATCCTGGGAAACTACAGGCGTATGCTTTTGGTTATGGTTACATTAACGCGTTGATCCATGCGGTCAACTCGGAAGTGTAAACCTGGAGCCGTACGATTGATAAAGAAAATTATGCGCTTCGCTTGCCAGCCCGGCTGTACAAAATGCTGCACTCGCCGCGGTTGGGTCTATCTGACAGAATCAGACCTGATTAGAACGGCGGAGTATCTAGGCGTGACGCCCGCGGCCTTCGAAGCGGAACATATCGTTCGTTACCGGCGTGTTTTGCGTCTTCGTAAACCGGCGCGCGGCCAAGACAACTGCCGGTTCCTGAAGGCGGATGGATGCTCGATTCATGCGGTGAAGCCGACACAGTGCCGGACTTATCCGTTCTGGCCCAGCATCGTCGCTAACCACGGCAGATGGAATCTCGAGGGGATATTCTGTCCGGGGATTGGCAAAGGGAAATTAGTCCAGATCACCGCCGCGCGCGAGATCGCCAAAGAAATGCCGCGCGCGTATCCGAGTTTGAGTGAGTTTTAGCGGGTTTACCGGGTGTGTGCGGGTTAGACGGCTTTCGCTAGTGGAAGAGCCGGGTCAGGGGACCCAGCGCGGACGGGGGCGTCCGCCCCACATTATTCCCAGGGCGGGTCTTTGGCAAACGCAAAATGCGCGGGAAGAGGTATATCGGTCTTAAAGTACTTTTTATAAGCGGCTATCCAGTTCGCGGCAATCTCCTGCTGAGCCGTAGAAAGGCTGACGCCGCCTGAACAAACCAATTCGTGCAGGCGGTCTTCCAACGCATCCTTCACACGCGCATTCCAGGTGGTGGAATATGGCTCCGGCCAAAGGTTCTGTATATCATTTGAGCCGCCCAATTCAGGATCAATCAAATAATCCACCTCATAGGCTCGCGGGCGCGGGCGAGTGATTCCGTACTCTTGAAACACTCTTTCGCCGAGAGCCGCTGAAATGAACCTGACTTGGGGTGGACGGATGGAACAGACTTCTTTTTCTTCCGTGGAAGCCACTATCGCGCCGGGGGTCAGCCTCGAATCTGGAATCAGGCGCGCCTCGCTTTGGTCCGTAGGCGGAGAAAAGCGCGAGAACCTCAGCAGGAAAGCGCCCAAAACCAGGACCGCGGCGATACCAACCGCCACCAGACTGGAGCGAATGAATATCCCGCGCCAGGTGGTTCGTGGAGTCTCCGCGGCAAGTTCCGCCATACGTGCCCGGAGCAGCGCGCGCGGCCCATCTATATTCGTCAGCTGCGGACTTGTCTGCTGCCGCAGGTGAACGAAATCCGCAATTGTTCTCTCAATTTCATGCATCCGCGTGCGGCACGCCCAGCAGGATGCAAGATGCGCCCGGATTTCGCCCGACCGGCGTTCGTCGAGTTCACCGTCGGCCTGCATGAGGAGTTCCCGATCGGATGGATGTGGATGATCCGGCGGCATCGTTACTACCCATCTGCCCGGCGCAACCGGGCGAGCGAACGTTCCAGAGAAAGCGCAACGGCTCCCAGCGAAATGCCCAACACATCGACGATCTCTCGATAGCGCAGACCTTCAGCCCGAAGATAAAGACAGCGGCGATCGACTTCCGGCAAGGCTTCCACCACGGCAAGCAGGCGTTTGCGGCGGTGGCGGTTCATCAAATGCTCTTCCGGATTCGGGTCCGGATCCGGCTGAAGATCTTGATTTTCGTTTTCGGAAGCGGCGAACAGCTTTGCCTCCGCGTAGTTGCTGTTGCAGCGCTTCAAGCCTAGGTTATGGGCCACCCGGAAAACCCAGCCACGCAGATTGGTACGCGGTCCCTTGCGCTGCAAATGCCGAAACAGCGCAAGAAAGACCTCTTGAACGATCTCTTCCCCATCGTGCGGAGTAAGGCCGAATGAGAGCAGGTAGCGCAGCAGCGGATTGCGCATCTGGTCGAACAAGCCGGTCACTTCCTCGGCCAGCAGAGACGATTCAGACGGCGCGGCGGCGGTGGTTTTAACGCCCTGCAACAAAACGGACTGTAATTCTCGGGTTAACACACTTTGCTACTGAGATATTCCTTTTAATTCCGTTTTGTTCAGCGTTTTTTTGAACCTCTATACGTTGCAAAGTTCAACTGCCTGGCGCAAAGAGGTCATGGGATCTTTCGTCGGCACAAACTCATGCGCGAAAAAACCATCGTAGTTGAGGTCGGCAATCGCCTTGGCTACGGTTCGCCATTGAAGTTCTTGAGTATCATCTAACTCGTGACGTCCGGGAACGCCGCCGGTATGGAAATGGCCAATATACTTAATGTTTTCCGTAATGGTCCGGATGATATCGCCCTCCATGATCTGCATGTGATAGATGTCATAGAGCAGTTTGACGCGGGGTGAGTCCACGCCTTTCATGACATCGACGCCCCAGGCCGTATGGTCGCATTGATAGTCGTGGTGGTTGACTTTGCTGTTGAGAAGTTCGACGTTGATGGTGATGCCTTGGTCTTCCGCCATTTTCTTGACGCGTCGCAGACCGATGATGCAGTTTTCTTTCCCTTCTTCATCCGATTGGCCGCGCCGGTTGCCGGAAAACGTAATCACGTTCGGCAATTTTGCCGCAGCCGCGCGGTCAATTCCCTCCTTCATTTCTTTTTCGAGGCGGTCGTGATTTTCTTTGCGATTCCAGCCGTCGGGAATGGTGCCGGCACTGTAAACCATGGAGGAAACCAGGCCGTATTTTTGCAGTGCGGGCCATTCTTCCGGCTTGACCAGATCAACTCCGCTTAAACCCATTTCCGCGGCGTTACGGCAGAGATCCTCAATGCTCATCTTGGCGTAGCACCAGCGAGCAACCGATTGTTTGAGGCGGCCTTTGGGCGCCGGAGCGGCTTTCAGGCTAGTGGCAAGCATTCCCGCCGCAGCCGCTTTTACAACGGATCTACGTGTGTAAGGCTGTGTGAATCTTTGTGCAAACAAGGCAGTCTCCTTTTCCTAGGCACATAACGGGCGCGCCATGCGCCGCTTGCGCTTTCGATCAATTGTACGAACTGCTATAAGCTATCACCATAACCCCAGGCGATATTCATTCGCAGGGAAAATTGATGGTTGCGGGCTATGGCGTACCGTAAACTACACTCATCTGTATGAATCAAAGGAGTCCCCTTGAATAGACCGCTTCTCGCTTTGTTTACCGGCCTGGCGCTGACCGGTGCGGCCAACGCCCAAACCGAAACTTGGAAAATAGACCCCGCGCATTCGGCTGCACAATTCGCTGTGCGGCACATGAGTATTTCGACGGTTCGGGGCGCCTTCACCAAGTTAGCCGGCACTGTTCAGTATGATCCCGCCGACGTGTCGAAAACGGTTTTAGATGTCACGATTGATACTAATTCCGTGGATACCCGGGTGGAGGCGCGCGATAAAGATCTGCGTAGCGAAAAATATTTCGACGTGCAGAAATTCCCGACAATCACCTTCAAATCAAAACACGCGGAGCAGGCGGGAGCGGGCAAGCTTAAGATCGCGGGTAACCTGACCATCCATGGAGTTACCAAAGAAGCGGTGCTTGACGTCGAAGGGCCTACTCCTGCCGTGAAAGACGCGAAAGGAATTCTGCACATGGGAGCATCAGCCACAACCTCGCTAGACCGGACGGCATTTGGGATGACCAACGGCCAGGGGGTGGTGGGCAATGACATTTCCATCACAATCGACGTCGAGTTGGCCAAAGCTCCGGTGGGTCCATAGCTTTCCCTGTAAGCGAAAATGGGCGGCCCAGGAACAACCGGGACCGCCCATTTCTGTAAATACAGGAGCTTTTTAGCGCACGCCAAAAATGTGGAAGATGACATAGAAGGAGAACGAAAAGATTCCCGCTCCTAGCAGCACGCACACCGGCAGCGTAAGAACCCATGCCATTAAAATGTTGCGCATGGTTTCCATTTGCAAGCCCGAATGGTTCGCCGCCATGGTTCCGGCCACGCCCGAAGACAACACGTGCGTGGTGCTAACAGGAAGCCCAAACCGGTCAGCGATGCCGATGGTCGCCATGGCGACAAGTTCAGCCGAAGCGCCCTGTGCATAAGTGAGGTGCTCTTTACCGATTTTCTCGCCGACGGTAATCACGATTCGCTTCCAACCGATCATGGTTCCCAATCCGAGCGCAAGAGCGACAGCAAATTTAACCCAGGTGGGAATGAATTTGGTTTCTCCCGAAAGGCTCGTCGCGTAGGTGCTCAATGTTTTTACTTCGGCCGGGTCGGTGATTTTTTTGGTCTTGATGAGTTTATTGATGGATTCACTCATCAAGTAGATATCGGTACGAAATTGCTGCCGCTGCGCCACAGTCAGATCGCTATAGCTGCTGCGGCCGTTCAATTCGCTGAAGACATCCTGATTTTTGCCTTCAAGAGCGGCAAACGTTTCGGGTGTGGCCACGCCCTTGGTTTTCAGGAAATCGGACAGAGCATCTACCGCAGCCTGGCCGGTAACCTGCGTGTTGCTGTGCGTTTTTAGCAGCGGGCTCGCTTGCTGGGAATATTCAACGATGTGCTGGATGTCGGCAGATGTAGCGGCTGGGTTCAGTGCGTATGTTCCCGGCAAGATACCTACCAAGATGAGGACAAGCAGACCCATGCCTTTTTGCCCGTCATTTGAACCATGAAAAAAGCTGACGCCGCTGCACGTGAGGATCAGAAGGCCGCGAATCCAGAGGGGCGGTGGTTGATCCTTCTCGGGAGCCTTATATAAATCCGGGTTTTTGATCAACGCTTTGGCGAGAAGAAGCAATGCGCCCGCACAGACAAAACCAACGACAGGGGAAATAATGAGCGACGAAAAGACCTCGCTCGCTTTAGACCAATTCACGCCCTCGCCGAAAACATGTCCCGGCGTCAGCAGCGAATTGGCAAGCCCTACACCCATAATGGAACCGACCAGTGTGTGAGAGCTCGAGGCCGGAAGACCCAGGTACCAAGTACCTAAGTTCCAGATAATGGCCGAGAGCAACAGCGAAAACACCATGGCGAATCCAGCGCCGGACCCAACATTTAACACCAGTTCGACAGGCAGTAGGGCGACAATACTAAAGGCGACAGCACCCGAAGATGTGAGAACGCCTAAGAGGTTCAGACAGCCGGACCAGACAACTGCATAAACAGGTTTAAGACTATGGGTGTAAATTACGGTAGCTACGGCGTTTGCCGTATCGTGAAAACCGTTGACAAATTCAAATGCTAGAGCCATACCGACCGCCAGCAACAACAAGATGGCGGTACCAACTGTGACCGATTCCCCGAAAAGATGCAAAGAAACTCCTGTCGTTTCTGAAAAATGGATTAAACTGCGACGCTCAAAAGGATATGGGATTAATGTTAATGGGTGATGACAAACCGCCTAGTCCACCTGCGGAGCGGTTTGAAATAGCACAGCTAGAAAAGAAGTTTGAGAAGACACGATCTGCTTGGTTTGAGCATTTGTTTCTGAGCTTTGGCGGGGGAGCCCACCTTTTAGAGCCGCTAACGAAATCCAAATACTGGAATGCCTTTTGCTGGACGCTGATCGGGATAGGGATCGTCGGATGGATTATCTTGTTTTGGATTTTGCCGCCATTTTCCGAATGACTCTCGTCCGGGTTTTGTGTTTGCTCGGCATTGCGGGCTCCGCCTATCCAATTTGGCCCGAGATTACGCGGACGGGTTGCCTAGCGAACGGCCAAGCTCGCGTTCCCGGGGGACTCTTCACCAGTTCTGACTTTGTGGAATTGCGGCGAGAACCTTGTTATGGTCCGTGCCCCGTTTACGCTGTCAGAATTAACGCGGACGGGACTGTGACGTGGATGGGAACGGCTTCAGTGCGCACGGCAGGTAAAGCGTCTGGCAGTATCGCCGCGGACAAGGCAAAGGCTTTGATGGAACAGTTCCGAACTCTTGCCTTCTGGTCGTTGTGCGACCACTATTCACAACTCATTACGGATCTTCCCACTTACAAGACGACCGTCCACATGGGCGGCCTGCTAAAAGAAGTATCCGACTATGCCGACAGCGCTCCAGGATTCTTGAGAAAACTGGGCCTTCAAATCGACGCTCTTGCGGACACGCATCATTGGCGGCATGGTGATCCAAGGACAGAAGTCTTCGGATTAAACATGTCCGAAGAATGTTACCTGCCAAAGCCTGGGGTAACACCGCTGATGTGCCCGACTTATCGGGGCGCCGCCACGCTGCCGGAACTCTTGCGCGCTGGAAATGTGAACGCAGCGGATTCCAGCGGCTGGACGCCATTGATGTACGCGGCATACAACGGGAAGGACGAAGTTTTTGACCAACTACTCGATGCCGGTGCTGACCCAAAGGTGGTCTCCGGCGCTCGGCAGACCGTGATGATGGCCGCCATCAGCGGTCACAACTGGACCGCGCGCAAAATGGAGCTGCTGATCGAAGAGGGTTGTGACGTGAATGCAACCGACTCAGCGGGAAGAACAGCACTGATGTTTGCGGTGCAGCAATTCTGGTTATCCGATAAAGTAGCTTGGCTGATTGCCAATGGCGCGCGTGCAGGCATTAAAGATGTTAGTGGGAAACCGGCTCTGGGCTATCTCAAGGATGCCTACGGAAAAATGCATGGCGAAGCTTCGGGGCAAGCTGCCGATTATCAGAATATTTTCAATTTGCTTCAACGCGCGCGGCAGTAAGCTGTTCGCACCGATCTGTTCGCACTGATACAATCGCCCAACATGCGCAGATCTATTCTCCCGCTGATGGCGGCCACCGCAATTTTCACTTTTTCAATCAACGCCCAAGCCCCGTTGGACGAGAAAGATGTCACGTACGGGCAACCGGGCGGCCAGCCGGTGCTGCTGGATCTGCACGTTCCAGAGGGCCCCGGACCGTTTCCCGCGGCGATTTTGGTGCATGGCGGAGGGTTTGACGGCGGTCACAAGGACACAAATGTAAAGCCCTTGTTTGACCTGCTTGCCAATGCTGGGTTCGCCTGGTTTAGCATTGACTACCGGCTCGCTCCCGCGGCACATTTTCCGCAAGCGATGGCGGATGTCGATAGCTCCATCAGATGGGTGAAAGCGAATGCGAAGCAGTATCGGGTGAATGTTTCGAAGATTGTCATCATTGGTGAATCGGCGGGCGGCTTTCTGGTTAATTACGCTGGAACGCATGGAACACCGGCCACGAAAATCGCCGCCGTGGTCGATTTTTACGGACCGGTCGATTATGGGCAACAAGCGCTGGCCCGCCGTGATCATCCCGAACGCTTCAACATGAAGACCATTAATGCGCATGCCGCCAATGGCGGCGGCATTCGCTTCTTTGGCGCGGAGCAGCTCGATAAAGACGGGCTTGCAAAGCTGCGCGCCATGTCGCCCATCGGCGCGGTGCATGCTGGGATGCCGCCGTTTCTCTGCATCCATGGCACTAAAGACGACCAGGTATCGTTTGAGCAGTCCACTGAAATGTGTACGGCAATGAAGAATGTCAACGTAAATTGCGAGCTGATTACGGTGGAAGGCGGCGGCCACGGGATGAACAATTGGAAGGCGCCGGAGATGCAGCATTGGAAACCGGAGATGGTGGCTTGGTTGAAGAAGACGTTGAATGTGAAATAGAGGATTGTGAACCGTAAGGATTTTCAAGTGCTTTCCGCTGTTAGATTGAAAGAAGCGAAAGCACTTTTGAACGCCGGGCTTCCAGATGGCGCATATTATTTAGCGGGGTACGCGGTTGAGTGCGCCTTGAAAGCGTGGATTGCGAAGAGTACACTGCGCTACGATTTTCCGGACAAGCAAAGGGCAACGAAGAGCTACCCTCACAATTTGACCCAGTTAGTTCTAGCCGCTAAGCTGGACTCAGAGCTTTCCGTTCTGTTAAATACGGATAGCTTGTTCCGAGTCCAATTTGGCGATCAAAGTAGCAGCGTTGGTGTATCTGGAGGAGTATGATGAGTGGCAATTTGCCCTCGCTTCGCCTCGCCTCGACGCAGTTGGAGGGGCGAAGGCATACGGACTGGTACACGAAGTACTTGAAGCAGCGGGATTGCCTTGGTCAAAAACCCCGCCGCTCACAATTTTCGGCATAAAAGAACGCTTTACCCGGGAACTTCGGGCGCTGTATTCGAAAACCGAGGATGCCGAGGGCCGACGGATTGGCCGCCAGACAATTGGCGATCGTTACGTTGAAGACGGCATTTTGTATCGTGTCCGCTAGCGGCGGCTTGCGCCAGTAGCGATATCTATCTCCGCTGCGGCTTAGGTAGAAGCGTGGACACATCGGTACGCCGGGCGCGCTCAGCCCAGGCAGTCTGAGTGCCGGGGTCGTCTAGCGATCCGGCCAATACGCGGAAGTCCTTGGCAATGGCATGTATGGCGTCGCGCGCTGCCACGCGATCGGGACGCGCTTCCACGAATTCCTGTATACGGAAATCCAGGTAATTCGCCATCGCCAGCAGGCGTTTGGCCGTAACCGGATGCGGTTCATCCGGCAGGTAAACGCCTGCGCTCATCAGAAGCAACAGACCCAAAGGCGTCTCGGAGTTGCGCTTCATTAAATCCAGGGCGAAAAGATCCGCCTGCTCGTCGTCTGTTTCGCCAGTGGGGCGCAGACTACCCATTTGATGGAGGATCAGGAACATATAGGCCGACGTCCGCAAACGCACGAACATCTTCTTCGCGTCCACGTTGTCTAACGCGTTCGCTGGAACATGCAAAGCCACTTCTGGCGGGGGATATTTCCCGTCCGGGAAGTCGGAAGACCTCCGGTAGCGCAACATGCTGATATATTCATCCACCGTTTCGGAGCTGAGGCGGTTGCTCCAAAGCCAGGCGTAAGACTTGGCTAAGTCCTCCACGAAAAGAAGCGTAAGTGCGGGCAATACGATCACATCTCTGCGATGCAGATCGCCCTCAATGGGACTGGCGTTATCAGCATTCAGCGGCAAATCGATAGGCAGAACACCGAAGACCAAGCGCTGTCCATTATTGAAATAGGGGCCAATTTCATCGGCGGCTACCTCTTCCACCAGGTGCTGCAAGCGGGGTTTCTCCCGCGCTAAACCGGCCTCACCGTAGAGGCTGCTCCAATCATTGGCGCGGGCATATGCGGCACAGAATAAGCCCAGGCACACCAAAAACCTGGCACGCATGCTAAAGCGGGAGTTGGCTCGATCCCATGAGGAATTTGTCCATATGATGCGCAGCTTTGCGGCCTTCCGCAATTGCCCAGACTACCAAAGACTGTCCGCGTCGAGCATCCCCTGCCGAGAACACGCCGGGGAGTGAAGTCATGAAACTCTCATCGGTCTGCACATTGCCGCGTTGATCAAGCCGAAGGGGAAGTTGTTCCAATAATTTTCCGCGGACGGGGCCGGAGAAGCCGATAGCGATCAGCACCAAATCCGCATCCAAATATAACTCACTGCCGGGCACGCGTTCGAGCGCCGGCTTGGGACCAACACGTACGCAATGCAGTTTTTTCACATGGCCGTTTTCATCGCCGCTAAAGTGGGTGGTCAGCACGCTCCATTCACGGAATCCGCCTTCTTCATGCGCGGCTTCCACACGTAACTGAAAGGGCCACAGAGGCCACGGAGTAGACTCATGCCGTTCTTCCGGCGGCATCCCGTTAATTTGCAACTGATGCACTGAGACGGCCCTCTGCCGGTGCGCGGTTCCCAGGCAATCCGCGCCGGTATCGCCGCCGCCGATAATGATGACGCGCTTACCCTGCGCAGTAATTTCTTCGCTACTGGTAAAGCGATCGCCGGCGCCACGCTTGTTTTGCTGGGTCAGGTAATCCATGGCGTAATGAATACCCTTCAATTCGCGCCCGGGAATCGCCACGTCGCGCGGTTGTTCGGCGCCCACGCCCAGCATCACGGCATCGTAGCCGCGAAGCAATTCGTCTCCGGTAATATCGGCCCCGATGGAAACCTTGGTCCGAAATTCGATGCCTTCGGCCCGCAGTTGATCTAAACGGCGGTCGATGACATGTTTTTCCATTTTGAAATCTGGTATGCCATAGCGCAAGAGGCCACCCACACGGTCCTCTTTCTCGAAGACTACCACCGAATGACCGGCGCGATTCAACTGCTGCGCAGCGGCCAAGCCCGCCGGGCCTGAACCCACGATCGCGACTTTCTTGCCGGTGCGCGCACGCGGAGGCTCAGCCGATACCCAGCCCTCTAAAAATGCACGGTCGATAATATTTTGCTCGACGGCTTTAATCGTCACCGGCTTGTCATTGATGCCCAGCACGCAAGCCGCCTCGCATGGCGCCGGACAAATACGGCCCGTGAATTCCGGGAAATTATTGGTCGCGTGCAAAGCGCGCGCGGCGTCCTGCCAGCGCCCTCTCCACACCAGGTCGTTCCAATCGGGAATCAGGTTGTTGACTGGACAGCCAGTGTGGCAGAACGGTAGGCCGCAATCCATACAGCGGCCAGCCTGATGACGCAATGTTTCGCGCGGAAAATCCTGATAGACCTCAAACCAGTCGTTTACGCGCTCGGCCACCGGGCGTCGTGCGGGTGTTTCACGAGTGTACTCTAAAAATCCTGTAACTTTCCCCATGACTACCTTGCTGCCTCACCCATGGCCAATTCCTCGGCAGGCATGACTGCCGCTACCAGTTCTTTTTTCCCAGCCAATCTTTGTTTTTCGAGTATGCGCTTATATTCGTGCGGCAATACCTTCACAAAGTGTTTAATGTTCTCCCCCCAATGATCGAGCAGCCGGCCGCCCAGCGGACTAGCGGTGTAAGCCACATGTTTGCGTATCAGGTTTTCGAGAAGGGATAAATCTTCCCGTTCAAACAGCGGCTCTAATTCCACGCCAGAATGGTTACAGAGCACGCGTGCAAATTCCCCATCGGGATCGAACACATAGGCCAGGCCGCCGCTCATTCCAGCCGCAAAGTTCCGGCCAGTCTTACCCAAAACCACCACAACGCCGTTGGTCATGTATTCGCAGGCATGATCGCCCACGCCTTCCACAACGGCCCGCGCACCCGAATTTCGAACCGCAAAACGCTCACCCGCCACGCCGTTGAAGTACGCCTCGCCGCTGGTGGCGCCGTACAGCACGGTATTGCCCACAAGTATGTTGTCTTCGGGAGGAAAGCCCGAATTCTTGGGCGGGAATACCACAATTTTGCCGCCGGAGAGACCCTTGCCGACATAGTCGTTTGCATCGCCTTCGAGAAACAACGAAACACCAGAGGCCAAGAACGCTCCGAAGCTCTGGCCGGCCGATCCGTTGAAGCGGACACAGATGGTGTCTTCCGGCAAGCCGCGCGCACCGTGACGCCGTGCGATTTCGCCGCTCAACATCGCTCCTACCGTCCGGTGTACGTTCCGGATGAGCATGTCGATCTCAACCTTTTGTCCATGATCGATGGCCGCGCGCGCTTGCTCCAGCAGGATGTTATCGAGCGCATCCTTGAGCCCGTGATCCTGTCCGATGGTACAGCGCCGTCCCACCCGGCCGGGCACTTGCGGATTGTATAGAATCTCCGAAAAATCCAGCCCACGCGCTTTCCAATGGTCGATGGACGGCTGTACTTCTAACATGTCCACGCGGCCGATCATTTGATCCATGGAGTGGAAACCCATCTTGGCCATCCACTCGCGCACTTCCTCGGCGATATAGAAGAAGAAGTTGATGACGTGCTCGGGGAGCCCCGCAAATTTCTTACGCAACACGGGGTTTTGCGTGGCAATGCCCACTGGACAAGTATTTAAATGGCATTTGCGCATCATGATGCAACCCAGCGCTACGAGCGGAGCAGTGGAGAATCCAAACTCTTCCGCACCCAGCAGCGCCGCAATGGCCACATCACGGCCAGTCTGTAATTTTCCGTCAACCTGGACACGAATCCGGCTGCGCAGATCATTCATCACCAAGACCTGCTGGGCTTCGGCCAATCCGAGCTCCCAGGGAATGCCCGCGTGCCGCAACGAAGTAAGCGGCGAAGCTCCCGTACCGCCGTCATAGCCGCTGATCAGCACCAGGTCGGCATGTGCTTTCGAAACGCCGGCCGCAACCGTTCCTACGCCGACTTCGGCCACCAGCTTGACTGAGACGCGGCTCTGGGGATTTACGTTCTTCAGGTCGTAAATCAACTGGGCCAAATCTTCAATCGAGTAAATATCGTGATGAGGCGGAGGCGAGATGAGGCCAACGCCGGGAATGGAGTGCCGCACCCGCGCGATCACCGCATCCACCTTGTGCCCAGGCAGTTGCCCACCTTCGCCAGGTTTGGCGCCTTGCGCTACCTTGATTTGCAATTCATCCGCATTGACCAGGTAATGCGCCGTGACGCCGAAACGGCCCGAGGCCACCTGTTTGATGGAACTGCGCTTCGAATCGCCGTTTGCGAGCGGGATGAAACGCGCTTCATCTTCCCCGCCCTCGCCCGTGTTGGAGCGGCCGCCGATGCGGTTCATGGCGATCGCCAATGTCTCATGTGCTTCCGCGCTGATAGACCCGAACGACATGGCGCCAGTAGCGAAGCGCTTTACAATTTCACTGGCCGGCTCTACCTCTTCAATCGGAATGGGCCGCGGAATGGTCTTCAGACGCATCAGGCCGCGCAGCGTACACAAGCGCTCATTCTGTTCGTCAATGAGCCGCGTGTATTCCTGAAAAGTAGAGTAACTGGCGCCGCGCACGGCGTGTTGTAACTTACTCACCGTATCGGGATTGAGTAAGTGGCGTTCGCCGTTGATGCGGTATTGGTAGTCTCCGCCAACCGCCAACTCGGTTTCTGTATTCGAAACCGGCCGAAACGCAAATGCGTGTTTGGCAATTGCTTCTTTGGCAAGCACGTCCAGACCGATGCCTTCGATGCGCGAGGCCGTTCCCGTGAAATATTGATTGACCAGCTCCTGATTCAGGCCAATGGCTTCGAATACTTGCGCGCCGCGATAGCTCTGCAGCGTGGAGATACCCATCTTGGAAGACACCTTCAGCAATCCCTTGCTGACGGCTTTGAGGTAATTCTTAATGGCCTGCTCAGGCGTAACGCCTGCCGGCAACTCACCCGACAACGCCAACTCTTCCACGGTCTCAATCGCCAGATAAGGATTGATCGCGCTGGCGCCATAGCCTATCAGCAGGCAGTAATGCATGATTTCGCGCGGCTCACCAGATTCAATGATGAGCGCGACGCCCGTGCGCGTGCCTTCGCGCACCAAATGATTGTGGACCGCCGTGAGAGCCAGCAAGGAAGGAATAGGTGCATACTCCTCATCCACGCCCCGGTCAGAGAGGATCAACAACGTATAGCCGGATTTAATGGCGAATGATGCGCGGCGGCAAAGACCGTCCAGCGCACGCTTCAGCCCGCGTTCCCCTTCCGCGATGTTGAAGGTAGTGGACAGAGTGGACGCCAGCAAATCGCCGCGCGAAACACGCCGCAGCTTTTCGAGCTCTCGATTCGTCAGGATCGGGTGCGGCATCTTGAGCGTATGGCAATTTTCTGGAACTTCACTGAGAATATTGCCCTCCACTCCGATGTAGCTGGTCAGGGACATCACCAACTCTTCCCGTATGGGATCGATAGGCGGATTGGTTACTTGTGCAAACAATTGCTTGAAATAACTGAAGAGCGATTGCGGCTTGTCAGACAAGCAAGCCAATGGTGTATCGGTACCCATGGAGCCGACCGCCTCAATTCCTTCGGCAGCCATCGGCGTGATTAAGAGCCGCAGGTCTTCGTCCGTGTAGCCGAAACAGCGCTGCCGCAAGAGAACAGTGCTATGGTCAGTCGGCTGGGTGCGCGAAGGCTCCGGCAAAGATTCCAACGTAATCTGATTTTCTTCGAGCCATTGGGCGTATGGCTGCCGCGAGGCTAACTGATGCTTAATCTCTTCATCCGGAACAAGACGGCCTTGTTCCAGATCAACCAGCAGCATTTTTCCGGGCTGCAGCCGTCCCTTGGATACGATTTCCTCCGGAGGGAAGCGCAGCACGCCGGTTTCCGAAGCCATCACCAGCCATCCGTCTTTGGTGATGAGATAGCGCGCGGGGCGCAGGCCGTTACGATCTAGCGTCGCGCCAGCTACGCGGCCATCTGTAAATGCCACCGCGGCCGGACCATCCCACGGCTCCATCAGAGACGCATGATACTCATAGAACGCTTTCTTCTCCGCCGACATGGTGGTGTGCGCGTCCCAGGCTTCGGGCATCAGCATTGCCATCACGTGCGGCAAGGAACGCCCCGTCATGGTCAGCAACTCCACGGCATTATCCAAAGCGGCTGAATCGCTCCCGTTGGGTTGAATAATCGGCAGCAGCTTTTTGAAATCGTCAAACAACGGCGAAGTCATCACCGATTGCCGCGCGTTCATCCAATTGATATTGCCGCGCACGGTATTGATCTCGCCGTTATGGCAAAGATAGTGGAACGGATGCGCCAACTGCCAAGTGGGAAACGTATTGGTGGAAAAGCGCTGATGGACCAGACAAAGTGCGCTCCTGGTATCGGGATCCAGCAGTTCGGTATAAAACTCGCCTATCTGATGGGCAAGCAGCAATCCTTTGTAGATAATCGTGCGCGACGAAAACGAAGGAATGTAGAAAAAGCCTTTATCGCGCATTTCCGTCTCGGCAGCGACTAACGCTTCCACGCGCTTGCGGATCACGTAAAGCTTGCGTTCAAACTCGTCGTCACTTAAACCGGCTGGACGCGAAACGAAAAACTGTTCTATGTACGGCTGCGAGGCGCGCGCGACTCGTCCGATAGCGTCCACTCCTAATGGAATGTCCCGCCAGCCGAGAACGCCGAGACCCTCTTCGCGCGACACACGCTCCAACAGACCTTCGCACTCCAAGCGCTGCTGCAGTTCCACCGGAAGGAAACACATGGCGACGGCATATTGGCCGCGCGCGGGAACCGTGAACCCAAGCTTGGGCAGTATGCGCGCAAAAAATTCGTGCGGGATTTGAATTAGGATGCCGGCGCCATCGCCAGTCTCCGCATCACAACCAGAGGCGCCTCGGTGCGCCAAATTCAACAGGATTTCGAGCCCCTTAAGGACGATCTCATGCGAAGCTTCGCCTTTAATATTCGCCACAAAGCCGATCCCGCAAGCATCATGCTCATTCGCGGGATCGTATAGCCCTTGGCGATGGGGTAGATGATTAGTATCGACTGAGTACAATTCGATTCCTCTTTCGGCCAGGGAAGGGATAGATCCACAGTATAGCTGTCGATGCATTATTAGTCAAATCGAATCAGGGAGTTGCCAATATCAGATTTGCTTATGTTACGCTGAAGTAAATCTGTGAACCCTGCGAATCTCCGCTTGATCCGCGATGTGGCCCAACATCGGAGTGTCAGTAAGGCTGCGCGCTGGAACGATCTCAGCCAATCCGCCGCCAGCCAAGCGCTGGGCGAACTGGAACGTGAGTTAGGCGTCACGTTGTTTGACCGCGGCACACGGCCGTTAACAGTGACACCCGCGGGCAAAGCGTATGTGGAGTTTTGCCGTGATGTTCTGCGCCGGCATGACGAAATGATTTCGTTGCTGGATTCGATCAAGAAACAACTTAACGCCACGGTGCGGTTAGCCGCTATCTATTCCGTAGGCTTGTCAGAGATGTCAAGCATTGAGGCGCGTTTCGCGGAACGTTTCGCTGACGCCGAACTGCAAGTGCAATACCTGCGGCCGGAGCGCGTCTGGCAAGCGGTGGCGGAAGACGAAGCGGACCTTGGTTTAATGAGCTACGCGGAATCTTCCCGCGAAGTGGTAGCCCTTTCTTGGCGGGACGAAGAGATGGTGGTGGCGGTGCCTCCCGACGATCCGCTGGCCGCGTACCAATCGCTCTCCGCCTCGGCGCTGGACGGCCGTTTGTTTGTGGCTTTCGACGAAGACCTACCCATTCAACAGCATATTGACCGGTATATGCGCGAGCATGAAGTGGAAGTGGAGATAACGCTGCGTTTCGACAATATCGAAATGATCAAGCAGGCGGTTGCGCATGGGGCCGGAATTAGCATTATGCCGCAGCGCGTCATGCATGAAGACATGCTGCAAGGGCGGCTCATCGCGCTGCCGCTGGAACCGGCGGAGCTCTTCCGCCCCGTGCGCATCGTGCACCGCCGCCGCAAAGTTTTTAATGAAGTGACCATCGGCTTGCTGGAGCTTTTGAAAGAAGAAGAACAGCTTCCCGCCGCGTAATCGCTATACTCACTGTCAGCGGACCTGGGTCCCAAAAAATCACAATGGCAGACCGATTCGGGCAATATCAGAGGCGCGGCGGCCTGCTTTTTGCCGTGATCCTGCTGATCCTCCTCTTTCTCAGTTCACACTTTATTGCAAGCACTTTCATTGACTATGCCTGGTGGACGGAAGTCCATCAAGTGGATACCTGGGTAAATTTGCTGCTCTATGGCACCGGCCCGATTGTAGTGGCGGTGGTGCTTTTTCTGGGGCTGTTCTGGCTTGCTTTCCGGCTCGGGCTGAGGAATATGGTGGAGGAGCCGGGCGCGCCGTTATTCGGCTTTCTCAGCCGCCGTTTTATCCATCGCGCAGGATTGGCGGTGCTGGCGGTTTTTGCGATTGGCGTGGCGAACGCGACGGTCGACAGTTGGACGGTTGTGCGGTATTTCGGCGGCTTGCGTGTGACGCCGCCAGCGGGCGAGTTTATCGATCCGATCTTCGGCAAAGCGCTCAGTTTTTACCTCTTCGGCCTGCCGTTCTACAACATGCTGTTGCGCGCGGCGCTGGTGGGGGTGGTTCTGGCGCTCATCCTGTATTGGGCGGCGGCCAATGCCGATTTGTTGCGGCGGCAACTGCCGTCACTTAATTCCAACGGAATGGCCTTCGAATTCGAACCGGTCTCTCTGCGGCGAGCGTTCGATTCGCAATTCGTGCGCATGGCTGGGGCAATCCTGCTGCTCGGCGTTGCAGTAAAGATTTATTTCGACCGTTACGGACTGCTGGTTGAAGATCACGGCCAATACCTGGTGGGAGTGGATTGGGTGGCGGATCACGTGGTGCTGCCGCTGCAGTGGATTATGATTGCGGGCGCCTTGCTTGCGGCGGCGCTGGTTGTGGCCAGGCGCGGGCGATGGGCGTTGGTTCTGCTGCTGCTGATTCCGGCGCGCCTCATTATCCCTTCCGCAGTCGCGGGACTTTACGTCCGCCCCAATGAACTTGCGCTGGAGCGGCCATACATTCAACACCATATCGAAGCCACCCGGGCGGCCTTTGGACTCAACGAGCGCGTGAAAGAGACCAGGCTTGAAGCCACACCCGATATGCCAATTGATTTCGCCCAACATAAACCGCTGCTCGACAACGTCCGGCTCTGGGATTGGCAAGCTTTTCACGATACGATCTCACAGATTCAGCCACTGCGGCCCTATGTCTATGTAGATACCGATGTTGACCGTTATACGATCGACGGTGAGTTACGGCAGGTGCTGCTGGCGCCGCGCGAGCTGGATATCCGGCAATTGGGCGACGCGCGCAACCGCTGGATCAACCCGCATTTGATCTACACACACGGCTATGGCGTGGTGATGGCGGAGGCCAACCGAATCACATCCGACGGCTTGCCTCTGCTGTTTATCAAAGACGCCCCACCTGTTGTCACCAGCAAGAGCTTGCACTTTACCCAACCCGAGATTTACTACAGCGAAGTGGCGCATGAACCGGTGTTTGTGGATACGGCGCAACAGGAGTTCAATTACCCATCCGGGTCCGATACGGTGCAAACACGCTACGGCGGCACGGGTGGATTTCCAATTTCGTCACTGCTCATGCGCCTGGCGGCGGCTATTGACTACGGAGACGCCAACATTCTTTTAACTGAGTACCTGACCGGCGGCAGCCGCATGATGATCCACCGGCAAATTACCGAACGGCTTGGTAAGTTGGCTGGGTTCCTCGCTTGGGATAGCGACCCATACCTGGTGCTAAGCGCTTCCGGCCGGCTGGTGTGGATCATGGATGGCTATATGTCTTCCGACGCGCATCCTTATTCGCGCGAGCTGCAACTCGGCAACCTCTCAGTCAACTATCTGCGCAATTCCGTCAAAGCCACGGTGGACGCCTACACCGGTGAGACGAACCTGTATGTGTTTGACCCAAGCGACATCCTGATACAGGCTTACGAACACTTGTTCCCCACGTTGTTCAAGCCGGCCTCCGCCATGCCCGCGGACTTACGCGCGCACACCCGCTATCCGGAGACGTTGTTCAGCGCTCAGGCCGAGATTTACCGGACATTTCACATGCGCGATCCCGAGGCATTCTATAATCGCGCGGATTTGTGGGATCTAGCCAAGACCGGCACAAAGCAGGGTGAAGGCGCCAATTCCGTTTCGCCCGCTTATGTAGTGGCGACTTTGCCCAACAGCAACAAGCCGGAATTTATGCTGTTGACCACCTTCACGCCCGCTAGCAAAGACAATTTGATTGGCGTGATGTATGCGCGCTGCGATGGTGAACATTTGGGCGAGCTGGTGTTTGAACAGCTTTCGAAGCAAAACATCATTTACGGGCCGATGCAGATTGACGCGCGTATCAACCAGGATCAAAACATATCGAAAGACCTGACATTGTGGAGCCAACAAGGCTCGCAAGTGCTGCGCGGACAAACGCTAGTGCTGCCGATTGCAAATAGCTTTCTGTATGTGGAGCCGATTTATATTCAGTCGTCGCAAGTCTCCATGCCGCAGCTGAAGAAAGTGGCTTTGGCCATGGGCAATAAGCTTGCGTATGCGGACACGTATGAGCAGGCGCTGGCGCAGTTAATAGCGGCCGTTGGCGGTTCCGGACCGGCGGTTCCATCCGTGGATTTGACCCAACCGGCGAACGCAACGGCTAGCGCGCAGCCCACGGTTCAACCGCAGGCAGCACAACCTTCCGCGCAAGCAATAGAGACGCTGAAAGCGATTCGGGGCCACCTGCAGCGCTATCGCGAATTGAGCTCGCAAGGCAAGTGGGCCGAAGCGGGCAAAGAACTGGACGAGATCCAGGGCTTAGTGCAGAAATAGCTAAACCAGCGTTTCGACTAAGGGCTCCGCCATACCAGCCTCGCGGCCGTAGCGCCGAGCCACGTAATCGTCCAAAATAACGCGGAATTCGGCCACAATGGCATCGCCGCGCAACGTGGTGGACAACTTGCCATCGACGTAGACAGGGGCAACTGGCGTTTCAAATGTACCGGGTAAGGAGATGCCGATATTGGCATGCTTGGATTCGCCGGGCCCGTTCACCACGCAACCCATGACCGCGACCTTCATCTCTTCGACGCCTGTATATTTTTCACGCCAAACCGGCATCTGCTCGCGCAGATAGGTTTGAATCTGGTCGGCCATGTCCTGGAAGAACGTGCTGGTGGTGCGGCCGCAACCCGGACAGGCAGCCACTTGCGGAGTGAAGCTGCGCAGATTCAGAGATTGCAAGACCTGCTGGCAAACAATCACTTCTTCCGTGCGGTCGCCGTTCGGCAGCGGGGTCAGCGACGCGCGGATGGTATCGCCGATTCCCTGCTGCAACAGTACCGATAAGGCAGCGGTAGTCGCCACAATGCCCTTCGCGCCCAAACCGGCTTCAGTCAGTCCCAAGTGCAGCGCGTATTCACAGCGGGCGGCCAGCATTTCATAAACGTCGATCAAATCCTGCACGTTGCTGACTTTTGCGCTAAGAATGATTTTGTCCGCACCCAGGCCGTATTTTTCAGCGTTGGCGGCGGCGCGAATGGCGCTTTCTACAATGGCGCGCTTGGTCACATCCATCGCGCTGAGCGGTTCGGCGGCGCGTGAGTTGGCATCCATCATCTCCGTCAGGAGCGAGGCGTCCAGCGACCCCCAATTCACGCCAATGCGCACCGGCCGATCATATTCAATGGCCGCTTCGATCATGGTGCGGAAATTATCGTCCTGCTTTTTCCCGATGTTGACGTTGCCCGGATTGATGCGGTACTTGTCCAGCGCTCGCGCGCAAGCAGGATATTTCTTGAGCAGCAGGTGGCCGTTGTAATGGAAGTCGCCCACGATAGGCACGTTAACGCCAAATTGGCGCAGGGTATCAACAATCACCGGTACGGCGCGAGCCGCTTCGTCGGTGTTGACCGTCACGCGCACCAGTTCCGACCCTGCGCGCGCGAGCTGCATGACTTGATTGATGGTGGCGCTGGAATCTGCCGTATCCGTATTGGTCATGGATTGCACGACCACGGGATTCGGGCCACCGATTTTGACTCCCCCTACATTGACAACAACCGATTTCCGGCGCAGCGCAACAGCCATTACACCTCCTAGTGCAAGTCCTATTTTAGCTTTAGCCGGGAAAAACGGCTTCGAGGGCCACGCTTGACACCAGGATCTCGAATACAGACGACCGCATGCACCTTGCCCGTATCCTGCGGGGTGCGCAGAAGTGGCGTTGCAAATATGAGGCCTTTAGCACTAATATTCACGGACTTGCACTATCTTTAGGGCCGCGGAAAACAGAAGTATCGACACACAAACCGAGATAGCCATCGCGGTCCATGGCAGCCTATGGGTCAACAAGGGAGAGTTATCGCCGGCAAAGCCAGTTAGGTTGAGCGAAGCGGGCAAATGAAAATAGACGGTCAACCCCTGGACTGCTCCGAACAAAAGTATGCCGCCCCATATCTGCCAAGCGTCATCCAAGAAGATGGCCAATAGCACCGATGCAAAATAAAAACAGGCGCTGCAAACAATTGCGGCCACGATCAATTCCAATAAATCAATTAGCTTCGAATCACCGCGCACAAGAGGAAACAGAATCCACGCAAGACTATAAATCACGACGGTGACTCCCGCGGACTCGAGCAATCCGATTCCCGCTCGCACCGACAGCAGCCGCAATCGGCTGACTGGAAGCGAGAGGGTGAAATACAGCGATCCATGCAAACCTTTTGTCTTCCGAAACGATGGATGAGTTCTGATTCCGTCACCCGCCAAGTTAATAGCAAAGACTATTGAAACCAAGGAGATCACGGCAATCATTCCGCGGGCATTCTCCGTCGAATGTAAACCACCGCCCGACTGCCCCGTTAACAAGACAACCAGCCCCATGGCGAGGGCGAAGAAGAGCCGCCACCGGGTCTCCAGCCAGGCTTTCATTCGAAGCATTTCAGTTACTCCTTACATGTTCGAGAAAAATCTCTTTCAAAGTTACCGGAAACTGCTGCACTACCGTGCCGGGAATGGATTGCGCTTGTTCCCTGATTTCCCCCACGTTGCGGCTTGCGAGTATCGATACGGTTCTTCCCTCTTGACAGACATGTTCCACGCCGACCGGCCAACTGACGGATCCGCGCGGCTCATTTTCGAAAACGATATGGAGCCTGCGATAGCGGGCTTTCAGGTCGTCCAGCGAATCCGCGATGACGGCCTTTCCGTGATCGATGATCGAAACATGATCCGCAATTTGTTCGACTTCCGCCAATTGATGCGATGAAAAGAAAATGGTCATTCCCTCCGACGCCGAGAGCGTAACCAGTTCGCGGAGTACGTCCTCCACGGCAGCAGGATCGAGGCCGTCGGTCGGTTCATCCAGAATCAAAAGCTCAGCGCCGCGCGAAATCGCGAGCAGTAGCATGAGTTTCGAACGCATGCCCTTGGAAAGGTCCGGAATCTTAGCGCTCGCGTGCAGGTCGAACATTTTCCGGTAGCGCTGTTCCAGATCGTCCCGCCACTTGGGAAAGAACGGCCGAGTAAAACGAATGATCTGCTCCACCGTCATGTAGGGGTAGAGCTCTTTATCTTCGGTCACGAAGCCAATGCGCTTGCGGGCCTCCATGGCTGCACGAGGATCGGAAACCGGCAAACCGAATACTTTCGCCTCTCCCGTTTCCGATCTCAACATGCCCATCAATAACTTGATTGTGGTGGTTTTGCCGGCGCCATTCCGGCCCAGAAAGCCGAAAATGCTTCCCCCGGGAACGTTTAGGTCGAGCCCGTTCAAGGCAACTCGTCCCTTAAATGACTTGCGAAGCTGGGTTGTTTCAATTACGAACTCACTCATTGGCCCCTCTCTGGTAACTTGCCCGAACGAAGCATCGCTAGTTCGTTTTCGACTAGCCTGCGCATCTCTTCTTCACTGAGATGGAGCGCAGCCAACCGCTCGACAGCGGATTGCACGATAGCTTGCGCTTGGCGCATGACGCCGGTCCGCAAAACCATGGGTTCACGGACAAATGCGCCCAAACCGTGTTTGAGTTCAATGACGCCTTCGTGCTCAAGTTCGCGGTAAGCCCGGGCGACGGTATTCGGGTTCATGACCAGATCTTCAGCCAGTTTTCGAATCGCCGGCAATTGTTCGCCCGCGCGCAATTCGCCGGTTTCAATGGCGTGTTTCACCTGCTCCATGAGTTGGAGATAAAGCGGGATTCCCGAAGCGTGGTTTAAGCGGAATAGCAATGTGGTGTACTAGTTACCTAATACAGTACACAGTTGAGGTGGAATCGTCAAGAAAAATGCTCCGGTCAGGGAACGCCCACGGCCTTAAATCGTTTGGCGCTTGGCAGCGGTCAAGAGATCGCCCGTGTTGGGCGTTCCTGCAGGTTCGATGAGGAGAAGGTGCACTTCCTCTTTGGCCACGGGCCGATGCTCGACGCCTTTAGGCACTACGAACAGTTCACCCGGCCCCAGAGATACATTACGATCGCGCATTTCAATGACAAGGTGGCCTTTCAGAACCAGAAAGAAATCGTCAGTCTCGTCATGCTTATGCCAAACAAACTCGCCCTGTACTTTGACGACCATGATGTCGTTTCCATTGAATTGCGCAATCGTTTTCGGTTGCCAGTGCTCAGAGAACATCGAAAGTTTCGCTTCAAGATTAACCTGGTTCATTTAGTTTCCTAGTGTTGCGGCTTGAGACGGAGGACAGCGATTTTCCCATCAGTATGCAACTGATCTCCCGTTGCGTTTTGAAACGACAGTGGCGCGGTGGGGCGGCCGATCAGGCCCGAAGCCGTAACCTCTCCAGTAAAAACCACATCATTTTCAATTTTTTGGCGCTCCTGGTCAATATCGCCATCAACGGAATGTGAGAACGTTTTGGCTTTTCGTGAGAAGTCGATTCCCGTATCATGCGTCCCCGCGCCAACCCAGACTGGCAGACCATTGAACACCTGCTGCTGGCGCCAGATACGAACGTGATGTCGCTTGGCATACGTATTCGTCGCTTTTTCAAAGACGACAGCCGGCTTCTGGCCGTCCAGCATCAAGGAAGAAACCGGGCCTTCCCGGTACGAATGATGGTCCGCCACCGCAAGGAACGTTTCTGCTTCCGTCTTTAGATCAAGGTTTGCCGCCTCCGCCCAACCGGCTTGCCGGAAGGCGTTCAAGACCGCTTCCTCTGAGCCGAGGAGCATCAAGTTAATTAAGTCGGAAGGCGTTCCGCGTTCGGTTGACGTTCGCAGCGGAAGACTGTTCACGAAAACCCGCAGATCATGCGAGAGAATCAACTCGGAAGGGCGGCGAAGGATCTCGGGCGCCGGCACGTTTGCAATGCGAAGGGGAGATATCAGCGTAAGCCAGAGTTCGACGCCAGGCTCATAGGTAATGCGCGGCTTTTCCTCTTCCGCCACCACAAACCGTCCGAGTTCCAACGACGCCAGTATCGCCGGATGAGCGGCCGCCGCCAGCATAAGAATATCCTCAATTTCCGTTGGACGCCTTCGCAACGGACGCAATCCATGAATGACGCCTGCGCTGTCCACCGTCTCGCGGCCATTATCCACGCTGAGCACCTTGGCTTGAAAAAGTAAAGAATGGTTGGCCTTGCCGATCAATTCGCCAAAATTGAGGCATAGTACGGAGTGGTCTAGCCGCTTGTGCGCTCGAGTAGGATTAATGACCGTTCCTTGCACCACGTAGCCGGCGGGAATCAGCCCTTTTCCTTGCACGGAAACGGGGGCAATCAGCGTGGCTGAAACAATCTCGCCTGCTTGGGAATGCTTACTGGAAAGAGGGCTGCTCAGACGGATGGAAAGTTGCGTACCGGCCGGGACATCGCTTTGGGCGGTTGCGCAATGCCAAGCCAGCGAGGCTAGCAGAAGAAGGCGAAGCTGACCGAGCGGCTTTTGCACGTACAATTTGCAGTATAAGACGCAGCGCGCGACCGCCAAATGCTGCATGGCGGCCGCATTCACACAGGGGAAGTTACTGTGATGACACCTCACGCCAGAGGTCAATGCCACCTTCTGTCGCGTGGCGGTCTATCTGGGTCAACTCGTCGTTTGAGAACGACAAGTTCTTCAGAGCATCCAGCGAGTCGTCAAGCTGCGTCACATTACGCGCACCGACCAGTGCAGAGGTCACGCGCGCATCGCGCAGTACCCAGGCAATGGCCATTTGCGGCAAGCTCTGACCACGCGAGATCGCAATCTGATGCAGCGCACGGACGCGGCCCAGATTTTCTTCCGTCAGGAATTTGGAGCTGAGGCTGCCTTCGAGTTTGGCGCGCGAATTTGCCGGGACGCCATTCAGATATTTATTCGTCAGCATCCCTTGAGCAAGCGGCGAAAAAGCGATGCAGCCCACGCCGAGAGTACCCAGAGTCTCAAGCAGCCCGCCCTCCACCCAGCGATTCAACATGGAATAAGAAGGCTGGTGAATCAGCAGAGGCACGCCTTCGGCGCGCAAAATTTTCGCGGCTTCGCGGGTGCGTTCCGCGCTATAGGAGGAGATACCTACATATAGAGCTTTGCCCTGCCGCACTAGATGCGCCAATGCGCCCATGGTTTCTTCTAATGGCACATCCGTGGTGGGACGATGCGAGTAAAAAATATCGACATATTCGAGGCCCATCCGCTTGAGGCTCTGGTCCAGGGACGCGATCAGATATTTACGTGATCCACCGAGACCGTAGGGGCCGGGCCACATATCCCAGCCGGCTTTTGAGGAAATAATCAACTCGTCACGATGCCCCTGGAAATCTTTCCGAAGAATTTCGCCGAAGTTTTCCTCGGCTGAGCCATAGGGCGGTCCGTAGTTATTGGCAAGATCGAAATGCGTCACTCCACGGTCAAAGGCGCGGCGAATCACGGCGCGACCTGTCTCGAAAACATCATCACCGCCGAAGTTCTGCCAAAGACCCAGCGAAATAGGCGGCAGATCTACACCGGAGCGGCCACAACGGCGAAAGCTTGCTTGTTCGTAACGTTTTGGATTAGGTACGTAGGTCATTTTGCGTTCTTTTATTACTGTAGCGGTCTGCACCATACCGAAACTCCTGGCTATCATCAGGGTGTGGGACGCATGCTAATCGGCGCGGGACTGGTGCTGGTGGTGCTCGGACTGCTGTTCATGGCGGGGGAACGGCTGCCGATTCGCTTCGGGCACCTGCCGGGAGACATCGTGGTCAAGGGGCGGCACGGCTCATTTTATTTTCCGCTGATGACGTGCCTGCTGCTAAGCGCCATATTGAGTTTCGTGTTGTGGGCGATCGGCCGATGGAGGTAGGAGAGGAAATCGCTCCACCCAGTGTGCGAGTCTAATATCTATTCCTGAAAACTGGACCTCCGCAACATATAGAGAGACGCCGCCGGGTCTCAATGCCCATGGCGGCCTGAAACGCCATGCCGGTGTTTTCTATTTATGGGCATTAGGCGTGGGAGCGGTGATCTCCGGCGATTTCTTTGGTTGGAATTTTGGGCTGCTTTCCGGCGGGTTTGGCGGGTTGCTCGCGGCGCTGGGCATCATGACCGTCCTGTATTTATGCTTATGTTTTAGCATTGCGGAAATGTCCCCGGCGCTGCCGCACGCAGGTGGCGCGTACTCTTTTGCGCGCACGGCGATGGGGCCGTGGTGCGGATTCATCACCGGTTTGGCGGAGAACATCGAATACATTTTCACGCCCGCGGTGATTGTGGTGGGCATCGGCGGATATCTGGGCGACATTTTCCACGCTCCGCCTGCGTACGCGCCCCTGTGGTGGCTACTTTGCTACATCGTGTTCGTCGCCCTGAACGTAGCCGGTGTGGAGGTTTCCTTTGGAGTCTCCGCCGCCGTTTCGATTTGCGCGTTGGCGGTCTTAACGGTGTTTTGCGTTGCCGCTCTTCCTCATTTCGAACTGCACCGCTGGGCGTTAGAGGGCGGATCGTGGCTTCCCAAGGGTTGGGTAGGCATCTTTACGTCGTTGCCTTTTGCCTTGTGGGTTTATCTGGGCATTGAGCAACTGCCATTGGCCGCCGAAGAGAGTACCGATCCGGCGCGCAGCATGCCGAAGGGAATATTATCGGCGCTCTTCACGCTCATCGTCTTCGCATTTGCCGTGATCACGCTGAATGCGGGCATCGCGCCGGGCGCGATGGCGGTAGGAAAATCGAATGAGCCATTGTCACTCGGATTCCGCACGATCTTCGGCGACGGTATCCAAGCAAAGCTGTTGGCGCTAGCCGCCTGTACCGGTTTAATCGCCAGCTTTCACGCCATCATGTACGCATATGGACGCCAGATCTATTCACTGGCGCGCGCGGGATACTTTCCTTACTGGCTTTCCGCGACGCATCCCACGCGCAAAACACCACACCGCGCATTGATCACCGGCGCCATCCTCGGTTTCGCCACGGCCTTAGCCATCCAATATTCGCCGCATAACAGCCCCGTTGCTGGAGTGCTACTGAACATGGCCGTCTTCGGCGCGGTGATCGCGTATGTATTTCAGATGCTTTCGTTTCTTCTGTTGCGCTGGCATCATGCATCGATTGAACGGCCGTTTGTGAGTCCGTTGGGCATCGCGGGAGCGGTAACGGCGATTGTGATTTCCACCGTTACCCTGCTCGCTCTTTTTCTCAATCCCGATTACCGGCCAGGCGCGTGGGGAGCGCTGACTTGGTTTCTCTGCGGCTTACTGTACTTTGCGCTTTATGCGCGCAAACGCCTTATTCGTTCGCCCGAAGAAGAGTTTGCTCTGCAGCGTGAGACCATTCGCCGCTAGAACGTTTCCTGCAATTCCAGATGTACTTTTACTTCGGCGGGATCCCGCCAGACCGGGTGCAGTTTTCGGGCAACCATCAACGGAAGCTGATCTTCGAGATGCGGCGATCCATGTTGGCTGGCGTTTCCATAGGAGAGCGCACATTGGGCCTGCTGTGGCTTACCGAATTCGATGGCGCAGACAAATGTTTCGCCATGTACCGCATAATGACGATTGCCTTCGTTCTTGCCGTATTGAATGGTGCGGATAACGCCCACTCGTCCGCCCGCGCCGTTGCCAGGGACATCAGCAGTGCCGCTGCGGAAACGGTAAACCTCACCCCATGCCACATTCAGCGCGCCGTACTGTTTTTTGCAATCTTCCGCCGCGGCCGCTAAAGCGGGCAACGCGTCAACCGCATCGGCCAGCCCATAAGAAGATTCCAGTGGATGCGCTGGATCCCATCTCACGCGCAATTTCGGATCTATGGCGCCTGTAAGCCCAAAATAGTGATCCGTAAACAATTGAAACAGGACTGCTCCGCGGCTGTCGGCATTTGCGTCGCGGTCCCACGTTTTTAGCAGCGCAGCGGCTGCGAGTACATTTGCGTCAGTGGATGACTCGGCGGCTTTCAAAAGGTCGGGCAACACGGCATCGGCCAGCGCCATGCGGGTGGAATGTTTGTTAGCCACAAACTGTTCATAAGTAATAGATTTACTTTCCGTCAGCAGTTGCAGCGACCGAAGCGTTCGGAACGTGGGCGGCGTGCTTACCGGTGGCGCGATGTAGGCGGGATACTTGGATTCATTTAATTCCGGCAGCGTCATGGTCCACGGCGGCTCATTGGTGTTCTGGTTGAAGCCGCTCGGCGGATCGATTGATTTCGGCAGTTCGTCGAACGAATGATAATCCATCCAAAGAGTTTTGGAGGTATCACCGGGGACGACTTTCGACCAATAACTCCAGTCGCCGGTTGCGCGCTTCGGCACCAAGCCGTCAAAGACCAGCATGATATGACCGCCGGCATCCGCGTAATTGGCGTTCCACATCGGTACGGACATCATGCGCAAGGCGGCTTTGAATTGATCCAGATTTTGCGCCTCCCCCATGCGGAACCACTGTTCCAGCATCTTGGGCCGATCAAGCCCGGCCACGCACATGGCAAGCGTCAAGCCATCCTGGTCATACACCACCGGACCTTGCAGGGTGCTGCGTACGTCTAGCTTCTCTTCCAGCAAACTGCCGTCGGGCTGTTTGATTTTGAAAGTCTTGGTTTCGTGTTCAAAGGGGCGAAGCTTGCCGTCAAATAAGTATTGGCCATTGCGCAACGTGAGCTTATAAAAATCGACTGTGTCAATGGTGTTCACCGTGCGGCCCCATCCGGCTTGCCGGTTAAAGCCGACAACAGCCACGGGAAAGCCGATCTGCGGCGCCCCATACAGGTCATAGTCGGGCGCGTTCACATGCACTTCCATATAACGGTAAAACGTCTCGCCCCATGCTAAATGCGGATTGATCAGCAGCATGGCTTTTCCGCTCGCCGAGCGCGAAGGACCAACAGACCACGTGTTCGACCCCGGCCGTATTTCCATATCTTCCGCCGTCTCGACAGGCTTACCGAGATAACGATTCACCTCGCGCTTCAGCGCTAGCTGTGAACCCATATACATGTAGTAAACGACGCGCAGCGAATGGCCGACTACGTCCACGCCGGACACAGGTAACACACAGCGGTATTCCGGACTGATGCTTTCCGGATGCGCTTTGGCGAAATCATTAATGCCGCGCGCGAATGCATCCATGTATTTGCGAAAAGTGGGAGTTTGAGAGCGATACCAAACCTTAGCTCGGTCCGGCATATTGTTTGTGAGTAGCCAGCGGTCGAGTTCGGCATGTTTCGGACCCCAATACTCCGCGCCCCGCGCGCGCGATTCGCCGTACAGCAAAAGCAGCAGATTCGCTTGATTTCTCATCTGCGCCCAGCCATGGGCGTAAAACATAGATTCCCGATCGGCGGCGTAAATATGCGGAACCCCATAGGTGTCCCAGAGGATTTCAGTTTTGCCGGAGGCCCCAAAGGCGCTGACGGCGGTCAGGAGAGCGATTAGGAAGACTCGCATGAGAGTTGACATAGAGTAGCAGGAATGTCAACGCCGCAACCAGTGGAGTTTTTCGAGGATTCGCTAGAAGGGTTTGGCTATCTGGCGGGCGCGGCTTTTTATCTGCGGCAGGTAGGTGAAAAGTTTTTCGGTGAGATCTGCCGAAAGGTCGGCGCGCACGTGAACCATGTCCTGATCCTGGTCAACATTTACCGCATCCCAGAGGCGGAGCAGGTCCATGTTGCTCGTATTGGTGCTTAGCCGCGCCAGACCGACTAAGCCGCGCAGCGCGTCATGCACCCGTTGCGCGCCTTCTTTTGAAACGCATTTGATATCGGCCTGAAATCGAACGCCGCTGTCGCAGTGCAAACCTACCGTCGTTTCGCTAATCGCGCCGGCAAAATTCCCGAGCATGGATTGAACGTCGGCACGCGCGGGAAATGCGGATAACGGAATCCCTCCGCGGCTGACTTCCCAAATCTGCGCATCCTGCAACACATCTTTCAATTGCTGCTCTAATTCTTGAGAAACACCGCCATCTCCGGTTGCTTTTCGATCCAGCGCGGCGTGCAGGGCATCGGCCGGACCGCTCACCGCCAAACGACTATCCACTAGAGCAACTGCATTCCCCGAGCTGCCGAAAATACTGTAGTTCTTATATTGAACGCTTTTCGCGCCTAGCGTTGCCAACTTCTGCTTCAGTTGATCGGGAGAGAACGTGCCCTTCGCCAAGAAAATCGGCTGCTTCCCATCCCAAACTGCTAGCAGCGATGTTAGATCACGCCTTGGGTCCAAACCAATGCGCTCCGACATGGCGTTTAACTCCGGCAAGTCAAGATCTTTCAAATGCCGCCTGTAGAGATCAGTAGCCTTGAGCTTTTCGATTTGAATAGAAGCAATCGCCTGGGCGTCCGGCGGAATGTAGGGCCGCAAATCACGATCGACGGCAACACCGGTCAGCAGTGTCTTTCCGCAACCGGCGAGAAGCAGCGCTAAAAAGAAAACAGTCAACGAATGGCGCACTAAAAGTCTCTCTTCTGAAATAGATAGACGGCGCCCGTGAGAACCGCTGCGCCAAACACCGCGGAAGTCCAGACCGGCGTCCATAAGTCAGCCTGCCTATCAAAGAGAATAATCTGCCGCATCGAGTTACCCAGGTCGTACACCTTCGGAATCATCCAATAAAAGGCGGTCCACAACTGCCGCGCCCACTCAGAATCGAATAGTCTCAGCACAAATTGGCGCTGGGCCAGAATGGTGCTGAGCAGCGCGATCGCAATAGGGACCATCACCGAAAGTGCGGCGCTCTCTGAAAGCACACCTATAAACACCACAACGCATAGCAACACCGCAAAGATAAAAACGCTGATGGGAATTGCCAGCAGGAAACGAGGGGACCAGACGTGCGTCTTCCATCCCAAAATCAGCCAAATGCTGCTGACCAAATAGACGTGATTCAGAATGACGACCAGCAAGTTGCCCAGAAAGCGGCCCATCAGCAGCGTAATGCGGCTAACCGGCTTGGAGAGCAGCAGGGAAACACGCCCAGCCTCCAGCACGCTCGGAATGAGGCCAGACGATGCGAAAACCGCCAGAAAAGTGCCCCAAACATATAGGATGATGGACACCCAGGAGTATGAGACAAGAACGAATTTTTCAATGTTGTAAATGCGCCGGGATGTGTTTTCGACGCCCATGAAGGAAATGGCCCCGGCGGTCAGGTCCACTTGCAAGGCAAGCAGCAATAGCAATACCAGCAAAGTAGAAAGGGCGAAGAGCCCCCAAAAGAGCCAGCGAGCCCGGGCTTCCTGAAACGTGTCGGCAATCAGCGCCCAAATTACGCTCATGCAGCCTGTTCCGATGTGGTGGCTTGAATAAATAAATCTTCCAAACTGTTGGTGGACACGGTCATGTTCTCGATAAAACCACCCGCGGCGCGAATCAAATCTATCACCGCATTGGCTTCGTCGCGCGTGGGCACCTGGACGGCCAAAGCGTTGGCGGCCGCGGGCAAGAAGGTGGCGCCGGCGCGGCGAATCTCCGCCTGCGTCGCTTCCGGCACGCTGGAAGCGACGACACGATAGCCACCACCCGCCAACAAGTTGCTGATCTTTCCCTCTACTGCCAGCCGGCCTTTCCGCAGAATGGCCACATAATCACAGAAACTTTCTACTTCGCTCAGCAGGTGCGAATTGATGAAGACCGTAACGCCCGTACCTGTTAACTGGTTCAGGATGTCGCGAATGGCGCGCCTCCCAACTGGGTCCACTCCGTCGGTCGGCTCATCCAGAATTAATAGCCTAGGCTTATGAATCAGCGCCTGCGCCAGGCCTAGACGTTGCAACATGCCCTTTGAAAATTTCTTGAGGCGGACCTCGCCCCAGCCGTTCAGGCCAACCAGATCTAGAAACTCCGGCACGCGGCGTTTACGCTCCGCGGCCTCCATGCCCGACAGTGCGGCGTAAAAATCCAGCATGCCGTAGCCGGTCAGATAAGTAGGAAAACGATGATTTTCCGGCAGATAACCGACGGGACGACGGGACTCCGGCTGCACGGCATCCTTACCGAATAAGGCGGCGGAACCGGCCGTAGGATGGACCGCTGATAGCAGCATTTTCACGAACGTAGTCTTGCCCGCTCCATTCGGACCCAAAAGACCGTACTTCACGCCCGCGGGCACGCGCAATGTCAGATTAGAAACGGCTTTAATCTCACGGCCGCGAAACCGCGACCGGTATATTTTCTCAAGACCGGAGGTCTCGATGGCGTAATCGGTCATCATGTAACTTTAGGATACGAGTCTTGACGGGCAATGGTTCCTAAACTGTCCTCCTCGTCTAAAGACTAGTGTGATATCAAGATGAAACCTCTCGAATTTGCGGAAGCGCGTCAGATCGTAATTGATACGGTGCGCCCTCTAGTGAAAGCGCGCACTGTGGAGAAGATTTCGCTGGAAGAGGCGCACGGACGCATTTTGGCCGCGGCGGTTTTAGCTGATCGTGATTACCCTGCCCTGGAACGCTCCTTACGAGACGGCTTTGCAGTCAGGTCGCAGGACGTCCCTGGAACATTGAACATTCGCGGGGAGGTGCGGGCGGGCGATGAAGAGCAAGCGCCGCTGGCCAGTTTGGAAGCATTGGAAATCATGACCGGCGCTCCGGTCCCCGTGGGCGCCGATGCCGTAGTAATGGTGGAACACGTACTTCGCGTGGGAACCAGCCAGGTCAAGATTGAACAGCCGGCTGAAGCAGGCCAGTTCATCAACAAGCGCGGAGCGGAAGCCCAGCAGGGCGTGACGCTGATTCCACAACACACGCGGCTCGACGCCAGCCACATCGCCACGCTGGCGATGACCGGGCATATGTCTGTAGAGGTTTTAACCCGGCCATCGGTCGCAATTCTGGCAACCGGAGATGAAATCGTCCCTCTGGAGCAACAGCCCGCGCCCTATCAGATCCGCAATTCGAATTCATATATGCTGGCATCGCTCGTGCAAGCGACTGGCTGCGTAGCGGAAATTCTGCCCGTGGCGCGTGATACTAAGCGGGCCTTATTGCCCTTGCTGGAGCGCGGGCTGCAGCACGATTGCTTGTTGGTGAGCGGCGGAGTTTCGGCTGGAAAGTACGATTTGGTGAAACCATCGCTGCGCGAGTTAGGGGTCGATTTCCGGTTCGAGCGCGTGCGCATCCAGCCGGGCCAGCCGACCGCCTTTGGTGTTGGAAACGGAAAGCCGGTTTTCGGCTTGCCCGGTAATCCCGGCTCTACGCTCATTACCTATCAAGTGTTTGCGCGCGCCGCGCTGGAGCTACTGGCTGGCGTGGAGGAACCGATTCTCCCGCTGTTGAGCGCTCGCTTTGAAGCGCCGTTCCGCCATAAGTTCGGACTGACGCGGTTTCTTCCCGCGCGCCTCAGCGCCGATGGCCAGAGCTTGCGGCACATCCCTTGGCAAGGCTCCAGCGACATTCCAGCTTTGGCGAAGGCCAATGTTTTTCTGGTAGCCGATCATGATCGCGAGACGTGGGCCGTGGGAGACAGCATCCGGGTGATGCTGAAGCCGTGAAAAAACAACTGTCGCATTACAACGCCGCCGGCGAAGTTTCGATGGTTGACGTTTCGACCAAGGAAACGACCAAACGGACAGCCGTGGCCAAAGCTCACATCGTGATGACGCCTGCTGTCATCAAAGCTCTCCCGAGCAATAAAAAAGGTGACCCATTGCAAGTGGCGCGGATTGCGGGCATATCCGCGGCCAAGAAAACTTCGGAATTGATTCCGCTCTGCCATCAGATACCGCTAAGCCACGTGGGCATTGAGTTCGAGGTGAAGACGAAGGGCATTGAGATTACCGCGACGGCCACTACACTGGCGCAAACCGGGGTGGAAATGGAAGCCATGACCGCCGCGGCTGTGGCGGCGCTGACCATTTATGACATGACCAAGGCGCTCGATAAAGCAATTGCGATCCGGGAGATCTATCTAGTGGAAAAAACGGGTGGTAAATCGGGCACGTATCGGCGTAAAAAGTAATGATTAGCGTGGCGATTTTGACTGTCAGTGACTCGGCATTTGAGGGCACGCGTCCAGACGCATCCGGTCCGGCCTTGCGCGCGCACTGCCATGAACTTGACTGGCCAGTGGCGGCGGCAGAGACCATTCCTGACGATGCCGCTACCATTGCGAATCGCCTGCGCGAATGGGCTGACACCGCCGGAATCCCATTGATTCTGACGACAGGCGGTACCGGCGTCGCGCCGCGCGACGTCACGCCTGAAGCTACACGGAGCGTGCTCGATCGCGAAATTCCGGGCTTGGCGGAGATGATCCGGACGCGGGGTCTAGAGCAAACGAAATTTTCGGCTTTATCGCGCGCCCTGGTAGGCAGCCGCAAGCGTAGCCTGATTGTGAATTTGCCTGGATCGCCCAAAGGCGCCGTATTTTCTCTGCAAGCTGTCGAACACTTGATCCCGCATGCCATCGACTTATTGCAAGGCCGCACGGAACACTGATGCGAGACACTGGGATTTGTAGTAGAAACTCACAAGGCTAAATAAACATCTCAACACTATGAGGCACCTCTCTCTTTTGGCCGCGCTGCTCGCCGCGGCAGCAGTAGGCGTGGGCTATCAAATTGTTCCCGGTCAACTGCCCGCGGGGCCGCCGCCGAAACCT
>DASXGT010000214.1:0-48873 GCA_036488895.1 Bryobacteraceae bacterium | reverse complement strand
GGGGCGCAGTATGAACCACCAACGCAGGCATGGCTTGCCGCGCGACCGCGACCTATTCGTATTAGCGGCTTCCTTGTTGATTGCGGGGTTTGCAGTGGCGGGCGGACATGACGCCGGCCCGCCCGGGCGCTTATTTTTGGTGTGGATTGCCGTAAGCACCGCTGCTCTGCTGTTTGCTCCTTTGGCGGCCAGGTACAGTAATCGCAGATTCCCAGATCCGCTTTGGATCATCGCCGCTTTACATCTTGTTTACTTTGTACTGAGAGCCGCCGGGCTTCAGTACGCCGGTAATTACACTCATTTCGCATTGGAGTCAGAACAAGCATTCGGGGCGTATGGGGAAACGGTGCTTCGCCTGGTGGCATTGGCCGGTTGCGCCATCTATTGGGGAACCTTAATTCCGCAACCCCGGCGTTTGCTTTCCTCCGCATTACAGTCTGTGACGCGGCCGGTTGAGTCGAATGATATCCAAAGCTGGCTGTTGATGGGCTTGGTAGGGGTGCTCTTCCGGCTAGGGCTTGATTTTTATAACGGCGTCTGGCAGTTTGGCCTTGAATCTTCTATCGGTCTTGTTTTTTTTCTGGTGATGGATGCAGGCTTGGAAGCCACGGTAGCCGCGTATACGTTCGCTACAAAGCCGGTGCATAAAACTTGCGCAACGGTTTTGCTGGTAGGCATATTCGTCTCTCTTTATTTTTTCAACTTTAAAGAACCGCTGATTATGATGTTGCTGCTCTTGCTGGCCGGGCGTGTCATGTTACAGCGCCGGGTTCCGTGGATGGCCATCACGTGCGCGGCATTGTTCACGTTGTTTGTGGTTTTCCCCTTGGTCGAAGGTCGGCGGGATGCAGTTCTCCGTGGGGAGGATTTTCGCATGGAGCATTTCACGGCGCACTTGACGGGAGGGACGCCGGTGGAAGGGCCCGTTGATTTGGCCGCGAGAACGGCGGGTCAAGTGCTTGCCCGTTTCCATGGCGCTGATAGTTTTGCGATCGTGTTGAACCGGGTTCCGGACGAAATTCCTCATCCCGGTGTCTCAAGCACGCTTTCGCGTCTTGCCATATCGTTTCTTCCGCGTTTTCTGTTTCCGGACAAGCCGCTGATCCATCAGGGATTCGTGTTCAACGAGATCTTTTTCGGTAGGGCCACGGAAAGCGTTTCCATCGCGACTTTTCAAATCGTCGAAGCGTATTACCTGGCGGGAATTGCCGGAACGGTTGTCATTGCGATTTTTATGGGGTGGGTGGGATCTTTAGTCGGTTATGTTCGCTCTCAAATTAGCAGTCCGCTCATCTTTCCTTACTTCTGTGTTTGCGTCAGGGCGCTGATGAACACGGAGCGCGACATTGTGCTGGTGTGGACGACTTTGCTGCGGGCGCTACTGGTGTTTTGGTTCCTGCATTCAGCTTTGAATTATCTCAAGATCGGGTCTTCAGTTTTATGTGTGGCATCGCAGGGTATTCCGATCAAAACTCCGCATGGCGCGGAAGGCTAGACCAGGCACTCCGCGCGTTGCGCCATCGAGGGCCGGACGATACCGGAACGGAGTTTTTTCCTTTCCGCGACGGCGAAGCTGCGCTTGGCTCAACGCGGCTGTCTATCGTCGATCTTTCGTCCGCCGGTCACATGCCGATGTTGACGGCGGATGGACTGTGCTCTCTCGTCTTTAACGGGGAGATCTACGACGCACCGGTGCATCGCCGCGACCTGGAACGCAGGGGCGTGAAATTCAAATCACGGACAGATACGGAGGTTTTGCTTTACGGCTTGGCTACCGAGGGGCCGGCGTTTCTGGATCGCATCGACGGCATGTATGCGTTTGCCTTTTGGGACCAGCGCGAACCCGTGGGATTGTTATTAGGGCGTGACCGCTTTGGAGAGAAGCCGCTTTTTGTTGTTGAAACGCCGGGCGCTTTGTTCTTTGCATCGGAAATCCCGGCGCTGTTGCAGCTGGCCGGCAGTGCTTTCTCGATTGATTTCTCCGCGTTGCGCCACGTCGTGGAATGGGGCTATCCGCCGCCCGAGAGCACCATTTTCGAAGGGGTACGCAAGCTCCGACCGGGAACTTGGGAATGGTATGGAGGCTGCGGGCAAAAAGGAGAATTGAAAGCCTTAGCGATCGGCGCTGCTATTACGAACTGCCCGAACCTGAAAACCGCTGGCGAGATGGTGCGATCGGCGCTGGAAGAGAGCGTGCGTACCCGCCTAGTTGCGGATGTTCCAACCGGGGTGTTTCTTTCGGGTGGCTTGGATTCAGCCGGTATCGCCGCCATTGCCGCGGCGCAGTTAGGGAAGCAGGAGCGGCTGAATACCTACACGGTGGGGTATGCAAAGTGCGCGCAATCTGAACTAGGTCCGGCCCGCGAGATCTCCGGGCAGCTAGGAACGCGGCACCATGAACTCACGTTAGGCGCTGAAACGATAAAGGCGCTTCCCTATATTGCAGCCGCTTTGGGTGAGCCGGTTGGCGATCCGGCCTCTTTGCCGACTTTCTTTTTATCGATGTTTGCGAGTCAGACTTCTACCGTTCTGCTGACGGGCGAAGGTGCAGACGAGGTGTTTTTCGGCTACCCAAGATATCTGAAGCACGATATTGCGGACCGCTTAAAGGTAGGGGAGTGGCGCGATCTAGACCGTCGCCGGAAAGGCTTACCGGGCGTGAATGCCGATCTCTTCGCGGGTCACCCGGAGCCGTTGCCTGTTTTTAGCTCCACGATGAAGGACGGAAGGGCGGAATCGTCGCGGGCGGATGATTTGGCGCGCTGGCTGCCTTCCGATGTGTTGACTAGAGTGGACCGGATGACCATGGCCGCGTCCATTGAGTCGCGCTCTCCCTATCTGGCTCGCGAAGTGGCACGGCTTGGCTTCGGATTTCCGGCGAAGCTGCAACGCCGCTTTCCCTTCGGCAAAATTGCGCTTCGCCAGGCGTTGCAGCCGTACCTTCCTTTCCGAAAGCGCTGGGGCAGTAAACGGCCCTTCGCCGTGCCTTTGATCACTTGGCTGACTGGGCCTCTCCGCGACCAGTTCGACGATGTATTTTTCGGCGAGCGGCTGGTGGAACGCGGTTGGTTCTTGCGGAGTCCATTGCGCGCGGTGGGCGCTGCGGTGCTGCAAGGAAATCACGCTAGCGCCCGGCTCGCCTGGACTATCTTGATGCTCGAACTTTGGGCACGTGCGCATATCGATGGCGAGCGGCCTGCGAAACCAAATCTTGAAACAGACGGCGTAGCGCACAAAGCTCGAAAGAATGTAGTGCTGGCGCTTGATTTCCCCCCGGTTATTGGCGGTATTCAGTCCTACAACCAGGAACTATGGGGACGCGGCGGGTTCGGGGAACTCGCGGTGGTTGCCCCCAAAGCTGCGGGCGACGCTGTCCACGATAAGGCCTTTCCCGGAAAGGTGAAACGGTTGGCAGCCGGGAAAGGATATACAGGCCGAATCACATACCTGGCGTCACTTGCGCTTCATCTGCCCGGCTATCTTATGGGCGGTCCCGTGTTGCATGTATCGCACACGGCGCTTTCTCCGGTGGTCTGGCCGTTTTCCCGGTTTTTGCGCGCGCCGTTGGTCGTTTGGACGTACGCGCTTGAACTTACCAATCCCCGCTTTGCTCTACCTACCCGCCTGTTGCTGGGCCGCGCGGATCGTGTTGTAGTCATCAGCGAATACACACGAGCACTGGCGCTCAGCCGGGGCGCTCACGCGGAACGCATCGTCAAAATCAGCCCGGGAGGGGACGATCTCCGGCTGAGATTTCCTGCTGCCGATGGCGCGCGTTTCAGAGCTCAGTTCGGAATTGACGATGACGAGCCAGTGATTTTGTCGGTTGGCCGTCTGGCTCCGTTGAATCGCTACAAGGGATTCGACCGAGTCCTTGAGGTCGCCAGGTTGCTCGCCAAGCGTTCCAGAAAATTCCGGTGGGTTGTCATTGGAAGCGGTCCGGATTTGGCGCTGTATCGAAAACAGGTTCAACAGGCCGGGCTCGAGCCATATGTTCATTTCAGCGGGAAGCTGGATGATGCCGTGCTTGCGGATGCCTACGCCGCTTGTGACCTCTTTTGCCTGTTCAGCCGGGAAGAGATTAATGCGGGGGGCTCCTTTGCGGAAGGGTACGGAATTGTCTTCGTGCAAGCGGGCAGTTTTGGTAAACCCGCCCTGGGTTTGAATCGCGGCGGAGTCGCCGATGCAGTGCTTCACGGTGAAACAGGCGTCCTGCTTGATGCCGATGTTGCCGAACACATTGCGGAAAACGTTGAGTGGCTGCTGGATCATCCTGCCGAGCGGGGGCGGCTGGGTAGAAATGCGCAAAGGCACGCGTTGGGCGAGGGAAGTTGGTCGCGTTCACGCGCGCGCTTGCACGAGATGCTCGAAACCTTGTGACGATTCTTGCTCTAGACCCGAGCGCCCATGTCGGCGGCGCGGAATTAAGCCTCTTGGATGTCCTCGAAGGGCTGCAAACCCGGGGACATGCGGTCTTGCTTGCGGCGCCGAATGACGGTAACTTACTCGATGCCGCCGCAGCTAGAAATATACGAACGGAAGTTTGGGACCTGCCGCATGCACTGCGCCGAGTGGGACGCTATACTGCCCCGCTAACGGTTTTCTTTGCCATGTTCGGGGTCATGCGCGCGTTATGGTCACTCTTTTCGATTATTCACCTGTACCGCGCGGAGTTGATTTATTCGAACGGCGTAAAGTGCCATCTGTTGACTGGGATTCTGCGCCTCTTGCTGTGGCGGCGGGTTGTTTGGCACGTCCGCGATTTCATCTCTCATCGCGGCGTTGCGCGGGTGCTGTTTCCGTTAGCGCGTCTTGCCCGCATCCAGATTATTGCCAATTCCCAAGCAGTTGCGGACGAGTGGCGGGTTCGGGGAATTCCGGTAGTGGTTGTTCACAACGGATTTAATTTAAAACCACTACAGAATATTGAGAAAAATTCGGGCTATCTCCAACTTCTTTCAGCAGGAGTGCTTTCGGCGTGGAAAGGGTTCGACGTGGTTCTCCGGGCGTGCAGCCTGTTGCCGGAGACGCTCGAATGGCGGTTGACAATCTGCGGAGGGGAAATTTACGAAACTGACGGTCATCAAGGGGAACGGAAGCGGCTTGAGCAGCTTGCCGATGCACTAGCTATTGCGGACCGGATCACATTTACCGGTATGGTGGAAGAGCTTGGGCCTTATCTTGAGGCCAGCGACATTCTGCTGCATGGCTCCGTCAGACCCGAACCCTTCGGCCGCGTGGTGGCGGAGGCGATGCTGGCTGAAGTTCCTGTGATTGCCTCGCGCGGAGGCGGCATACCGGAAATCGTTCGTGCCGGTAAGGATGGATTGCTATATCCGATGGGCGACATTCAGGAACTAAGTAATGCGATCTGCCGCCTTGCCTGGGATGTGAATGGCCGGAATGCGATGGGCAAGTCAGCCCGTACCCGCATACTGACCGAGTTTTCACTTGACAGCAAGATTGCGCAGATTGAACAAATTTTGTGCGGAGCTACTCACTCATAAGGAATATCAATGCGGAAGAGAGCGTTAATCACAGGTATCACGGGTCAAGATGGAAGCTATCTTGCCGAACATCTAGTGAGTCTTGGATACGAAGTCCACGGATTCATCCGGCGGGTCGCCCTGGAACAGCCACAGCATCGCCTAAGCCGGTTGCTTCATTTGCTGGACCGTCTCACGCTGCATGAGACAAACGTGGAGAGCTACGCCAGTGTCTTCCATATTCTGAGCCGCCACCAGTTCGACGAGTGTTACCACCTGGCCGCGCAAAGTTTTGTGGCGGAAAGCTTCAACGACGGCTTTTCGACTATTGCCACCAACTCGACTGGCACGCATCACATGCTTTCCGCGCTACGCGAATTACAGCCGAATTGTAAATTCTATTTCGCCGGTTCGAGCGAAATGTTCGGAAAAGTACAGGCCGCGCCGCAAAGCGAGACAACGCGATTCTATCCACGAAGTCCGTATGGCATCAGTAAGGTTACCGGCTACTACCTTACGGTGAATTATCGCGAGAGTTACGGAACGTTTGGGTGTACGGGCATCCTTTTCAACCATGAAAGCCCGCGCCGTGGATTTGAGTTTGTCACGCGAAAAATCACGCACGCGGCGGCGAGAATCAAGCTCGGGCTGCAGAAGGAGCTTCGCTTAGGAAGCCTTGAATCCAGGCGCGATTGGGGGCACGCTCGCGATTACGTGCGAGCGATGCATTTGATGTTGCAGCATTCAGAGCCGGATGATTATGTCATTGCAACCGGGGAGACCCATAGCGTGCGTGAATTTTGCGAATTGACGTTTAACCAAGTGGAGCTTGATTATCGTGACTATGTCACGGTAGATCCGGCGTTCAAGCGCCCCATCGAAGGGGATTTGTTGGTGGGGGATGCGTCGAAGGCCAGAACCCTACTCGGATGGGAGCCTTCCTATTCCTTCACTGAACTGGTGCGGGAGATGGTGGAGTTCGATCTTGAGTCTCTCTTTTCCAGTGCAACTCTACCCGCGCTCAATTTTCAAACGGCGGTCGCTTAATAAAAATAGGGGGCGCATCTTATGCGAATCTTACAAATAGGCAAATACTACAGCCCTGAAAAAGGAGGCATCGAAACCCACTTACGGGCGCTTTCTTCCCGATTGCAAGAGTATGCCGAAGTGGAGGTTGTCGTCGCGGGCGGGCGTTTGCCGGCCACCGAATATATTGACGGGATTAAAGTGGAACGTCTGGCGACGCCGTTGACGGCGCTGGGCACGCCGATCTGTCCACAATTGATTGCAAGGCTACGGCGGACCGATGTGGATCTTGTGCATATACATCTGCCGAATCCCTGGGCCGTCTTCGCTTATCTGGTAAGCGGTTGCCAATGCCCTTTAGTGGTCTCCTACCATAGCGATATCGTACGGCAATCCTATATTGAGCCGGCTTTCCGTCCCATTCTCCATCAATTTCTGAAACGCGCATCGTTCATTATTTGCTCGTCGGAGAATTTGATCAAATTTTCATGCACGCTGCGAAAGTTCCGGGACCGTTGTGTTGTGGTGCCTTACGGGATCGATCCGCAACAGATCAGCCACGCAGATCCGGTGAAGGTGAACACGATCCTTACCCAACAGAAAAGGCCTATCATTTTGGCGGTGGGCCGATTGGTCTATTACAAAGGCTTTGAATATCTACTCGCGGCAATGACCAAAGTGGATGCGGCGCTCATCATTGTTGGCAAGGGTCCGCGAAAAAACATATTGATGGAACTAATTTCAGACCTTGGGCTTGCGGATAAAGTAACGATCCTTGACCAAGTAGAGGATGTGGCGCCGTATTACCATGCGGCGGAAATTTTCGTACTGCCTTCCATCGCCAGAAGCGAAGCGTTCGGTATTGTCCAAATAGAAGCGATGGCAGCAGGCAAGCCCGTGATCAACACAGATTTGCCCTCGGGCGTTCCATTCGTTTCGCAACACGGCGTTACCGGATTGACAGTGCAGCCAGCTAATTGGCAATCTCTGGCCGGCGCCATCAATCAGTTGCTGGATGACCCGGAGTTATGCCGCCGCTACGGCAACGCCGCTTGCCAGCGCGTACAAGAAAACTTCCACATTTCAGATATGGTTTCCCTGACCTGGAAGGCGTACATAGCAGCCACCGCTAGAGCCGAAGCGCTGGCGGGCCGGCCATTCCGGCTCAAGGCCGCAGCCGGTAAGTGAGGGATGTTCTCGCTCCTTTTTTTGGCGGTTATGAGTTTTGCACTTTCGCTCGCCCTTACGCCTGGCATTCGCGATTTATTTAACGGCCTGGGAGTGGTTGACGTTCCGGATGGGGCTCGCAAGTTTCATGACCATCCGATACCGCGTGTCGGCGGTATTGCGATAGTCCTTTCCTTCGGTATTTCAGCGAGTCTGCTTTTGCTCATACCCTCAGAGGGCGGACAAATCATTCTGCAGGCGTCGCCACTCATTGGAAAGTTAATGCCCGCCGCCGCGGTGATCTTCTTCGTTGGGCTACTGGATGATTTGGTTCGCCTCAAGCCTTGGTACAAGCTGGCGGGACAAGTTGCAGCGGCCCTCCTGGCTTATTCCGCCGGTGTTCGCGTGCTCGGAATGGGCGGCGTCGAATTTAGCGCCTGGTGGACCATTCCAATTACGGTGTTCTGGCTCGTCGGGTGTTGCAACGCCATTAATCTGATTGATGGGGTAGACGGCTTGGCTGCCGGCGTGAGTTTTGTTGCGGCGGCCACCATGCTGCTTGCCGCCGCCATCCAGCACAACGCGCCGCTCGCGTTTGCGACGGTTCCGCTCGCCGGCTGCCTGCTGGGTTTCCTCCGTTATAACTTCAGTCCCGCGAGCGTTTTTCTGGGCGATTGCGGAAGTCTTTTCGTCGGATTTCTGCTCGGTTGTTACGGAATTTTATGGAGTGAGAAATCCACCACAGTTCTGGGCATGACCGCGCCGCTCATTGCTCTTTCCCTTCCATTGGCCGATACCGGCCTAGCGATAGCCCGCCGTTTTCTCCGCGGCCAACCCATCTTCCAGGGGGATCGCGGCCACATCCATCATCGCCTGCTCGATCTGAATCTGACCCCTCGCAAAGTCGCGCTGATTCTGTATGGTGTCTGTGCGATCGCGGCTATCTTCTCGTTGTGCATGGCGAAGGAGTATTTTGAAGTCCCGGTTTTTCTATTATTCGGCGTTGGTGCGTGGCTGGGCGTTCGACGCCTCGGTTACGTTGAATTCAACACTCTTGCGCGTCTGATCGTTCAGGGTTCGTTCCGCAGGCTGCTCAGCTCGCAAATCGCTCTCCGGGATTTTGAAGCGAGGATGGTTGCCGCGAATACCGCCGGGGAGTTATGGGAGACGCTGCGCAGTTCCTATACGGAATTCGGGTTGAGTCAGATTCACCTGCGGCTTGCTGGTCAAAGCTATTTTGCGCGGCTTGAGACTAACGGCGCTCGCGGCGAGTGGCACGCGATGATTCCGTTTGCCGATGGCGATTTTGTTGAGCTGACTGGCCAAATTCAGATTGGAAGAGACGATTCATTCACAGCCTTCGCGGACATTATTCTGAGAACACTCGAAACAAAGCGCGCGAGCTTCCTTACTCCTTCAGCACTGGTAGAACCCTATTACGCAGTTTCCCGTACGGCTTCGGCCGGGAATTGACATGGATTGCACTCAGGGAACAATGACGGCGGCGCCGTCGATGGAATCTCCCTTAATCGCCGCCAAGGCTTCATTGGCCTGATCAAGCTTGAAAACAGTCACTTTGGGCTGAAGGCGGATGGCGCCGGCTATCTTTAGAAATTCGTGCGCGTCGGAGCGCGTCATGTTCGCGACGCTGCGAAGTTGGCGCTCTCCCCACAACAAGCGATCGTAATCAAACTCGGGAATACGATCCAGGTGAATCGCATTGATGGCGATGATCCCGCCCTTTCGAAGGCTCGAGAGCGCAGCGACCACCACGTCTCCACTGGGAGCGAACGTGACGGCGCTATCCAGTTCCACCGGCGGCTTTTCCTGTTCGCTGCCCACCCAAGTCGCCCCCAGCGTCTGCGCCAATTGACGATGCGAAGCCCCGCGCGTGGAGACGTACACTTTACAATTCCACGAGAGCAGTACGGCAATCGCCAAAGATGCGGACGCACCGAAACCGAATAATCCTACGTGATCTCCGGGCTTCACTTCCGCAACGCGCAGACTGCGAAACCCGATGATGCCCGCACAAAGCAACGGCGCGGCGTGTAGATCATCCAGGGACTTCGGAAGCGGAAAGACGAAATCGGCACGGGCAGTGGCATATTCCGCATACCCGCCGTTGGCTGTGTATCCAGTGAACGTCGGGGAATCACAAAGATTTTCCAGACCGCGCCGGCAATACGGACAGTCTCCGTCCACCCCTCCCACCCAAGACACGCCCACTCTCGATCCAACCGGGAGTTCGGCCGTCGCCCCATCCACTATGTCGCCCACAATTTGGTGACCCGGGATCACCCATTCTCCTCGCGGCGGCAATTCACCCTCCACAATATGCAGATCTGTTCTGCACACGCCGCACGCGCGAACGCGGAGCAGGACTTGTCCCGGACCGGCCTGCGGCTGGGGAACATCTTCCATCTGAAGAGGTCTGGTCAGAATCGCGGCTGGAGTGCGAAGAACGGCTGCTTTCATGGTCTTCAATGCTCCTCTCTTTGATATGCTCGAAAGTTATAGGATAGTTGAGGTTTTCCGATGTCAGGACATAGCAAATGGGCCACGATCAAGCACAAAAAGGCGGCCACGGACGCCAAGCGTGGAAAGATCTTCACCCGGCTCATTAAAGAAATCATGATCGCCGCGCGTAGCGGCGGCGACCCCGATATGAATCCCCGGCTGCGGACTGCAGTTATAGCGGCCAAAGCAGTCAGCATGCCCGCCGATAATATCAAGCGCGCGATCATGCGCGGTACCGGCGAGCTTGAGGGTGGCCAGATCGATGAAATCCTGTATGAAGGATATGGCCCCGGTGGAGCGGCCGTTCTAGTCAACGTTGCTACAGATAATCGAAACCGTACGGTAAGTGAAGTTCGTCATCTCTTTTCGAAGATGGGCGGAAACCTGGGCGAAGTCGGCAGCGTTGCCTGGATGTTTGAACGCAAAAGTCAGATTATCGTTGACGCTGAAAAGGCGACAGAAGACCAGTTAATGGGCATCGCGCTCGACGCGGGCGCGGATGACATTCGCGATCAGGATGGCGCTTGGGAGATTTTGTCCGCGCCGGAAGCGCATGAAGCCGTTCTGCAGGCGCTCGAAAAAGCGGGCATTCCCAATGAAGCAGCGGAAATCGCGATGATTCCGAAGAACACCGTTAAGCTGGAAGGCAAAGCTGCTCAGAACATGTTGAAGCTGTACGACGCTCTGGAAGAACACGACGACGTGCAGAATGTCTACGGCAACTATGAAGTAGATGAGGCGGAAGTAGAAGCGCTGGCTTAAGGCCATGCGAATCGCCGGCATAGATTGCGGTACGGAAAGAACCGGCTTCGGAGTGATTGACTCCGACGGCCGGTCTCACGTGTTCGTCACGGCTGGCGTGATTCGCACCAAGTCCACTGACGCTCTGGAAAACCGTCTGAAGCTCATAGCAGCCGAACTGCGGAGCATCTTTCAAAGCTTTGCTCCGGAAGCGGTGGCCGTAGAAGCGGTGTTTCACGCGGTCAACGCAAGGTCCGCGCTGAAACTGGCGCACGTGCGCGGCGTCGCGCTGCTGCAGGCGGCTGAAGCCGGTGTAGCGGTGACGGAGTATTCACCGCTGGAAGTGAAGATGAGCGTGGTGGGCTATGGACGCGCCGAAAAACAACAAGTAGAGATGATGGTGCATTCGCTGCTGCGCATGGACGAGCCATTTGCTTCCTATGATGTGTCCGATGCTTTGGCGGTGGCTATTTGCCACGGCACGCGCTGCACTCGGTTTGCGCCCACCGGAGCACGTATATGAAGGCCCTTCTGCTGGCGCTCGTTTTTTCCTCTTTCGTTGTAGCGGGAACACCGAAGCTACAATTCACGAAAAGTTTTCCTGGAAGCATCCCGGCCTTCTGTTCGATTGAAATAGAAAAAAACGGCGCATTACGGTACAAGGAATCGCCGACCGAAGAACCCCTGCTGGCGCAAATGGAGCAAGCAAGCGCCGCGGCGTTATTCGCGATGGCGGAGAAGCTGGAATATTTCAAGTCTCCGCTTGAATCGGGTTTAAAGGTAGCGAATACCGGGAAAAAAACGTTTCGCTACGAAGACGAGAACGGCGCCGCTACGGAAGTGGTTTTTAATTACTCCCTGAACGAGACCGCCAAGCAATTGCTGGACCGCTTTGAGCAGATTGCGGCCACCGAGCGCGCGTATATCGATCTGGATAAGACGATTCATTTCGATAAATTAGGCGTCAACGATTCGCTGGCGCAAGTGGAAGCGCTGTGGCTACGCAAGGAATTGGTGGCGCCCCAGCAGTTTCTTCCGTTGCTCACCAGGATTGCCGCGCATGATTCATTCATGCATCTGGTTCGGGAACGAGCCGCCCGCCTGAAGGACGAATTTGTTGCTCCTCCAGCCGCGGACGGGCAGAAATAGAAATGAATACCGCGCTGCCGTTTGACCGAGTCATTTGGATCGTATTGGATAGCGTCGGTGTTGGGGCGATGCCCGATGCAAGCGACTACGGAGATGAAGGCAGCGACACCCTGGGCCATATCTCCATGAAGCGAAAAATGGAGCTTCCCAACCTGTGCAGACTAGGGTTGGCAAACATCAGAAATCTGGCAGGCTTATCTCGTGCTAAGCGCCCCGCTGGGGCTTATGGGAAATGCAGGCTGGCCTCGCCCGGCAAAGACACCACGACGGGGCATTGGGAAATGGCGGGCATTATCCTTGAGCATCCCTTTCCCGTTTACCGGCATGGCTTCCCGGCTGAGATCATCGCGGAGTTCGAAGAAAAAATCGGGCGCAAAGTAATTGGCAATAAGCCGGCGTCGGGTACGGAGATCATTCAGGAACTCGGCGAAGAGCATATGCGAACCGGCTCGCCCATCGTGTATACTTCCGCCGACAGCGTTTTTCAAGTTGCCGCGCATGAGCAGATCATTCCTCTGGAACATCTATATCGCATATGCGAGATCGCGCGGGATATGCTGCGCGGACCGAATGAAGTGGGCCGGGTGATTGCCCGGCCATTTTTAGGCGAACCTGGAAATTTTGCGCGCACACCCAATCGCCACGATTACGCTGTGCCGCCGCCGGAGGGAATGCTGCTGGATCAGCTTGCCAGCCGGGAAGTTCCCGTATATGCGATCGGCAAGATATCAGATATTTTTCTGGGCCGCGGCATCACGGAATCGGTAACGACAAAGAATAATGAAGACGGCATGGAAAAGACCATGGCGGCCATGGAACAACAGGCGCGCGGGTTGGTTTTCGTTAATCTGGTTGATTTTGATCAGCAGTACGGCCATCGCAACGATGTTCCCGGTTATGCACGCGCTTTGGAGGCGGTGGATCGCTGGCTGCCGAATCTGGAACTACAGCCCAAGGATCTGCTGATCATTACGGCTGACCATGGCTGCGATCCCACGACGCCTTCTACCGATCACTCGCGCGAATACACGCCGCTGCTGGTGTACGGGCATTACGTGAAAGAAGATTGCAGCCTGGGTACGCGCGGCAGCCTGGCGGATATCGGGCAGACGGTAGCGGAAAACTTCAGCGCCACGCTGGTGGCTGGACAGAGCTTTTTGCAAGACATATTCAGTAGCGGAAATGGAAAGGATCAGTAGCACAAGCCTATGAGACGGCGGATTATTGCGGGGAATTGGAAGATGTACAAGACCCCGCGGGAAACGGCCACATTCTTCGAGCGTTTTGAAGCGCTGGCCGCAGGGGAAAGTGTCCGCTGTGAGGTTCTTGTATTTCCTCCGGCCATCAATATCATGACGGCGGTGGAAGCCGGCAAGGCAACCAAGATCCAAGTAGGCGGCCAGAATTTATATTGGGGAAAAGAAGGCGCCTTTACGGGCGAGATCTCGGGCGAGATGTTCGCGGCGGCTGGTGCTCAATGGGTTCTGGTGGGGCATAGCGAGCGGCGGCATGTCGTTGCGCACGAGACTGATGCTGACGTCTTGAAGAAGACGCAAGCCGCGCTGGCGGCCGGCTTAACACCGATTGTCTGTGTGGGCGAGCGATTGGAAGAGCATAAGGCAGGCAAGACGAATGAAGTGCTGGTGAAGCAATTCGCAGGTGGAGCAGCCGGTCTCACCGAAGAGCAGTTCGCGAAAATCGTGGTTGCCTATGAGCCGGTATGGGCGATTGGAACCGGCCACACCGCGACGCCGGAAATCGCCGCGTCAGCGCACCGGTTGATACGGACTGAAGCGGCCAAGCGTTTTGGCGAAGAGGCCGCACAGAGTTTACGCATTCTGTATGGCGGAAGCGTGAAGCCCGATAACATTGAGGGCTTGATGAACGAAGAGGAACTCGACGGTGCGCTGGTGGGCGGCGCTAGTCTTGATCCGGAGTCTTTTTTGAAGATTGTGAAGGCGGCTTAGGCGTTTTGCCGGGAAGACCGAACGGGTTTTCGTGGACTCGTTCGCGGATGCCGGCATGCAGCGTCTTTGCCAGTGAAATACTCGCGTCGCCAAACTTATTACGGATTTGATCGACTGAGCGGAAAGCTTCGCGCAAGCGTGCCGTGTGCGGTTCGTCCAACAAGCTCATCTGCCCTTCGGATGCCTCTAGCGATCCGGCATGTACTCCCAGCAGGCGAATCGGCGTTTTGCCATCCCATGCCTGACGGAAGAGCCCAATCACTGCGCCTGCAATTTCGCCGTCGAGTTGCGTTGCATGGTCGAGCGAAGAAGCGCGCGTGATGGTCACGAAATCTTCGTTGCGGAGTTTGAGTGAGACCGTGCGCGAGTAAAGTTGATGTTCGCGCAACCGCTTTGCGACCATTTCCGATAGCTTTAACAAAGTGGTCTCCAGTTGCAACTTATCGGCGGTATCTTGGTTGAAGGTGACTTCGTGGCTGATAGATTTAGGGTCGTTGTTTTCTCCGATCGCGGCGTCGAACCAGCCACCCGCGTCTTGTCCCTGCGCCTTGCCGGCTAAAGCTAAACCCCAGCGCCCAAAATGCGACGCGAGAAAGGCTTCTTCGAGTGAAGCCAAATCTCCGACGCGGCGAATGCCCAGCCGGTGCAGCGCGGCTTCGGTTTTCTTGCCTACTCCGGGAATTTTGCGCACGTCGAGCGGCGCCAGGAAGTGCGCTTCCGCGCCAGGCACGATATAGAGCACGCCGTTTGGCTTGGCTTGGTCTGAACAAACCTTGGCCACCAGCCGCGAACTGGCGAGGCCCAGAGAACATTTAAGGCCTGTCTCCGCGCGGATCGCTTCATGTAGAGAATGCGCGGCGCGCAATGGCGGTCCGTGGAGCCGTCCCGTGCCGGTGAGGTCGAGATAGGCTTCATCGATGGAAGCCATTTCCACTTGGGGAGAAAAGCGGTTCAGTACCGCAAAAACCTTTTTAGAAAAATCGCGATAGCGCGTCGGATGGCCATCGACAAATGTTGCTTGCGGACAGAGGCGCGCAGCGGTGCGCAATGGCATGGCGGAATGAACGCCGAATTTGCGCGCGGCATAGGATGCAGCGGCCACCACTCCACGCTGATCGGCCTTGCCGCCTACTACTACGGGCTTTCCGATGAGCGAAGGGTCGAACAGTTCCTCCACGGAAACGAAGAACGCGTCCATGTCCAGGTGGCAAACCAAACGCTGCATGGTGTTTCTGTTAGGCCGCTAGCGTTGCGCCAATGACGCGCGGCCAGCCCGCCAGATCTGAGATTACTTCAAAATCAGTCCAGCGTGCAGCCAACATTTCTTGGACGCCTATTAAAGAGTTGTAGCCCAGCTCGAGCAAGAGACGTCCGCCGGGTTTGACCACGATCGCGGCCTGTGAGATCAGGCGATGGTAAATATCCAGTCCCGTAGCGCCTGCAAACAAGGCTAAATGCGGCTCCCAATCGCGCACTTCGATTTGCATGGCCGCCGAATCGGTTTCGGGCACATAGGGCGGATTGGACACCAATAAATCGATGCTCGCGGGTGCGATGCCTTCTAGTAAGTCGGCCGCAAAGAAGCACACGTCGGCATGATGCCGGCGGCGGTTGCGCTCGGCCACGATTAGAGCGGGAAGCGATAGATCAGAGGCTAGGACCGGACGATTTAACTCGATCGCCAGGGTGATGGGAATTGCTCCAGAGCCGGTTCCTACGTCCAACACGCGCGGAGCCTCATGTTTGCCGAGCCAAGCGATGGCGGCTTCCACCAAATGTTCCGTTTCGGGGCGGGGAATCAATACGTCCGCGTTGACATAGAAATCGCGCCCGAAGAATTCCTGACGATGCGTGACGTACTGCGTCGGCATACCCTTCAAGCGTTCGTTCAGGTAGCGGCCGTAATGTATCCAGGCGAGCTCGGTTAATTCGTCGGTTCCATGCGCGTAGAGATAAACGCGTTCGCAGCACATCGCGTGGCAGAGCAGCACTTCCGCAGTCAGGCGAGGGTCGGCTATGGCCGCTTTTTCCAGAATCTCAGCACCCTGTAATAGGGCGGTCTGCACGGTCACGCGAGGCGATTAGTTGACGGGCGCGGGCTGGCCGTTATTGCCGCCTTGGCCGCGCAGCATCTCAGACTGATAGTAGTTCGTCAGCGCTTCAATGACTGGATCGATCCGGCCTTGCATGGTGAGATCCAGTTGATGCAGGGTCAGGCCGATGCGGTGATCGGTAAGGCGGTTTTGCGGAAAGTTGTAGGTGCGGATTTTTTCGCTGCGGTCACCCGTGCCCACCATGCTTTTTCGCTCCGCGCCAATGGCAGCCTGCTGCTTTTCCATCTCCATCTGATAGAGCCGCGAACGCAGAACCTGCAGTGCTTTTGCCCGGTTCTTAATCTGTGATTTTTCGTCTTGGCAGGAAACCACGGTCCCCGTTGGAATATGGGTCAAGCGGACAGCGGATTTGGTCGTGTTGACGGATTGGCCGCCGGGACCAGAGGAACAGAATGTATCGATGCGAAGATCTTCGGCGGCGATCTGTACGTCCACTTCATCGGCTTCCGGCATTACTACTACGGTGATGGTGGAAGTGTGCACGCGGCCTTGCGTTTCCGTGGCGGGCACGCGCTGCACGCGATGCACGCCGCTTTCGTACTTCAAACGGCTATAGACACGCTTGCCGCTGATGAGCGCGATGACTTCGCTTAAACCGCCGACGGACGACTCGTTCAGCGAGGTAATCTCCACTTTCCAGCGTTGTTCTTCCGCGTAGCGCGTATACATGCGGAACACTTCGGCCGCAAACAAAGACGCCTCGTCGCCGCCGGCGCCCTTGCGGATTTCCAGCACGATGTTCTTTTCGTCGTTTGGATCTTTCGGCAGCAGCAGGAGTTGCAGATCCAATTCAATAGCCGCAACTTCCGGTTCCAGCCGGGCGACTTCCATCTCGGCCATCTGCCGCAGATCGGGATCGGACTCGTCAAGCATGACGCGCGCGTCTTCGAGCTCTTGGGCCGCTTTTTTCCATTCCCGGTATTTGGCCACCAACTCGGCCAGATCGCTTTGGGCCTTCGCCGTTTTGCGATATTGATCGGAATCGTTGATCACCACCGGATCGGCCATCTTCGCCGTCAGGTCGTTGAACAGTATTTCGGATTCCTCTAAACGCTCTCTATATTGCATGTGAATGCCTTAGGCGATGACCAACTCGCCGCCCTGTGCCGCTTCGAGCGCCATGGCGCGTTCTAGCGCATAAATCGCTACTTCGGCTTGCTGATCGGAAGGCGCTTGCGTCGTGATGCGTTGCAACCACAGACCGGGCTTGGTAAGGATGGACATCATCCCGCCTTGCCGCTTGGCCGCGAACCGGATGACTTCATAACTGACGCCGACAATCAGCGGCAGCAGCGCGATGCGCGCGACCAGTTTGGCTACAAAGTTATCAATCGGCAGAAACGCATAACAAATCATGGAGACAATCAGCACCACCATCAGAAAACTGGTGCCACAGCGCGGATGCCAGGTAACGAAACTTTGAGCGTTTGTCACGTTGACCGGCTTGCCCGATTCAAAGTTGAATACTACTTTGTGTTCGGCGCCGTGATATTCGAATACCCGGTGCATGTCCTTCAAGCGGGACATCAGATACATGAAGCCCAGAAAAATCAAAATGCGGAGACTGCCGTCCACCATGTTGATCGCGAAGCGTCCGCTGAGCGGCTCGTAGTGGTGGCCTATTTGCGTCGCCAGAAACAGCGGGACAAATTTATACAGCGCGATCATGAACGTCAGCGAAAACAAAAGCTGAAAAATCATGGCCATGCGCCCCGGCTCTTTCTTAGAATCACCGGATGTCACGGCGTCTTTGCCCATAGCTTCCGCCATGGCGCAATCAGCCGAAAACTTGAGCGCGCGCATGCCCAGCCACATGGCGTGGCCCAGCGTGCCCAAACCGCGAATCACTGGAAGCTTAAAAATCGGGTACCGGTCAGACAGTCGCGCCAGCGGGCTTTCCTGCGTGACAATCTCTCCGTTCGCTTGCCGCACGGCTACGCAATAGCTATGGGGCGAGCGCATCATCACGCCTTCCATAACTGCCTGGCCGCCGACTAAAGTGGTTTCTTCGCCGTTTTCAAGGACGGGAAGAAGCTGGATATGCGTGAAGAGACGCACAAAGGCTCGCAGATTCAAGGGACAACTCCACTATTGATTATAACTTGGACCAGGCCGTCTTTATTTAAAACCTTACGCCTGCGCGGCCGGCAATCGAATATCTACCTGCAGTCCTTTGGGCGAACGATTCAGGCACGCAACCGAGCCGCCGCAGGATTCAATGCAGCTTCTGACGATGGCTAAGCCAAGCCCGGCGCCCCCGGTTTCCCTTTGGCGCGCAAATTCCGGACGATAGAACGGCTTAAACACATTTTCCAGTTCGCCTTCCGGAAGGCCCGGCCCACTGTCGGCGACAGAAATGAAAACTTCCTTACCGCCGTTTTTGGCGGACACCACAATGGGGCCGGAAGTACCGGCGTAACGGATGGAGTTTCTCACCAAATTCGCCAGTGAGCGGAACAGATAATCCGCGTTGGCCAGCACCTTCACGTCTTCGCCCACTTCCGTTTCAATTTGCGCGTCTTCCGATTTCTCCCGCTCCAGCACGCGGCGCACGGTATCCGCCACGTTCACCGAAGTCAACTGTGTGGAAGCCGTAAACTGCGTCTTCGAAAAAGCCAGCAACTCATTGATGAGGCCGGACATATGTTCCACTTCTTCTTTTACGTCCGCCACATAGTCGGCCTGGTTTTCCTGCGCCCGCTGCTCCAGAATGCCAAGCGCCACTTGAATGCGCGCCACGGGAGAGCAAAGCTCGTGCGCGATGTCGCCCAGAAAGCGCCGTTGTCCAACCACATAGCCCGAAAGTCGTTGCGCCATGAGGTGAATGGAATCACTCAATTGGCCCAGCTCATCGCGCCGTTCCACCGGCAGTGCTACGTCGAAGTGGCCCTCGGCGATTTGCCCTGTCGCGCGAGTCAGTTGAGTAATGGAGCGGGTCAGTCCACGAATGAGCGGCAGCCAGCATAGGATGGAGACCACCACCACGGCCAACACCACGGCCACCCACGGCTTGTAATCGAAAAAGAACGAATTTCTCCAGAGCGAGGGGAATCGCCAAACCAAAACTCCGTGCCGTTCCTCGCGGCGGTCGGCGCTCCAAATCGGTATATGCACGGTGACCCAATACTCCTCGGGATCTCCGGTACGAATCACCGCCAGTGGCGGGGCTGCGTTCGGCGGCGGAGGCATACCGTGCATGATAGGGCGATGCCGGTAATGGCGGATGGAATTGACCAACTCGGCAGGCAGCGTGACCGGCTTTCCGGCCAACTGCTCTATATCGTCGTCAAACAGAAAAAATTGGGCTGGATAAGTTTCCGAATACTGCTCCAGAAGCTGGTTCCAGGAACTCGGCGGCGCAACAGGCAATTGCAAACCCATCTGCCGCGAAACCGAGAAGATTCGATCCCGGGCGGGCGCGAGCAAAAACGAACTGAAGTCGAGCCGTAATTGCACCCGCACCAGCGTAAAAAAAACCAAACCGAGCAAGAAGACGTTGAGAAACGCCAGCAGTAGAATTTTGACAAAAAGTGAACCGCGCTTTTTCACGCCAGCACCTCTAATCCGGTTTGCCCAACTCCAGGCTTGCGCATCATGTAGCCGGCGCTGCGAATCGTAACGATGAAGCGGGGCGATTTGGGGTCGTCTCCAAGCTTCTTGCGGATAGAGGAGATATGCACGTCGATGGAGCGATCAAACACATCGAAGTTTCTGTCCGCTACTTCGAGCAATAATTCCTCGCGCGTCTTAACCCGGCCGGCCGCCCTGGCGAGCATGAAAAGCAGGTCAAACTCTACCGCTGTGAGTTGTAGCGGTTGTTCTGCCAGCGTTGCCACCCGCGACTCCCGATCAATATAGAGATCGCCCACCAGCACCGGCTGCGATAACTCCGCTGCCTCGGTAGAGGCAATCAATGACCGCCGGATGACCGCGCGTAGCCGGGCAAGCAGCTCGCGCGTGGAAAACGTTTTGGGCAAATAGTCGTCGGCCCCCAATTCAAGGCCCGCAATCCGGTCCGATTCTTCCCCCCGTCCGGTCAGCATCAGCACCGGAACGTTAGAATGTTCGCGCAGCCGCTTCAGCAGAGTGAAGCCGTCCATTCCGGGCATCATCACGTCCAGAATTAAGGCCGCAAATGGCTGGCGCAGAGCCATATCCAGGCCTTGCTGGCCGGTATGCGCTGAGGAAACCTGATAGCCGATCGGTTCCAGGTAGTCGCGGATCAGGCGGCACAATTTCACGTCGTCGTCCACAACCAGGATCTGAGTGGGCGAGTCGGTCGTGGATACGGGCATTCGTCTTTCTGTAACTATTTAACTATCATTTGGCAGGCTTTGCGCGGCCTTTGGGACTGGATTTACTCTAGCTTTACAAATCGGCCCTTCATTTTCTGCCGGGTTACGATAACAATGCATGGGAACCTCGTCCGGGCTCGTTTGTAGCCGCTGTGGAAATACTTTCGCTGCTAATCAGCTTTTAAACGTTTGTGAATGCGGCGCGCCGCTTTTAGTCCGCTACGATCTGGCGGCGATTCGGGCCAATTGGCACAAGCAGGATACGGCGAAAGGGCCAGCTAGCATGTGGCGCTATGCTCCGGTGCTTCCGGCTGAAGCTGCCGAGGCGGTAACGCTGGAGGAAGGCTGGACGCCGCTGACCCAGGTAAAAACATTGCAGCGCGAATTTGGAGCTTTTAATTTGTGGGTGAAAGACGAAGGCCGCAATCCGACCGATTCTTTTAAAGCCCGTGGCCTTTCCTGCGCCGTGACCATGGCCAAGAAACTCGGCGTCAAGCAATTGGCCATACCGTCCGCCGGGAATGCCGCGAGCGCGTTGGCCGCCTACGCCGCTGTAGCCGGACTCGAAGCGAATATCTTCATGCCGATTGATGTTCCGCAAGCGAACTTCATCGAGTGCAAAGCCTTCGGCGCGAACGTGACGCTGGTAAACGGTTTGATCAGCGATTGCGGCAAAATCGTCGCAGAGCGGAAAGAGCGTGAAGGCTGGTTTGATGTCAGCACGCTGAAAGAGCCGTACCGCATCGAAGGCAAGAAAACCATGGGTTACGAACTGGCTGAGCAGCTCAATTGGGAACTCCCGGATGCGATTTTCTATCCCTGCGGCGGCGGCGTAGGCCTGATCGGCATGTGGAAGGCGTTTGCGGAACTAGAAGAATTGGGCTGGATCGGTAGCAAGCGGCCGAAGATGATCGCCGTGCAGGCCGAAGGTTGCGAGCCGATTACGCGAGCCTTTCAGCAAAATGCGCCGGTGAGCGAGTTTTTCCAAAATGCCAGCACGGTGGCCAGCGGTTTGCGCGTGCCCAAGGCGCTGGGTGATTTTCTGGTGCTGAACGCAATTCGCGAAAGCGGGGGTACGGCAATCTCAATTTCCGACGAAGAGATGCTGGATGCAGGGGTGCAACTCGCCACGGCGGAAGGGATTTTTGCCGCGCCGGAAGGTGGCGCGTGCGTGGCTGCGGTCCGGCGGCTTCTCCAAAGCGGTTTTCTGAAGCCCGAAGAGCGGATTGTGATCTATAACACCGGATCTGGCTTGAAGTATTTAGAAGCCTATTCGACGCGTTTTCCGCGCCAGGCGGCCAGCGCGCAAGATAAGCTCGGCGGTCTGATTACACCGCGCTAATACGGGCGCGGCACGTGCCTTTACGCTTTTCGAGTCACCGCCTTTTATGTCAAGATAAGAAAGTCGAGTTTGGAGTTCTCGGTATTTCCTCAGGTCGCGCCCCCTCGTTGATCGCTATCCAGGGACCAGTCTTCCGAACTAGCACAGTTAGGAGAGCACGAAAGTGATAAAGCTGTTCGTAGGGAATTTGCCCTACAAGGCTGTGGAAGCGGACATACAGGCGTTTTTCGAAGAAGCAGGCGTGCAGGTCGATAGCGTGAGCATCCTTCGCGACCGTTTCAGCGGCGAGGCCAGGGGATTTGGATTTGTGGAGATCGGCGATGACGCCGCTGCACAACAGGCAGTGCAGGCTTGTAACGGACGAGCGTTAATGGGCCGGGCATTGGTAGTAAACGAGGCGCGCCCACCAGAGAAGCGCGAAAGGTCGGGCGGCGGTGCTGGTGGCGGCGGTGGCCGCGGTCAGCGTGATTTCGGAGGCAGCAAGAATCGCTGGTAAAATCGAACGGCATGCTTGCCGTCCATCTCCAATCCGGCGAAGTTTCTGTTCAACAAGCCGCCATTCCATCCCGGTTACCCGGCTATGCGCTGATCCGGTTACTGACCGCCGGAATCTGTAACACGGACCTTGAGTTACAGCGTGGTTACTACGGCTTTACTGGTCGGCCAGGGCATGAGTTCGTCGGAGAAGTAGTTGAATCCGATACATCCTCGCTCGTTGGTGCGCGAGTTGCAAGCGAGATTAATCTCGCTTGCGGCCATTGTGATTATTGCCATCTTGGCCTCGGCCGGCATTGTCCTCATCGAACGGTTCTCGGAATTGTGCGGCATCCAGGAGCGTTTGCCGAGTACTTGACTTTACCCGACACGAATCTGCACGTGCTGCCGGATTCGATCAGTAACAACGAAGCAGTTTTTATTGAGCCGCTCGCGGCGGCCTGCGAAATCCTGGATCAAGTCGATATACCCAAAGGTGTTCCCACGGCCGTTCTGGGAGATGGCAAACTCGGATTACTGATCGCGCAGGTATTGCAGGCTCACGGCGCCAAAGTTACTCTGTACGGCCGCCACCCTGAAAAATTGAAAATTGCCCAACGCGCGGGCGTGCAAACCAGCTTGGCTCAAGAGTTGCCGTCGCAAAATTATTCGTATGTGGTGGAATCCACCGGTTCATCAGACGGATTACGGCAAGCGATTGAGATGGCGCGCCCACGTGGAACTGTCGTGATGAAATCTACCGTATCCGGCAACATTTCCTTTGACTCCGCACCCGCGATTGTAAATGAAATCTCCTTGATCGGCTCTCGCTGCGGGCGGTTTGAGCCAGCCATTGAGTTGCTGCGTGAGCGCAAGATAGATGTACTGAGCATGCTCTCCGCCGAATTCCCTTTGGCGGAAGCGCCTGCAGCTTTTGCAGAAGCGGCGCGACGTGGTGTGTTAAAGGTGTTGCTCCAGAACTAAGCGGGCTGCTGCTGCGTCATGCAGTGCAACGTGCCTAGGCCGAGCACTAAATCGGTAGCAGCAATCCCCACGACTTTGCGATTTGGAAAAAGTGCGGCCAAAGTCGTCAGCGCTATTCGGTCATTGGCGTCATTGAAGGTCGGCACGAGAACCAGGCTATTGGCAATGTAGAAATTTGCATAACTGGCGGGTAGCCGCTGGCCGTCGAAGAAGACCGGTTCCGGCATGGGCAAAGTCTCCACGCGTAGGGGCGCCCCATCCTGATCGCGCATTTCGCGCAGCAGAGCGAGGTTTTCTTTCAACGGCTCATAGTTTGCTTCCGATGGATCGCTTTCGGCGGCAATCACAACGGTATGGGCGTCGGTAAATCGCGCCAAATCGTCCACATGCCCGTGTGTGTCGTCACCCGCGATTCCGTTGCGAAGCCACAGCGTATGGCGTGCGCCTAGGTAATCGCGGAAAACGGATTCCATATCCGCGCGGGAAAGTCCCGGATTTCTGGCCTGTACGTCACTGAGTAGGCATTCTTCCGTGGTGAGAATGGAGCCTGCGCCGTTCACGTCAATACTGCCGCCTTCAAGTACCAGTCGCCTGCCGTCGCGCATGGGCGTGTGCATGGGTATACCCAATTGGGAAGACAGACTGGCGGTTACCGCATCATCAAGCTGCCAATTGTCATACTTGGCCCAGCCATTGAATTGCCAGTTGAGCATGGTTGCTTCACCATGCTTGCCGCGTACAAATATAGGACAGAAATCGCGCGTCCAACTGCGGTCGGTCAGCTGATGAAAAAACTCCACGTTCGCCATTTGCGCGCCGCATTGCGTCAACAGACTCGTGAGGGTGTGTTGTTCCAATTCCGCATCTTGAATTAAGATGCGGACTTTTTCCACTCGCGAGAGATGCCGGATAATTTCGCCATAGACCCACTGGATGGCTTCAAACTTTCCCGGCCAATCCGTAATTTCATGCGGCCAGGCAAGCCAAGTCGCCTCATGCCGATCCCATTCCGCCGGCATCTGAAATTCGTTTATTATTTGCATTGCGATTTAGCCGAGCCAGCGTTCGGTAAGCGGGCCGTACGCGTCAATGCGCCGGTCGCGCAGGAACGGCCAATTGCGCCGTGTCTCGTCCATCAGTTTCGGATCGCACTCCGTAACTAATACCTGCTCTTCACTCGTTCCCGCTTGCGCCAGGATACGTCCAAAGGGATCGGAGACAAATGAATTGCCCCAGAACTCCAAACCGCTTTCCGGAGTGCCTTCAAATCCAGTACGGTTGACAGCCGCTACAAAGATTCCATTTGAGATAGCGTGAGCGCGCTGCATCGTTCGCCACGCGTCGAGTTGGGCCTCGCCATATTCCGCTTTCTCCGCCGGATGCCAACCGATGGCGGTTGGATAAAACAGCACGTTCGAACCTTGCATGCTGGTGAGACGCGCGGCTTCCGGATACCATTGGTCCCAACAAACCAGCACGCCTATGCGTGAATATCGCGTTTCAAAATTGCGAAAACCCAGGTCGCCCGGAGTAAAGTAAAACTTTTCGAAGTACAGCGGATCATCCGGGATGTGCATCTTGCGATAGACCCCGGCAAGCGAACCATCGGCGTCGATAATAGCTGCCGTATTGTGATACAGCCCGTGCGCGCGTTTTTCAAAAAGCGAGGCCACCACCGAAACTTGCAATTCCTTCGCGACCGCGCCAAGCGCTTCAGTTGAAGGGCCTGGAATGCTCTCGGCTAAATCAAATAACTCGGCATTTTCTTCGCGGCAGAAATACTGGCTGCGGAAAAGCTCTTGCAGGCAGATGATCTCGGCGCCCTGTGCAGCCGCGTTACGAATACCTGTGATCGCCTTTTGAAGATTTACTTCAGAGTCCGTTGAGCAGGACATCTGCACCAAACCGATTTTGAACTTACTGTCGCGCTTTGCTACTGGGGTAATTGCCATTTCTGTCCAAAAATATTGATGCTTGCCGATGCGTGCAAGCTACACCTACATGTAGATACCGCCGTTCACGTCCAGTACGTGTCCGGTGATAAAAGCTGCTTCGTCACTGACCAGGAACTTAACGGCGGCAGCGATATCTTCCGGCGCGCCCATCCGTTTCAAAGGAGTTTGCTCAATCATCATTTGCTTCAACTCTGCTTTGAGGACATGTGTCATATCTGTTTCAATAAAGCCGGGCGCCACTGCGTTCACGGTGATGTTCCGGCTACCCACTTCCTGCGCCAGCGATTTGGTTAAACCGATCAACCCCGCCTTTGACGCTACGTAATTGGCTTGCCCAGGATTTCCGCGCTCGCCTACGACTGACGAAATATTCACAATTCGCCCCCACCGCTCGCGCATCATGCCGGGCAATACTTGCTGAATGGCGTAAAACGAACCGCTTAGGTTTGTATCAAGCACCATCTGCCAATCCGCCTGCTTCATGCGAACGGCCAAGCCGTCCTTTGTCACGCCGCCGTTATTCACCAAAACGTCAATGCGCCCGAATTCTTTCGAAGCCTTTGTGATCGCGCTGGTGACCGAGGAAAAATCGGCTAGGTCCATCTCCACCACAAAAGTTTCCGCTCCTACTATCCGCGCAGCTTCGGCGGTTTCTTCCAGTTTTTCCAGGGAGCGCGCGGCAAGAATAACGCGGTGGCGCGAAGCCGCCAACGCCAGTGCGCAAGCTCTCCCAATTCCCCGGCTCGCGCCGGTGATTAATGCCGTTCTCACATTCATAATTCACTCTCATCATAATGGGTGTACGTAACCAATGCCTTTTGAAGATCTGCGCGAGTTTATCCGTGCCCTGGAGAAACAGGGCGAGCTAAAGCGCGTCACGCTTGAAGTGGACCCCTACCTGGAGATCACCGAGTTTGCCGACCGCGCTGTCAAAAACAACGGCCCCGCACTGTTGTTTGAAAAGCCGAAGGGCTCGCGGGTTCCGCTGCTGATTAACGCGTTTGCCAGTATGCGGCGCATGCAGATTGCGCTCGGCGTGGATGACGTTGAGGTGGTGGCGCAGCGCATTGCCGGTTTCCTGGAAATGCAAAAGCCCGAAGGCTTGCTCGACAAGTTGAAACTGCTCCCAAAACTAGCGGAATTGAACGCGGCGTTTCCGAAGATCGTATCCGGCGGACCTTGCAAGGGAGTCATCCGTCGGGAATTCTCGCTCGATGAGTTTCCCATTCTGCATTGTTGGCCCGGCGACGGCGGACGGTTTATCACGCTGCCCATGGTCTTTTCAAAAGATCCCGCTACCGGTAAGCGCAACTGTGGCATGTACCGCATGCAAGTCTTTGATAGCCGCACTACCGGTATGCATTGGCAGAAGCATAAGCAAGGTGCGGATCATTACCGCCGGCTCACGGCCGAAGGCAAGCAGACCCGCATGCCGGTGGCCGTCGCGATTGGCTCCGACCCCGCTACCTTGTTCTCGTCCATTCTTCCGCTGCCGCCCAGCATCGACGAAATGTTGTTCTCCGGTTTCCTGCGCGGTAAGGCAGTGGAAATGGTGAAGTGCGAGACCTGCGATATCGAAGTCCCAGCCAACGCCGAGATCGTGCTGGAAGGCTATTTAAACCTTGGTGAAATGCGCCGCGAAGGACCGTTTGGCGACCATACCGGCTTCTATTCGCTGGATGACGACTACCCTGTCTTTCACATTGAATGCATTACGCATCGTAAACACCCAATCTATCCAGCCACCATCGTGGGCCCGCCTCCAATGGAAGATTTTTACATGGGCAAGGCGATTGAGCGCATTTTCCTCCCCCTCATGCGCATGCAACTACCCGAAGTGCGCGATATCTGCATGCCCGCTGAGGGCGTGTTTCACAACCTGATTCTTGTCTCCATGAAAAAGTCATATCCCGGGCAGGCGCGCAAAGTGATGCATGCCATCTGGGGCCTGGGTCAGGCGATGTTCAGCAAGTGCATCGTTGTAGTAGATGAAGACGTGGACGTACAGAACGTCGGGGAAGTGGCATGGAAGGCGCTGAATAATATTGACCCGCAGCGCGACATTGAATTCTGCCTGGGTCCCGTGGATTCGCTCGATCACGCCAGCCGCATGCTGAATTTCGGCTCAAAAATGGGCGTGGACGCAACGGCGAAGTGGCAATCGGAGGGCTTCACGCGCCGCTGGCCCAACGTGATCAAGATGTCTCCCGAAGTAGTGCAGCGCGTGGACGAGCTTTGGAAGCGTGCGGGGCTCGCGGCTAAGTAGCTGATGGAGCGTATTCCGTACCGCGCCACGGCGGCGGCCGAGCTGTATCGCGATCTCCGGCTGCCTGCTTGCATCTTGCTGCACAATGTCCGCAGCATGTATAACGTCGGCGCGTTTTTTCGCACCGCGGATGGCGCCGGAATGGAGCGTTTGCTGTTGAGCGGCATTACCGGGCGTCCACCGCAAAACGCCATTACAAAAACGGCCTTGGGCGCGGAAACGCGCGTGCCTTGGGAGCCGGTCGATGACGTTGCTTCGAAGCTGGCGCAACTAAGGAGCAGCGGTTATGAAATCGCGGCCATTGAAACCAGCACCCGCGCGGTGGATATTTTCGACTGGCAGCCGCGCTTTCCGGTCTGCGTGCTATTTGGCCATGAGGTAGAGGGACTGTCTCCGGAGCTACTGGCTGCCTGTGATACGCATGTACGCATTCCCATGCTGGGCTTAAAGCACTCCTTAAATGTCGCCAGCGCCGGCGCTATTGTTATGTATGAACTGCTGCGGAAATACCGCGCGCTGCATTTCCGCTAGACGATCGGCCGCCACGCACGGCCATCTTTCCGCATCAGCTCGTCCGCCTCTTGCGGCCCGAAGCTGCCCGCGGCGTAGTAGGGAAGATGATCCGGCTTATGCGCTGTCCAATAATCGATCACCGGTTGCACCACGCGCCAGCCGGCCTCAATGTTGTCGGCCCTTTGGAACAGCGTGGCGTCGCCAATCATGACGTCATAGATCAGCGTTTCGTATCCCGTCGCCGGAGCGGTTCCGAAATAATCCCGGTATTTGAAGTCCATGCGTACATCGCCGAGCCGCAAAGCCGGTCCGGGAACCTTGGCGCCAAACTCGATCGCGATGCCTTCATCCGGTTGAATTCGCAGCAACAGCCAGTTCGGCAAAGGCGTTTGCGCATGGGAGTTGCGCAGTAGCGCGGGCGGCGTGTCCTTGAAACGGATGGCAATATGAGTTCTGCGCAGGCTGAGCCTTTTTCCCGTGCGTATATAAAACGGCACGCCCGACCAACGCCAATTATCGATAGTGAGCTTCATGGCTGCGTACGTCTCAATGTCCGATGCCGGGGAGACGTCCGCCTCAGAGCGGTAGCCGGGCACCGTTTGGTCGCCAATCGTACCCTCCACGTACTGGCCGCGCACCGCGGTGCAGGGAACATCTTGCGTATCGCAGACCCGGATTGCCTCAATCACCTTGGCTTTTTCGGAACGCACGGCATCGGCGCTCAGTGAATTCGGCGCTTCCATGGCGGTCATGGCCACAAGTTGGAAGACGTGGTTCGGAATCATGTCACGCAGCGCGCCGGTTTTTTCGTAGAAACTCCCACGCCTTTCAACGCCTACCGTCTCGGCGGCCGTAATCTGCACATGATCGATGCGGTCACGGTTCCACAGCGGTTCGAAAAGTCCGCTGGCAAAACGGAACATCATAATGTTCTGCACCGTTTCCTTGCCTAGGAAATGGTCTATGCGGTAAATTTGCGTCTCGCTGAGAACGGCCAGAATTTGTTGGTTTAGCGCTTTGGCCGAAGCCAGATCGTGGCCGAATGGTTTTTCCACCACTACGCGCCGCCACTGGCCGTTCTGCTCGGCCGCCAATCCGCTGTGCCCCAAATGCTCCACCACCGGCCCGAAGAAACGGTCGGCAACGGCCAGGTAGAAGAGATAGTTGCCCCCAGTGTGATAATCGGCGTCCAATCCGCTTAACTTTGATTTTACATTTTCATAGCTTGCCGGATCGTTCAGGTCTCCGCGCAGATAGAACATCCTGCTGGTAAGCCAATTCCAAACATCCTGCTCCACCGTGTCCGCCTGACCGGTGCTCTGCACGAACGCGCGCGTCATCTCTTCCAGCGATTGACGCCAGGCCGCGTCGTCATGATCGGCTAAATCTACCCCTACAATGGTGAACTCCGCAGGCAACAGCTTGGCGCAGGCGAGGTTGTAAAGTGACGGCACAACCAGTCTTTTCGTTAAATCGCCGGCTGCTCCAAAAATAACCATGCAGCAGGGTCCGGCCGGCATTGCTCCGCTATCTCTATCGTGTGGCATCGTCCTATTCTCGCTTGCCGTCGAGCGCCCAGTAGCTAGCGCGCCAACAGGCGCTGTTGGTCTTGCGGCGAAAGCGCGTTATAGAGTTCGGTGAAAACTGCATTCGTCCATCCGAATCCGGCTTGGTTCGCGCTATAGCCGAAATGAATCTCCGCACTCACGTTGGAACCGCCGGCGATCACGTCGTACTTTTCCACGATGTAGCCCTGCCGCACATATTCATGCTGTACGAGCGTGAGCCATTTGAGCGAAATCCGCCCAGCGTCTTCGTGATAGCCGTAGCGCCTGAGACCTTCCACCGCAATCATCTGCAAAGGCGCCCATCCGAATGGCGAATCCCACTGGTTGCCGCTGTCAAACGTACTTGTTTGCAATCCGCCCTTTTTTTCGAATAGCGGCAGGTTCTTCACGATTTTTGCGGCCTGGTGCGGTGTCGCGAAGCCAGCCCACATCGGGTAGAACGTCGTAAGAAACGGATAATGCCGTACGCGCGTAGTGACAAAATCATAGTCATAGTAGAGGCCGTGCTTTTCGTCCCACATCAGACGATTGATCCGTTCGGCACGCGCTTTGGCCCGTTGTAGCCAAGGCTCCGTGTCGTTTGCCCGCCGCCCTAATTCTTTGAGAATCTCCGCGATCTGCGTCTCCATCAGGTAGAGCAGGGAATTTAAACATACCGGATTATAGTGAATGACGTCGATGTTGAATGGTCCGAAACGATTCGATGGATCAAAACCCGATTCACGCATCGACCGATCGCCCTTATAAAAGAGCGCCGTTAGTTGATTGGTTTTCGCATCGTAATACTGGTTTAGATTGTATGCAGTAATGTGATGAGTCTTGAAATAATCCTTAACCAGGTCGTAATGCGTTCGCCCTTTGGCGTCGCGCTCCGCTGAAACCACTTCTGGAGCGGGACCTTCGCCGAAATCCCAATAGCGGGCGAGCCCAGTCTCCGGAGTCATATGCGGCTCGGCCGCCCATAATTCGTAATAGTTCTCTATCAATGGCAAAGCGTCTTCCAACCACCGGCGGTCTCGCATTTTGGCATAAACCCCCAGCACCATTTGCGTCAGGAACGGAGGCTGCGAACGGTTGAGATAGTAAGTCCGGTTTGCATTTAGAATCTTGCCGTAATACTTCATTTGATAGAGGAAGTTGTCGGCCAAGTTTTTAGCCATTTCGATTTTATCGGCGTTCAGCAATCCAACCTGGATGAAATAGCTATCCCAGCCGTACATTTCGTTGAACCGTCCACCCGGCACGACATAGGGTTTCGGTAAATACAGCAAGCCTTGCTCTTTTAATGTGTTCAGGCTTTCCGGAAGCTGCCGGATTTCAATTGCCTGGAAGCTGGCTGCCGGCATCTCACGCCGCAAGTCTTGTTGCACTTTCCGCGCATCTTCGCCACGTGCGATATACACGGGCCATCGGCCATCCGGTTCCGGGCGAAATTTAGGATCCACCGCCGCCTTTGCCAAATCGGCGTTGGAACGCGAGAGCGTGTTCCAGGTCTGCTGGATATATTCGAGGATAGAGAGCGGTTGATTTTCAGGTTCTATCAATTTTGTGTGCTCAGGCCCTGTTTATAAGCTATATCGTCATAACCACTGCAAAGCGCCGGCTTTGATTTTCAACTCCCGCGAAAAATGAACCAGCGGCTCTCCTTGTGGACGCGGTACGCCGGAATTTTCTACCAAGTCTTCTTCCAAGCGTAAAACGCGAGCATGCTGGAGGGGCCATGGCGCGTGCTGTACAGGAGCAAATGCAATGCGGCTCCGGGAAGCTGCATATAAACGAAACCGGGCTGTTAGGAAATGGTCCAGTTCGCCCGGCTGCATGCCGGCGCCTTCTTCCACGGCAATGTCTGTCCGGCCCTTTCCGAATAACCTGTTCCTTGCACTTCGGTATTCCAGCCGTGTGCCTTGCTCATGGACTGCCATCTTCGCCCAGCGATAGGGCAAGTGATACCACGAGCGGGCGCCCATGACGGCGAGCAAACGGCCGGCTTCCAGTGTGAAGAACCAAACCCCGGGCACACCGTCGGGACCCAGAACGTAAGTCCGCACGTTGGTCTCAGGGAACCGCGATAGCCACGGCATAGCGGGAAGGCCCGGCGGCGCAACGTCCGCAAGTTCAAAAGGAACTAACCCAACCCATGCGGACCCATCGAAGGTATCCAGCGTGAGGCCGGCGGGCAGTGTGCGGCGAATCGCATCCGGTTCATAGCGCCAATGCAGAAAAGTGAGGGCGCGCCAGGTTTGGCGCATGACTGGGCGAAAAGCGTCAGTCGGCATCTAGACTTGTTTCCGCCCACTCGACTCCGGTTACACTCGGATCGACCTTTAGCTCGGCGGCAAGTTTTTCGACCAGCAGTTTATCCCGGTTGCCCGATTCCACCACGGCTTGAATCAGTACTTCGTCGCTTTCTTCCGTTTCTTCGGTTCGTAATTCACGCAAAGTTAGCGGCCGCGCGGCCAAGGACCGCAGAATGAGCGCACTTACAGCCTTTTCATGCTCCCGAGAAGAAATAATTACCAGCCGGTAAATGCCCACGTTGCGCGTGGCCGCCAGCGACCGTTTGTCAATCACGCGGGACAGCGGCCGCAGCGCCAAATTGATAGTGACCAGCAGGATTGTGACGAAGACTGCGTCCAGCATCTCACCCGCGCCGGCGCATGCTCCCACGGCTGCCGAGCACCAAAGCGTGGCCGCCGTGTTAAGACCGCGGATGCTGCCGCCGTCTTTCATAATGGCTCCGGCGCCCAGAAATCCGACGCCGGAAACCACATACGCAATTACGTTCGTGTTGTTCGGGCCGCCGACGGTCGTAGCTAGATCGACGAACGCCGCTGCGCCGAAACAAACCAGCGTGTTGGTGCGCAGTCCTGCTGCCCGTTGCCGCCACTGCCGTTCTGCCCCAATCACCGAGCCAAGCAGCATGGCCAGTAGCAGCCGCGGGTAAGTGGGTTGCGCGAGCAGGGAAACGCTGTCAGTCCACCAATGCAACCAGGGATTTGGCATGCCTAGACAACGTAAGGCTTGCGATATTCCTTACGAGTCATGAATTTATTTGCTTCGGGGTCATTAGTAAACTTCGGTCCGGCTTCAATCGTGAGTTGACGCCCCGTTCGGTAGCTGATATTCGCCAAGTGGCACATGGACGCGCTCAGAAATGCATTCTCCAGGCCGTCATGCAGTTCTTTATAATTTCGCGACCGGCAAGCGGCGAGAAAATTCTGCATGTGCAAACCCGTGGCGTCGTGACCTTTTTCGGGCCGCTCATCCATAACCAGTTCATTACTCTCGCCTTTGAACGCCTGAAATCCACCGTCGCTCATGGCTGCCCATCCCTCGGTACCGTAGAAAAGGTTGCCTACCATAACATTCAGCGGCGCTCCCGCTTTTGGAACCGTGGCGATAGGGGCGGTAGACGTGGGAGGCGCTACTGCTCCCGCGGCCGGCGCCCCGCCTTTACGAGCGACAGGAAAACCTTCGCTGCCGGTTAGCAGGCCCCGCACTTCAAACACAATTTCGCGGCCACCGTAGTTATAGCTGGCCAACAGCGTGTTCGGTGTTTCCTGGTCGTCTGTATACGCGTATTTGCCGCCCTGCGCGAAAGCGGTCTTGGGCCATTGCGGATCACCCAGCCCCCAGCGGCAGATGCCAATTTCATGCACGCCCTGATTGCCGATGTCTCCATTGCCCGTATCCCAGAACCAGTGCCAGTTGTATTTGAAGCGCAGCGGGTTGAACGGCCGCAAGGGCGCCGGTCCCAGGAACATGTCCCAATTCACCCCGGCGGGTGTTGGCGCATCCGCCGCATGTCCGATCGACGCGCGCCGCTTAAAACAAAGTCCCTTGGATAGGTAGATGTCTCCAATCAGGCCGCCGTGCATCGCCTCCATGGCCTTGATCTTGAAAGGCGTACTGCGGTGCTGCGACCCCACCTGCATCATGCGCTTGGTTTCATGCATCACCTCAATCATTCGCAGCCCTTCGTGAATGTTGTAGCAAGCGGGCTTCTCGCCGTAAACATCCTTGCCTGCCTGCATGGCCCAAATCGCCGCCAGCGCGTGCCAATGGTTAGGGGTGGCAATGGAAACAGCTTCAATGGAGGAATCGGCATACGCTTCACGCATGTCGCCGAATTCCTTGGCCTTGCCTCCGGTGTTTTTAAGAAGCGTGGCTTGCGCCCGTTCGAGTGCTGACTGGTCTACGTCGCAAAGCCCCGCCACGCGTACGTCGGACATCTTCGAGTAAATGTTTAGATGCGTGGACCCGCGGCCGCCCAGGCCAATGATTCCGACGTTGATCTTGTCATTCGCCCCCCAAACGCGCGTGGCAGCCGCGGCCGTAACCGCACCGAGGAAAAATCTGCGAGATGTTTTGTCAATCATGGATGTTGGATGCTCCCAGTCTCCCGGCGATCATATCAAGTCGAAAGGGGTGCGCCACCTATTGCATTCCCATAGAGAATCTGCCATCATTTATATGGCAATCCAATAGGAGTAAAATGCATGGGCGATAAAGCAGATGTTTTGCAGGGAACTCTGGCGCTGATGGTTTTAAAAACCATTGAGGCGATGGGACCGCTTCACGGCTATGGTATTGCTCGCCGCATTGAACAGACCAGCGGGAATCTCCTCTCTTTGAACTACGGGACGTTGTATCCGGCGCTGCTGAAACTGGAGCAGGAAGGGTCTATCTCGTCTGAATGGGGCGTTTCTGAGAACAACCGCAAAGCCAAGTTCTACAAGCTCACGCGCGCTGGCCGGAAGCAACTGGAACAGGAAACCCGAAATTGGGAGCAGACCACGGCGATTCTGGCTCGGTTCCTAGCTCCTTCCGAGGATGCAATATGAAGCGACTGCGGGCGTGGCTATTGAGACTGGCCGGCATTGTACCGAGTGGGACGCGAGAACGTGATTTTGCAGCGGAGCTTGAGGCTCATCTGCAACTGCATATCGACGATAACCTGCGCACCGGCATGAATCCCGAACAGGCGCGGCGTGAGGCGCTTTTGAAATTAGGCGGCGTGGAGTCTACTAAACAGGCTTACCGCGACCGGAACACCATTCCGTTGCTCGAAAACCTATTACAGGATCTCCGCTTTGCATTCCGGCAATTGCGGAAAAATTTGGGGTTCACTTGTACCGCGGTCTTTATGCTGGCTCTGGGCATTTGCGCCAGCGTGGCCATCTTTGCTTTTGTGGATGCAGCGCTCATAAAACCATTGCCGTACAAAAATCCGGAACGGCTGGTGGCCGTGTTTGAATCCATCCCTTTATCTCCGCACGCTAACCTTTCGTATCTCGATTACCTCGATTGGAAAAAACTGAATACAGTGTTTCGCTCGCTAGAGGTGTATCACCATACCGGTTTCGTATTGAATACTCCGGTCGGTGCACAACCAGCCAGTGGCGCGCGCGTGAGTGACGGGTTCTTTCACGCGCTGGGGGTGATTCCTGTGCTGGGGCGCGATTTTCATGCTGGTGAAGACTTGCCGGCCGCTTCCCGCACGGTCCTGCTGAGCTACGCTGCTTGGCAGAAACGTTATGGCGGAAAACCCGATGTGTTGGGACAGGTGGTGACGCTGAATGGGGCGCCGAACGTGATTATCGGCGTACTGCCGCCGGCGTTTCATTTTGCTCCCGTGGAGCCTGCCGAGTTTTGGACCGCCTTTCACGCCTCCAACCAATGTGATTTACAGCGCGGTTGCCACCGTCTCTACGGTGTAGCACAGCTAAAGGACGGCGTCGAGTTACAGACCGCGTTAGCCAATGTGAAGGCGATTGCGAAACAGCTGGAAAAGCAGTATCCCGATTCCAATCGCGATCAAGGCGCGGCACTAGCGATGCTGACAGACGTGATTTTGGGCGATATTCGTCCAATTCTTTTGGTGCTGCTGAGCGGAGCGGGTTTGCTGCTGCTAATCGCCAGTGTTAACGTGGCGAGTCTGCTGCTGGTGCGCGCGGAAAGCCGGAAGCGCGAGATGGCGGTTCGGAGCGCCATTGGCGCGTCATCCGTTCGATTGATGGGCCAATTTGTAACGGAAGCATTAGTTCTAGTCGCGTCTGGTACCTTGATTGGCCTGGTGGCTGCATATGAGGCCATACGCCTCCTGACCGGACTGATTTCGGAGGATATGCTGACCCATATGCCATACCTGCGAGGCCTCAGTTTAAACATTCATGTTTTGGCGTTCGCTGGTGTGATTGCCGTGCTCGCTGCGATTCTGTTCTCGGTCACTCCGGCATTACATCTGGGAGCGGGAATGGCAATGCGGCAGGGTTTGACCGAAGGCAGCCGCGGCTCCGCGGGAAATACCTGGCGGCGTCTTGGTTCAAAACTCGTAGTGGTTGAACTGGCCACCGCCATGGTGCTGCTCGCGGGTGCCGGATTGCTGGGCAAGAGTCTGTATCTTTTGCTTCACGTGGATATTGGGTTGCAGCCGGATCACCTGGCCACGCTGCTGGTCGCGGCGCCACAAGCCAGCTATCCGAAGAAGGAGCAGGAGATTGCACTGCAGCGGCAACTGGTGGGCCGAATTGCAAGTCTGCCTGGCGTGAAATCTGTTGGCGCTACCAGCGATATCCCAGTGACTGGCTGGGGTGACACAACATGGTTCCGGGTGATGGGACGGCCTTGGCACGGAGAACACAATGAAACGCCCGAGCGCAACATTAGCCCCGGCTATTTCACAACACTGGGAGCGAAGCTTTTGCGCGGGCGTTACTTTACCGAAGCGGAAGATTCATCAAAACCACGCGTGGCGATTATTAACCAGGCCATGGCAAAACAATATTTCCCGGGCGAAGATCCTATCGGCAAGCAGATTTCCAGCCTTTTGGTCCCATCCGTGCCCATTGAAATCATCGGCATCGTGCAAGACATCAAGGAAGGGCAACTGGATACAGTGAACCGGCCAGCGCTTTATTATCCCTTTAACCAAGAACCAGGGAATATGTTCATTCTGGTCGTTCGGACCTCGCAAGCTGAGCAGTCGCTACTACCCACGTTGACGGCTACAGTCCGCCAGATCGACCCCGGCATTGTAACGGCAGAAGGAGAGTCAATGAGCGACAGAATCAACAACTCGCAGTCCGCTTACCTGCATCGCTCCTCAGCTTGGCTCGTGGGAGGTTTCGCAGCCCTGGCCTTGCTGCTGGGGGTGGTTGGTCTTTACGGAGTGGTTGCTTATTCAGTGAGCCAGAGAACCCGCGAAATCGGAGTCCGTATGGCGCTTGGCGCGCAGACCAGCTCTGTCTACCAGCTCATACTAAAAGAAGCCGGACGCTTGACCGCCGTTGGTATTGTGATCGGCCTCGTGTGTTCCGTGGCCGCCGCGACATTGATGCGCGGATTGCTATTCGGCGTTCGCACTTGGGATGTACCGACGTTGGCCGCTGTCGGCGCCGTGCTGGGCATTTCGGCGCTCTTGGCGAGCTATATCCCTGCGCGCCGTGCCGCATCGGTCAATCCCGTAGAGGCTTTGCGGAGCGAATAAAGTGCCGCATTTGAGACAATGAAGTCTATCTGTCTCGATGCAAAAACGCGAATTTCAAACTGAAGTCAATCAACTCTTGCAGTTGATTATTCACTCCCTCTACTCTCATCCGGAGATTTTTCTCCGCGAACTGGTCTCGAACGCCTCGGACGCGCTCGACAAGCTTAAGTACCTGACACTCACCGAGGAGCCTTACAAGTCTCTCGCCTTCGAGCCCCGTATCGACCTGGAACTGGACGAGGTGCAGCATACTCTCACCATCAGCGACACCGGGATCGGAATGAATGACGAGGACCTGGTGTCTCACCTGGGCACCATTGCGCGCTCGGGCACCAAGAACTTCCTCTCTCATCTATCAGGCGATGCCAAACGCGATTCCAACTTGATCGGCCAGTTTGGCGTCGGTTTCTACAGCGCTTTTATGGTCGCCGATCGAGTCCAGGTCATCTCACGAAAAGCCGGTGAAGACGTGGCGTGGCGTTGGGTGAGCGACGGCAAGAACGGTTTCGAAATCGAGCCCGCCGAGCGCGCACAGCAGGGCACAACGGTGACGCTTTACTTCAACGACGAAGGCAAAGAATACGCCAACGGTTGGAAGCTGCGCGAGATCATCAAAAAATATTCCAATCACATTGCCTTCCCCATCTACCTCACCGCTGACAAGAGTGAATGGGACGAGACCGAGAAGAAGTCCGTCAAGAAGCGGGCCACTGAGCAGATCAATTCCGCCAGAGCGCTTTGGAAACGGCCTAAGAGCGAACTAAAAGACGAAGATTATAAAGAGCTCTATAAGACGATCTCCGGCGATTGGGAAGGCCCCATGTTCTGGTTCCATACGAAGGCCGAAGGAACCATGGAATACACCACGCTTTTCTATATTCCATCGAAGGCTCCCGTCGATCTCTATCAGGCCGATTACAAGCCGGGCGTGAAACTCTACGTCAAGCGCGTCTTCATTACGGACGATTCCAAGGAACTCCTCCCTACCTACCTGCGCTTTCTGCGCGGCATTATCGACAGCGAAGATTTACCGCTGAATGTCAGCCGCGAGATCCTGCAACAGAACAAGATCTTGAGCTCCATCAGGACCGCCAGCGTCAAGAAGGTCCTTTCCGAGCTGAAATCCACTGCCAACAGCAACCCCGAGCAGTACCTCCAGTTCATTGCGGAGTTCAACCGGCCTCTGAAAGAAGGTCTCTACAGCGATTTCGCGAACCGCGATGCTTTGCTCGACCTGGTACGCGTGAAATCGACAAAAGCGGACGGTTGGACTAGTTTCGCTGATGTGAAGGCGCGCATGAAGCCCGATCAAAAGGGCATTTACTTCATCACCGGTGCGACTGCGGACGTTTTGCGCACCTCGCCACTTTTGGAAATCTACAAGAAGAAGTACATCGAAGTCCTTCTCCTCGACGATGACATCGACGAATTTGTGTTCAGCGGCGTCGACAAGTATGACGGCGTGGAGCTTAAGGCGGTCAACAAGAGCTCTGCTGGTGAAGACCTAAAGGATGCGGCGGATCAGGACAAGAGTGAAGACCTGAAGCCGCTGCTGGAGAAGCTAAGAAGCGCGTTGGGCGACAGCGTAAAAGATGTAAAAGCCTCCATGCGTTTGGCCGATAGCCCAAGCTGTATCGTTTCAGATGAAGACGAGCCTTCCATGAAAATGCAGCAGATGCTGCGCGCCATGGGACAAAACCAAATGCCCTCGCCCAAGCCGACGCTGGAAGTGAATCCGGACCACGAAATCGTAAAGAAGCTGCAAGGCTCTACCGACGACGGACTTATTCAGGACGCCGCGTGGCTGCTGCTGGAACAAGCGCTGTTAGTGGAAGGACTCCCGGTGGAGAACCCCGGCATTTTTGTGCAAAGGTTGAACCGCGTTTTAAGCCGGGCCGTCTGATATGAAGATCATCTCTTCCAAAGAACTACTCAAAAATAAACTCTTCACCGTGGTGGATGAAGTAGCGCATGATTCGAGCGGTTTCGAAATACACCGCTCCATCATCCGGCATCCGGGTTCAGCGGTCATGATGGCGGTGGATGAGAAGAACCGCATCCTCCTGGTGAAGCAGTTCCGTTTACCGGCGGAAACAGACCTATGGGAACTTCCCGCCGGCCGAATCGATCCGGGCGAAACGGCTCTGCAAGCTGCAAAGCGCGAACTCACGGAAGAGACCGGGTACAAAGCGAAGAAGTGGACCAAGCTAACTTCCTATTGGGCCAGCCCTGGTTATGTAGCGGAGAAGATGAATGTCTTTCTCGCGCGGGATCTGACGGAAGGCCAACAGCAGCCAATGGAAGATGAACGCATCGAAATGAAATGGTTTTCGAAGAAAAAAGTACGCGAGTGGATTCTCGAAGGCAAGATTCAGGACGGCAAAACCATCGTCGGCTTCTATTTGTGGCTAGAGCATCAAAAGCGTAAGTAGCTATTCGCTGGTCAGTGGCCGTTCCATTAACTGTTTAATGGCGGCGCGCGGGTCTTTTCCTTCGTACAGCACTTCATACATGCGCTGGATGATAGGAAGATCCACGCCATGCTTCCTTCCAAGCAAGTGCGCGGCGCGGCAGGTAGAGACGCCCTCGGCCACCATGGTTGTAGCCGCCAGAATCTCAGGCAATTTCTGGCCCTGCCCCAGCCGCATGCCGACCGAGCGGTTACGCGAGAGGTTACCGGTGGCGGTCAATACCAAATCCCCCAGACCGGCCAACCCGCTAAGCGTGCCCGGATTCGCATCCATGGCCAGCGCCAGGCGCGTGATTTCGGCTAAGCCGCGCGTCACCAGGGCTGCCACGCTGTTACTGCCCAATCCCAGCCCCTGGCAAATTCCAGCCCCGATGGCGATTACGTTCTTGAGTGCCGCGCCAATTTCCACCCCAACCACGTCGCGGCTGGCGTATAGGCGTAGGGCGGGTGTCGCAAATGCCTTCTGAATTTGCTCCGCCAGCCCTGTATCGTCAGAGGCAATCACCACTGCGGCAGGCTCTCCAGCCGCGATTTCCAACGCAAAGGTTGGGCCGGATAAAACCGCGATGGGTGAATGCGCGGGCCGCCGCAAACTCTCAGCGACCACCTGTGACATGCGATAGAGGGTTTCCTCTTCAATGCCCTTGGTGGCGCTGACAATGGGTATTCCAGCCGGAATCAGCGCGGCCGCGGATTCTAACACCAGCCGCAAATGTTTAGACGGCGCCACGCTCAAAATCACATCCGCGCTGGCGAGCGATTCCGCTATTTCATGCGAGACGATGATGCAATCGGGAAGGCGAAAGCCCGGCAGATAGATCCGGTTTTCGCGGGCGGCCGAGATTTCTTGGGCTTTTGCGGAGTCGCGCGCCCACAGCCGCACTTCTTCGAAGCGCGGCGCCAGAGCAATAGCCAGTGCCGTTCCCCAGCTTCCGGCGCCTAGCACCGCCAGCCGCTTCAAGCTTTTTTCCCTTTAAACGAAAAAATATTTTCGTTGCCGGCCCGCAAGCGCATGATATTTGCTTTGTGCCGGTAAATGACCAGCAGCGAAGCACAGATGGAGGCGGCTACTATCTCGTTTGGCGCATGCTCAAAAAACCAAACCGCAAACGGGAAAACCAGGGCGCCGATAATAGAGCCCAGTGAAATATACCCGCTGACCGAAACTACCAGGACGAAAACGATGGTCGTGCAAGCTAGGGCAAGCGGAGTCAGAAAGAGGAATGCGCCGATGAAGGTCGCCACCGCCTTACCGCCCTTGAAACGCAGGAAGACCGGATAGCAATGGCCTAGCATCACCGCAACAGCCGCGAACGCCACCGCCGTTGTACTCTCTCCTGTCAGGCGCGCCGCCAACCATACAGCCAGAAAGCCTTTCAAGATGTCCAGGAGCAGCACGATTAACCCCGCCTTATTGCCCTGGGTGCGGTGCACATTGGTAGCGCCAATGTTTCCGCTGCCCATGCTCCGGATGTCCTTGCCGGAAGTCAGGCGTACGAACCAATAGCCAAAGGGCATTCCGCCAATCAGATACGCGAACAGGGTGGATGCTATGAGAGTGAGCGAAGAGGAGGGTGAAATCACGATACCTAGGGTCAGGATAGTAAATATCAGGAAACTGCCATGGCCGATTCAAAACGGTAGTCGCGCAGGTTTCGATAAACGCTGGCATTCGATCCGGGGTCGCTGCGAAAAAGGCTGAAGGAGCGGGCTCGAAACGTGCCTAGATCCGCGGGCTGCAACTCCTCTACTCTCTCTCGTAACCGGTTCAGCGGGATCGGGTTCTTGATGCGCGCCAGCGTGAGATGCGGAGCAAAGGCGCGATCTTCTTTCGCGATTCCGAGGGCCTCCAGCCGCGCCTCCGTCTCTTTGGCAAGTTCAAGCAGCGCCGGGCAATTCTGCACGCCGGCCCACAGCACGCGAGGAGAACGATTGTCCGGAAACCAGCCGAGATCACAAATATGTATTTCAAACGAGTCGCGCGGTGGAATTGCCGCCAGCGCCGCATTCAGCTCGGGGAGCCGGTTCTCCGGCCAGTTCCCAATGAACTTGACCGTAATGTGCAAGTTATCCAGCGGACTCCATTTGATCAGCGCCTCCGGCCGCAGTGCGCTCAGCAGGCGTTCCAGCCGCAATAGCATCTCCGGCGGTAAAAGGATGGCGGTAAAAAGTCGCATGGCGAGCGTCTGAGTGATATTTCAAGCTTACTCGGACCGCCTGCCACATGACAACAGAGCAATGACAAAACGGATTACCGCGTCCGGTGCTTTTTCGCTTTGTGCTTTTTGACTTTGTGCGGCTTGGAGTTAGTCTGGAATCCAAACGGCTGTGCCGCGGGAGCGGCATATAGAAAACAGAGCAGGGCAATAGTCGGTAATTTCATCCGGGGAACCTCTGGGAAAGAAGTGATCCCCGGATGAAATAAGTCTCAAGTTTAGTAACGGTAATGATCCGGCTTGTACGGGCCATCCGGCGAAACGCCCAGATATTCGGCCTGCTTCGGCGTCAATGTGGTGAGCTTCACGCCAATTTTTTCGAGGTGCAGCCGAGCCACTTCCTCGTCCAGCTTCTTCGGAAGAGTGTAAACGCCCACCTTGTAGGTGTCTTTGTTCTTCCACAGATCAAGCTGGGCCAGCGTCTGGTTGGCGAAGCTGTTGCTCATCACAAAGCTCGGATGGCCGGTAGCGCAGCCCAGGTTGACCAGACGCCCTTCGGCCAGCATGAAGATGCTGTTGCCGCTGGGGAACGTGTACATGTCTACTTGCGGCTTGATGTTGGTGCGGTTAACGCCCGGCGCTTCATTGAGCCGGTCGATCTGAATCTCATTATCGAAATGGCCGATATTGCAGACAATCGCCTGATCCTTCATGTGTTGCATGTGCTCAAGCGTGATGATGTCCACGTTACCGGTGGTGGTGACGTAGATGTCGCCGCGTCCCAACGTGTCTTCGATGGTCGTGACTTCGAAGCCTTCCATGGCGGCTTGCAGTGCGTTGATCGGATCGATCTCGGTAACGATCACGCGCGCGCCCATGCCGCGCAGAGAATGCGAAGAACCTTTGCCCACATCGCCGTAGCCGCAGACCACGGCCACTTTGCCGGCCACCATTACGTCGGTAGCGCGCTTGATACCGTCAGCCAGCGATTCGCGGCAGCCATACAAGTTGTCGAACTTGGATTTGGTCACCGAATCGTTCACATTGATGGCCGGAACCAGCAGCTTGCCTTGTTCCTGCATCTTGTAAAGGCGGTGCACGCCGGTGGTGGTTTCCTCGGAAACACCGCGCCAGTCCTTCGCCGTATTGTGCCAATGCTTGGGATCTTCGGCGTAAACCTTTTTCAGAAGATCTTTAATCACCTGCTCTTCGTGGTTTCCAGAAGGCGTATTGACCCAATTATCGCCGTTTTCAAGCTCGTAGCCTTTATGGATGAGCAGCGTGACGTCGCCGCCATCGTCTACTACCAGTTCCGGTCCCTTGCCGTCTGCGTGGCTGAGCGCCTGGTAGGTACACCACCAATATTCTTCGAGCGATTCACCCTTCCAGGCGAAGACCGGCACACCGGCGGCGGCAATAGCGGCCGCGGCGTGATCCTGCGTCGAGAAAATATTGCAGCTTGCCCAGCGCACGGTTGCGCCTAGATCCACCAGCGTCTCAATCAAGACGGCGGTCTGAATCGTCATATGCAGCGAGCCGGTGACGCGAACACCCGCCAGCGGTTTGCTGGCTGCGTGCTTGCGGCGTATAGCCATCAAACCTGGCATTTCGTGCTCGGCGATGGAAATCTCTTTGCGGCCCCATTCGGCCAGCGCCATATCGGCGACTTTGAATTCAATGGCAGTTTGAAGAGTTGCGGAACTCATGCGCTTTTAAAACCTCGCTTTTATTATATCTAAGAATCTTGATATGTTGATATTTAATGTCTTTGCTGCTCAAATCGATGCGCCTGCTCGGGGATACAACCAGAGTACGTCTTCTGTTGCTCTTGGAGCGGGAAGAATTATCCGTGGCTGAACTTCAAGAGATTCTGGCGAAAGGTCAAAGCCAAATATCCACCCATTTAGCCCAATTGAAACAAGCCGGACTGCTGGAAGACAGGCGTACCGGCAAGCAAATTTTCTATAAACTGAAGACCTTACGCGGCGCGGATGGCAAGGCCGTCTCTCAGCTCATGGCTACATTACAGCATGCAGCTGCGGAAATTCCCGAGGCCGAGCCCGACAAGCATGCGCTGAAACTCGTTGTGAGCAAGCGCCGCGACAAAATGCGCAGCTACTTTGATGCGCTTGCCGGTAAATTTGGCCGCGAATATTTGCCAGGTCGTTCCTGGGAGGGGTTAGGCGAAGTGCTTCTGCGGCTGTTGCCGCCTTTGGTGATTGCCGATCTGGGAGCGGGCGAGGGAACGTTTTCGCAACTGCTCGCTTTGCGCGCGAAACAGGTCATTGCCATTGATAGTTCCCAGAAAATGGTGGAGTTCGGCGCCAAGCTGGCGCATACGCATGGTTTGCGCAACCTCGAATTCAAGTTGGGAGACCTGGAAGCTGTTCCTTTGGCGGACGGCGAAGTGGACCTGGCATTTTTTAGCCAATCGCTCCACCATGCCTTGAATCCGGCGCGCGCCGCAGCCGAAGCCTTTCGTATTTTGAAGCCCGGCGGTCGTATCGCCATTATTGATTTACTGCGCCATCAGTTCGAAGAGGCGCGTGAACTATATGCGGACGTGTGGCTCGGCTTCACCGAGCTGGAATTACGCGGATTTTTAAAGAAGGCCGGCTTTCGCAACGTGCAAACCGCCGTGGTGCATCGCGAGCCGGAGCCGCCTCACTTTGAAACAGTCTCAGCGTTGGGCGACAAGCCCGCTGGATGATTTATCTGATAGAGAGCGGCATATGCGAGCGCCACTACGCTGACAAACATCATCAACACTTCGCTGTCGCCCAGGTTATATTCGAAAATTCCGCCGACGAGTATTCCGATGACGACGGCGATAGTCCCATGCAATATGAACAGTTCTTGCGAAGGCGTGCCACGTAGCCGCGCAATTCCCTGGACGCAATCCCAAACAGTCATCCCAATGAACCACAGCATCAATAAAAGACCAGGGATGCCGCGCTCTGCCGCGTACTGCAGGTAGATATTATGCAGATGCAGGTAATAACCGATCGGCAGCGGTCTCGGAATATCCGCGGGTACATAAGCGTTAAAGTTCCGGCCGATCTCCTCCGGGCCAAGGCCGAGCCACGGATGCGCTTTGATCATTTGGACGCCTGTCCGGAACGTGACCTCGCGATGCTCATTCGAATCCACGTTCGGGTCCGGGTGAACGAGCGATAATATACGCTCACGCGTAGTGGGGGGCGATAGAAGGAACGCCGCTACCAGAATAACCGGCAGCGCGAACATCATTTTGGGCCGCCAGAACCAGACCAAATATAAGGCGGCTGGAATGGTGGCGCCCCAAATGCTGCGCGTCCCGCTAATGAGAATCGCCACCGAAAGTACCGGCACGCTCGCATACGCCCAGAGCGGCATCTTCCGGTTTGAAAAAAAATATTGCGCCAGTAGCAGAGAAAAGACGCTCAGTTCGAGCGCCCCGAACGTCATCCAATGACTCTCAAATCCGGTGGTCCGGCGTCCCACGTAACTTTGGTAGGTGGCATGCCGGAAATGAATCATATATTGCACGAGTGACCAGATGCCGGATGCACTCGCCGCTGCCGTCCAAGCCACCATCAGGTAGAAAACTTTGGAAAATTGCCGGGCAAATACGCCGTAGACCAACGGAATGAAAAGAAACACAAAAAACTTGCGGATTTGCGCGCGTCCGCCCCAGGGATCGGGGGAAAGTACGTCCGCCAGCGCCGTCCATAGAAAAAATGCGGCCAGCGGTATCCAAATTCGCGGAAACTGGAGCTTTCCGCGGAACAGCAACAGCAGAAGTATTCCTAGGCCTAAGAGAATTTGGCTTGCCGCAATCGACACATGAATAAGGGCGGCGGCGGCAATGGCGACTGCTAACAGGATTCGGTCCTGTGTCTCCTGGCTGGCAAGCATAACCCGACCAGTATGACAGAATGAAAGGCGAAACCACTGCCATGCATGTCTATTTACTACGACATGGAATTGCCGAAGAGGATCGCCTGGGCCTCAGCGATAGCGAACGTGCGCTTACACCCGAAGGACGCCGGAAATTGCGTCAAGTTTTGAGGACGGTAGCGGAGGCGGGCGTGAAACCCACCTTGATTTTGAGCAGCCCTTTTAAACGCGCGCTGCAAACCGCCCAGATCGCTAAAGATGTCCTAGGCTACGAAAATCAAATCCTGCAAACAAAAACTCTAACCCCCGGTTCCAGCCCCGAGCAGGTCTGGGACGAAATTCGAATTCATCGGGATGAATCGGCCTTGTTGTTGGTAGGACATAATCCATTGTTCGATAATCTGGCAGTCTACCTGCTAAGCGCGCCGCATTTGTCTGTCGACTTCAAGAAAGGCGCGATTATGCGGATTGATTTGGAAGGGTTTGGCGCGCACCCCAAAGGCGTTCTTTGCTGGTATCTGACAGCCAAATTGTCAGCAAATCGTGAGTAAAGCGCTGGCACGTTAGACTGGCTTACATCGCTTTTCATCTATTATGTAAATGGGTCTTTCGATGGTATGTGTCAATGTGCGTTCGTTTCCAAGCCGCGCGCAGAATCTTATCGCCATAACGCTGCTTCTGGCGGCGACCGGAAGTCCGCAACTAATTCCAGGTCAAGCTCCTCCGGCCAAAGCTTCTACCCAGGCCAGCCCTGGACAGATCGGAAAGTCCTCACCGCTCGATGGCTCGGTTCAATCCACGGCGTCGCCCTCTGATCCCGAGACTAAGCCTGGCGACCTGACGGGAGCGCCTCGACAGACGCCGATTGAGTTTGAATCGCACGGTTTATCTTATGAGGCGCTAACTCACGAAGGCATTACTGTAATGTTCGCCACGTTACCGCCGCGCATTAAGGATTTTAATGTAGTTCAGGTTACCGTAACGAATGGCTCCGCAGTTTCCTGGACCGTCAAGCCCGCCGATTTTTCATTTGTGCGCCAGGATGGAAGCGCGCTGCAAACCGTTTCCGCTGATGAAGTGGTGGAATCGTTACTCGAGAAAGCAAGCCGTACCGATGTGATTAAGCTGCAATTACTTTATGAGGACAGCATTTATGCTTTGGCGAATTTCCGCTCCACGAATGGGTATGAACAACGCCGGGAGGCTGCCATGGCGCAATTTGTGAATAAGAGTTTTAAGGCAGCTGCGGCGGCATCGGCAATTACACTGGTCAGCACTAAGTTGAAGTCCGGTGACAGCACTGATGGCGCTGTTTTTTTTGAAAACCGCACAAAAGCAAAGAGTTTAGGCGCCGGCCGCTTTGTCGCACGCACCTGCGGACAGGTGTTCGTGTTCCAAACTTACGCCGCCTTGAAAACCCACTAAATGTCCGGCCATTTGATAGATCTTCACTCCCACACGAATGAGTCTGACGGCACTCTTACGCCGGAAGCATTAATCGCTTTAGCGAAGAAAAGTGATTTAGAGTCACTGGCGATTACCGACCATGACACCTTCGAAGGATACCGGAAGGCCATTCCGTTCGCGCAGGCAGCTGGCTTGGACTTGGTGCAGGGCATCGAGTTAAACACCAGGTTTTATGCCGATGGGGAAACCGGTTCCCCTAAATCGGTACATCTGTTGGCCTACTTTATTTCCGGTGCCCCGTCCCCCGCTTTTGAGGACTGGCTGGCAGAGCAGCGGATTGAGCGTGAATCGCGGAATCGTAAACTCGCAGCAGCGCTCAAAGAACGCGGCGTGGAAATTACCGCCGAGGAAGTAGAAGCGCGTGGCAGAAGCCTGGCGGGGCGTCCCCATTTTGCCAGTATTTTGATTGAAAAAGGCTACGCCAAAGATTTTCGCGATGTCTTCACCCGGTATCTCGGGGAGGAGGCTCCTACGTTCATCCAACGCGAAAGCAAAACTACCGCCGAAGCCATCCGGCTGGTCCGTTCGGGTGGCGGCCTACCGGTGATCGCGCATCCCATTCGCATCGGCTTGGCGCCTGACGAGGAACCGGCGGCACTCACGGATTGGAAAGCCGCAGGCTTGGTGGGCTTAGAGGTTTGTCATTCGGAACACTCGGCGGAGAAGCAGGCGTACTATCGGCAGCTAGCGGCGCAATTCGGATTGCTGCCAACCGGCGGTTCGGATTTTCACGGTGCTTCCGTCAAGCCCAATGTCCAATTAGGTTCGGGAATATCGGGCAACGTCCGCGTGCCGCATGAGTTTCTGGCTGCAATGCGCACCTTCGTGCTGACCTAATGTTTCAGGTCTTCGAGCATCTGCTTTCGCAGGATTTCATTAATCCGGCTGAGATGTCCTTCGCCTTTTGACTTGAGCCAAGCGAGTACGTCGTTGTCCATCCGCACAGTGACTGGCGTTTTTTTGGGGCGGTAGTATTTCCCGATAACGCCGTACTGCTCCCATACCTCGGGCGGTAATACTGGATTGTCTGGGTCGGCATTGTCCAGACTGCGGTCGCGTTGCTCGTATAGATCTCTTGTCTCTTGGCTAATCTTCACACGCTTAACGGAATTGTTCTCTGTAGATGCTTTGTTCATACGCATCAACCTTTCTCGCTGAAATGATGGATCACAATCTCGCTGCCCGCAGAGCGGTCCACAAAAATGACCACCACTAACAGCAGATTTCTGCTCATGCCGATGGCTTGCATTCGCTGTTCGCTTTCGTCGGCAAAGTGATAATTTTCGAGCACCACACGGTGCTCGTCGTCAAAAACCTCCTGGGCTAAGTCGAAGGTAATACCGCGATGCTTTAGGGGGATTACCAGTCTTCTTTCTCTCGTCCCACGTAAATCGCACGTACATCCATTATTGTACATACGTTTCCGTACCCCGCAAGCCTCGAAGTGGGCGCTTTTGTGCGCCGTTACAATAAGTCGTGTCCGAAGTCTTGCCCCCTCTGCGTTTCAACTTGGATTTCATGCCCTCGAACGATCCGGCCAAGCCGGGTTTGTACATCCGGGACCCCTACCACTATTCAGACGCAAGCCTGCTGGTTCCCCCGCCATTAGTGCAGGCGTTGGAGTGTTTCGATGGACAGCAATCTACTCTCGACCTGCGCGCCGAACTCGTACGCATGACCGGTGAGATCGACGTAAGCGACATCGAAAAAGATCTCTTTGACGCGCTGGATGAGGCCGGCTTTCTCGAAAATGACCGGTACCGCGAAATTAAGGCCAAGCGGGAGGCCGAGTTTGGCTTAGAGCCAACGCGCGACGCGAGCTTTGCGGGCAGCGCATATCCGGAT